>JASJCD010000002.1 GCA_030066135.1 Desulfobacterales bacterium | reverse complement strand
ACCGAAAGCTGGATGATGGAATCGTCTACCGGGCGCTGGTTCAGGCGCACCGAGATGACGCTCATGGGCTGCAGAAAGATTTTCTTGACGGCGGCCGCCATGAACTTGCACAGCACCACGTAATGGACGATCTTGATGCCGCTGGTGGTGGAGCCCGCACAGGCCCCGATGAAGCATACGGCAAAGAGGAACATCTGGGCCGCCTGAGGCCACTGCTCGTAGTCGGCCGTGGTGAAGCCGGTGGTGGTCAGCAGGCTCACGACCTGAAACGTCCCGAAACGGATGGCATCCATCAGGCTGTAGGTGTTCTCCCGCCACAATATCCACGACACCATCCCGCAGAAGAAAAGCAGGAAACTAACGTACCAGCGAAACTCGGTGTTAATCCGCAGCCCCCGCCAGTCGCCTTTGATCATCTGGTAGAAAAGAACGAAGGTCATGCCGCCCAGGAACATGAATATAATGATGACCCAGTCGAAATAGGCGTTGTCATAGTGCCCGATGCTGGCGTTCCAGGGGGAATAGCCGGAGGTGGAAACGGTGCCGAAGGAGTGGCAGAGGGAGTCGAACAGGGGCATGCCCCCCAGGCACAGAAGCAGCGTCTCAGCGGCGTTTAAGACCATGTAGATGATCCACAGCCGGACCATGGTGTCGCGGTTGCGGGAGTGGAATTTTTCCTTGGTGATCACCTGGCCGGGGGAAGATTCGGCCCGGAAGATGCGCTGTCCGCCCACGCCGTGGGGCAGGAAAATGACGGTCAGGGTCAAAAAGCCCATGCCCCCCAGCAGGTGGGTCTGGCTGCGCCAGAACAGAAGACCGTGGGGCACGACTTCAATATCGGTCAGGATGGTGGCCCCGCTGGTGGTGTAGCCGGACATCATCTCGAAAAAGGCGTCGGTGAACGACGGGATGGCCCCATGAATCATGAACGGCAGGGCGCTCAGGGCGGAAACCGCCACCCATCCGAAAACGGCGATAAAGATGCCGTCGCGGATGGCGAGTTCGTGGTGCTGCCGGAAAAACCACCACAGCGGAGCGCCCAACATCAGGGTCAGGACGGCGGATACGAAAAGAGCGAAAAAATCGCCTTCAGGGAAAATCAGCGCACAGACGATCGGCAGCACCATAGAGATGCCCGTAACCAGAAACAGGGTGCCGAAGACGTGAAGGATTGAAAACAGGTGCATGGGCGAATGGCAATCGACGTTAGTTGGGCCATAACGATCGACGAATGCCATGGATCATAGCCCACGCCTGCCGAAAATGCAAAACAACTGCCGCCGGGCCGGCCCTGGTTCCTTTCCAATCAGGGCGGGGCTTGGCCAATGGCCCCCTTGCCGGTTTGTTTGATCCGAAACATGGCCTGGTCGGCCAGCGCCAAAAGCCCCTCGCGGGTATCCGTCTCGTCGGGAAAGGTCGCCACGCCGAAACTGGCCCCCAGGTGAACCCGCAGACCGGCCCGGGTCAAATAAAGGGTTTGGCCCATGCGGGTGCGGATCTGCTCCAGCTTGCGCAGGGCCCGTGACTTATCGTATCCGGGCAGAACGATGACAAATTCGTCCCCCCCGTAGGCCACGCCGAAACAGGGTTTTTGAAGGCAGCTTTTGATGGTGGCGGCCACTTCTTTGAGGGCCTGGCTGCCATTCAGGTGGCCATAGGTGTCGACCACCTGTTTGAAATTGTCCATATCCATAAAAACCAGAGAAAACGGCCTCCGGATCCTATGGCTTTCGGCGATAATCTGATCGAGCTTCCGGTAGAGGTAGCGCGTATTGTAGAGCCCGGTCAGGTTGTTGTGGATCGCCAGCTCGCGGAATTTGCGGCGGTCACGCTTGAGGGCCGTTTCCATCGATTTTTTATGGGTGTTGTCTACCAGCATGCCTTCGAGAATGATCTTCCCGTTGTCATCGCGTATATGGCGGATATTGGCCAGCACCCATACCGGTCGCCCGTCCTTGCGTTTGAGCTCCAATTCGTGATTGGTGACCGCCCCTTTTTTGAGAACGGCCCGAATCATCCGGGATCGGTCTTCGGCATGCCGGTAAAAGCTTTTGGCTCCCCTGGGCAGTGAAAGCACCTCATCGACGGAGTCATAGCCGAGGATGCGGGCGAAGGCTGGATTGACCCGGATCAGTTGGCCCGCCAGGTGGCTCTGGAACATGCCCTGCAGCGCGTTTTGATACATGCTGCGGTAGCGCTGCTCCGCCCGCTGCAGGGCTTCCTGGGCGGTTTTCAGGTCGGTCAGATCGGTCAGAAAATACATGAAGCCTGTCGCTTGATCATTTTCATCCTTTAACGTGCTGCGGCTGAAGAGCATGGGAATCTGCCGGCCATCCCGGGCGCGAAACAGGGCTTCGAAGCTGAAGTGGTCGGGGCTGGCCGAATAGAAATCAACCGAGCCGCGTGCGTAGAACTGGTCGATCGGATGTCCGATGAAGTCTTTCGTACGGAACCCGGAAATCTTCAGCAGGGCTTGGTTGACCTCCGTGATAATCCTTTCCTTACTGAGCATCAGGAACCCTTCAAAGCGACTGGCCAGGGCGCGCTGGTATTTTTTTTCGGCTTGGATCCGCGGGGTGATGTCAGCGATGAAACAAAGCGCGGCCGGCTGGCCATGCCAGGTGAAGCGTTTGACCCTCAATTCGACCCACCGGGTTGCGCTGTTGGGAAGGACGATGCGGAAGGCGTAGGTCTCCGGCAGATTTTCACCCCGGGTGCGCCCGGCATGTCTTTGTTGCACCATCTCGCGGTCATCGGGGTGAACAAAGGAGGCCAGCGGCCGGGTGGTCAGCACCTGCCGTGGATGACCGAACAGTTCTACGGCCTTGGGGTTGGCATATTGAAAAAAACCGTCCTGCGCCACCAGGATGGCCTCGTTGGCTTTCTCCACCAGGTGACGGTATTTGGTTTCGTTTTGTCGCAGCGCCTCGCTGGTCTCCCGACAGGCGCGCAATTCCTGACGGAGTCTGGCCATCTCGCGTTGGGTTTCTTCTAGCTGCGTTAACTCATCCATGTTCGACCTATATTTTTTAATTTGTAATGGGTATGCACTGATTCGAGGTGTTCAAGCAGGGATGGGGGGGAACGCAGCATCGGCCAGCCTCGGGAAGGCCGTAATCAGCGACACTGTTTCGGAAAAGTGGCATGGGATAACACCACGTTGTCTTGGGCCTTATCGGCAGCGTGTACATCGGACAGGCGCCTGAGTGATCAGGTGATTGCGTTCCGCAGTCGCATCCGGCATTGGGGACCGCGGCCGTAGCTGCTAACGGCCATCGGGGTCACTTTTGAAGTAGAGCCAGACCAGAAGGCCGATAAAGACAAACACGCCGACGTTGAGATAGGTATCGACCAAATCTGCGATGGTCATGGGGTCTCCTCGGATTTAAGGGCCTTTAGCAGGCAAACCGTAATTAGAAGGACGATGAAAATAAAGGGCAGGGCGGCCAGGCCGATGATGCTCTTGACCGCGTCGATGCTGTTGGACAGAATCATCACCAATCCCAGGGCGCCCAGGATGACGCCCCAGACAAGTTTCATCTTCGTCGGGGGATTCAGGTCGCCGCCGATCGAGAACATGGAGAGCACGAAGGCGGCGCTGACCACGCTCGTGACAACAAAGAGGAAAGCGGCCACCACGGTGGCGAAAACAGTGATGGTCGTCATGGGCAGATGCCGCAACACAAAAAAAGTGGTGTCGTTGATATTGGTCTCGACCACGTCCAGAATGCCGCTGTCGAACTCGAGCACGCCGAAGAATCCGGCACTGCCGAAGACGCCGAACCAGAATATCGAAAAAAAGGTCGGCACCAGCACGACCCCTAAAAGATATTCCCGGATGGTGCGGCCTTTGGAGATGCGGGCGATGAACACCCCCACAAAGGGCGACCAGGCAAACCACCATACCATGAAAGTAAGGGTCCAGGACTGAAACCAGGCGGTCACGTTTTCGTCGAAAAAGGTGTAGGTCTGAAATCCCTGCGGCACCACCCGGGAGAAATAGGTGCCGATGGATGCCGTGATGCCGTTCATGAGATAGAAGGTCGGGCCGGTCAGCAGCACGAAGACCATCAGGCCGGCGGCAATGGCCATGGCCGTGTTGGAGAGGGTTGCCATGCCCTTACTCAGATCCACCGTCAGCGGCAGGATGTAAGCGATACACAGCACCGCCAATATGACCAGTGCCAACCACAGACCGGGGTTCTCAAGGCCCAAAAGGGACTCGACCCCGCTCTGGATCTGGAAGACGCCCATGGCGATGGAGCCGCCGATGCCGATGGCAATGGCATAGATGGCCAAAAGGTCGCTGAACCAGCCGAGTCCCTTCGTCCAGGTACGCCGGCCGAAAACGGTCTGCATCGGAGCGCTCACCAGGGTGGGCTGGCCCTTGCGAAAACTGAAATAGGCGATCACCAGGCCGGTGACGGCATAGATGGCCCAGGCATGCAGACCCCAGTGGAAATGAGTGACAAACAGGGAGTGTTCGGCGGCATCGAACACATCGGTATAATCGCGCACGATTTTAAAGTGGGAAAGGGGCTCGGCCGTGCCAAAGAAAAGCAGCCCCACCCCCATACCGGCGGCAAATAGCATGGTCAGCCAGCTTATCGTGGAAAACTCGGGTTCGTCGTCGTCGCGGCCGAGCTTGATTTGGCCGTAGCGGGAAAATGCCAGCCAGATGCACAGGAGCAAAAGCAGGCTTGCCGAAAGCATCACGAACCAGCCGCGGCTGGTGAACATGGCGCCGGTCATGGTTTTGGCAAAGGCAGCCAGCCCGGCATTGTCGATGATGCCCCAGCCGGCGACCATTCCGGTCAGGGCCAAAGCGATGAGCAACAGAGGATTTTTAAACACGGTCCGCTCCTTTTAGCGATCGAGTGGCTGCCAACGCAGGGCTGCCGTTCTTTATCACCCGGCCGGCGGTGGCCCGGCATCGGCTGAGCCGCCACCGTACCGTGATGACATGGGTGCGCATCGTTCAGCTAGTAAGGTTATTGGGAAGGGAGGACACTGGAACGACTAAAAATGTATACACACCGATCCGCCTTTGCAAGGGCTTTGTCGGGCGCCACCTTGCAGACCGTGCCAGACCGGAAGATTCTGTCCGGGATCAGTCGCCTTTGATCAGGTGCACATCACGCTGGGGAAAGGGGATTTCGATGCCTTCGGCCTTGAAAGACTTAAAGATCGCCTGGTTGAGCTCGTGGATCAGCCGGCCTTTGTCGTGGGGCCTGCGGGCCCAGCAGAGCAGCTCGAAGTCCAGGGCCGAATCACCGAAGGACCGGAATCGTACCCGCGGCGTCGGGGTGGGGGAGACCAGCTTGTTGGCCCCCGCTATGGCCAGCAAGACCTTCTCCACGTGGTCAATATCAGAATCGTACGCCACACCCACTTGTATCCGTATGCGAAACCGCGGCTGGGGCGCACTTTCGTTGATGACCTTGGTATTGGTGATAATGGAGTTGGGAATGGCGATCTGGATATCGTCGCGGGTCAGCAGGCGCGTGCTGCGCATGCCCACGTTCACCACCATGCCGCGCTCGCCGGATTCGAGCAGGATGAAATCGCCGGTCTTGAAAGGCCGGTCCATGAGGATGCTGATTCCGCCGAAAAAATTGGCCAGGGTTTCGCGGGCGGCCAGTGCCAGGGCGATACCGGCGATACCGGCCGAGGCGAAGACAGCCGTAAAGGAGAGCCCCAGGTATTCCGACACATTCCAGATCAGGAAAATCAGCAGCACCCAGGTCAACAGCTTGCAAATGAGGCGCGTCAGGTTGGGATCGATGTGTTTAGGCCTGAGCCGGGGGGAGTTCACGATCAGTTCGGTGACGACCCGTCCGGCCACCAGGATGAACCAGGCGCCGCTGAGAAAGAGCACGAGGCGTAAGGTCCGCGTATGATATTCCAAGACCGCGCCGGTGAAATTGATCTGTTCGTCCACCAGATAGCGCAGAATGCCGGAGACGATCAGAAGCGTTACAGGAGGAGCGAATCGTCGCCAATGGACTGTTTGGGCAGGCTGCGCAGCGCCGTCCGCACCGCCGCGCGACCATTGAAAGACCATGATGACGGTCGCGGAACCGATAACCAGAAGCAGAAAGGCGCCAAACCACTGCCAGACGGCTTGCTCTAAATAGCCCACATGGGCCCATTGGGGCAGAGCCTGGATCAGGCGATTGGGGATCAGTGGACCGGGGCTGAAAATATAGTCTTCGTAGATGCCGACGGCCGCGCCCTCCTTGTAGGGCAACTCACGGATACGGTCGAAAAAAACACGAATGCGATCAACGGTCTGGCGATTGAAGAGAAATTGGCCCATACGGGGGCCTTCGGTTGCGCCGGCCATGGTGATCTCGGTGTGCGGGATGGTCCATTGCGTCATTTTCCCCAGATTCATCAAGGCCGCGTCGGGAATTTCGTTTTCGGAGGGCAGATCGAGGCGGTCCAGGATCTCCTTCAGGAGCAGGGCCGTTTCGAAACCGACATCCTGGCGATCGGCCGGGGCCACGTCGCTTAGATCCAGGGCCCGGACGGCCTTTTGTATATGTGCCCTGGCCTCCGGGCTCTCGAATCCAGCGCTGAGCTGGATCTGGTAGGCCTGATTCATATGTTGCGTGAAATAAGCCAGCGTGCTGCGCGGGCTGCCGAGATCGGGTGGCGCCAGCGGGTGTGTTTCCACCAGTGCGCGCGCCGGTATGGTACTCAGACCGAATACCAAAAGGGTCAGGATCAGGAAATGATCGATCCGTTCGGGACCCGCAAACCGCCAGAGGGCGGATAGAACGCGCCCTCTGTGAATGGCGCTTTGCTCATGTCGACCAATGTCAGCCATCAAGGATATAAGCATATTCAGGCGTCGATCATTAGAATTGCGGGGCGGATGGCCGCATCAGACTGTGTTTCTGTGCGAACGGCGTAGCTCGTCGTCGTAGGCGCCTGTCGCCAATGACGGATCGTGGCCATGGGTTCATCAAACGCTCCCGGGCTTAACGGCCCAACCCATCGGAAGAGCCGTCACTGCCCGGGCTAGGTCAGCGCGGTGCGCACGCCGATCCACCAAGACCATAATGTCGCCAACGGGTCGTTTAGACCTGCTCGACGAGCATGGCCATACCCATGCCGCCGCCGATGCACATGGAAATCAGCCCGGTGGCATAATCTTTACGGCGCATCTGGTGAATCGCCGTCACCATCTGGCGGGCACCGGTGCAGCCGATGGGATGGCCGATCGATATGCCGCTGCCGAGTTCATTGGGCCGGTCGGCGGCGAGGCCCAATTCACGGCAGCAGGCAATGGCCTGAACAGCGAAGGCTTCGTTGAGTTCAATCGTGTCGACATCCCCGATCGCCATGCCAGCGGTCTTGAGCGCCTTGCGCACGGCCGGCACCGGTCCGAGTCCCATATAGGCCGGATCCAGGCCGGCCGCAGCGTAGGTCTTGATGCGGGCCATGACCTCAAGCCCAAGGGCGTTTGCTTTTTCAGGGGTCATCAGCAGGACGGCGGCCGCGGCATCATTGAGGCCCGAGGCATTGCCGGCCGTAACGGTGCCGTCCTTTTTGAAAACCGGCCGCAAACGGCCCATCTTTTCTACATCCGTTTCCATGGGGCGCTCATCCGTATCGACGATAACCTCGCCCTTGCGGGTCTGGCGCACGATCGGCACGATCTCCTCTTTGAAAAGCCCCTCCCGGACGGCCCCGAATGCCCGGGAATGGCTGAGCACACCCAGTTCGTCCTGCTCCGTCCGGCCGATCCCGTAAAGGGCGGCAATATTCTCGGCCGTCTGCCCCATATGATAACCGTAAAATATCTCGAAAAGGCCGTCGAGCACCATGAGGTCATGGATCGCGCCCGTGCCCGTCACTTCCATGCGATACCCCCAGCGCGCCTTGGGCAGGGCCATGGGCACCTGGCTCATGTTTTCCATGCCCCCGGCCACAATCACCTCGGCCTGACCGGCGGCGATGCTGGCGGCCCCCAGGGCGATGGCCTTGAGACCCGAGCCGCAGACTTTGTTGATCGTGAAGGCCGGTGTCTCCTTGGGCACACCCGCCCGGATCATGGCCTGCCGGGCCGGATTCTGACCCTGGGCCGTCTGGAGCACATTGCCCATGATGACTTCGTCCACGCTGATCGGGGCGGCATCGCCATCCCAATCCTGAAATTCTTTCTCCAGATCGATGGCGCCCTGGTCCTTCAAGGTCTCGGGGGCCACGGCCTGCATCATTTCACTGGCCACCGGCTTGAGCTTGCGGCGTTTGAAAATATCCTTGATGACCGCGGCGCCCAGATCGACGACCGGCACATCTTTGAGTGTTCCCCCAAAAGCCCCTACGGCCGTCCTGGCCCCGCTGACAATCACGACTTCGTTCATGTTGTTTCCTCCCTGGTTGCAACTTCAACCGGCATGCATTAGAAATTTTCTAAATGGCGTTCAAGCGAGATGAATGTATATAGCTCGAGATACGACTTACGAACCCGAGGGATGAGGTGCAAATGATATACGCCGCCACGATAATCGAGGCGCGTAGGGCCGGCATCGAACTTCTTACCGGAACGTCAAAGTAACACCCTTCCGATGCGGTGTCCATCGGCAAATGGTGCCAAACGCGCGGTGCGATGGACCACGTGCCCTGTCACCGCAATCGGTCGGTCTTGAGGCCACCGGGCCACCCGAACCGAGGTAAACGCCGATGTGTCTTCTGATTCTGGCCCACCAGTGCCGGGCTGACTATCCATTGATCATAGCGGCCAATCGCGATGAATTTTATGAACGGCCGACACTCCCGCTGGACTTCTGGCTGGAGCAGAAAGACATTTTAGCCGGCCGCGACCTGCGCGGCGGCGGTACCTGGATGGGGCTGCACCGCAACGGGCGTCTGGCCGCGATCACGAATTTCAGAGAACCCGACCGCTTCCGTTCGGAGGCGCCCACCCGCGGGCATCTGGTGAGTGACTTCATCGGCGGCCATGTGAAAGCCGATCGCTATCTTGCCGCGTTGCAGCGCGACGGTCAGCGCTACAACGGTTTCAACCTCATCGCCGGCCGGTTGGGTGCCCTCTACTATTACGGCAACCGCGGCAACGCCCCCTGTCCGGTCCAGGCAGGCATCCATGGTCTCAGCAACCACCTGCTGGGCACCCCCTGGCCCAAGGTCGAAAGGGCCCGGCAGGCCATGGCCGCCCTTGTGGGCCGGGAACACCCCCCGGAGCCTGAAGAATTGATGGCGTTTCTTCAGGACCGGTACCAACCGCCGGATGAAGATCTGCCCACAACCGGAATCGGTCTCGCCTGGGAACGCATGCTGGCCCCGGCCTTTATTCAAAGCCCCACCTACGGAACACGCTCGTCAACTGTTCTGCTGATGGCCGCTGACGGCCGCACCCGCTTCATCGAACGCACTTTCGGACCCGATGCTAGCGCGCAGACCCGCACCTTCGAGTTACAGGTGCCAGTCTGACCCCGCCGCCGGAGCACGACTAATGTGTTGGCGCGTTATCCCTGACAATCATGACCGAGCAAGCGGCTTTCTGGGCCACGCGCTTGGCCACACTGCCGAAGAGCACCAAGCCCATCCCCGAAAGGCCATAGGCCCCGGTGACCACCAGGTCAATCGACTCCGTCTGGATGAATTCAAGGATCTCGGAGGAAACGTGGCCGTCCCGGACCACCAGCTCGTAGTCGACCTCATGGGGCACCTGGCCGCCATAGCGCTCCTGCATCTGCTCCTCGATTTTGAGAATCACGGCATCCCGCGGCATCTCCGGGGGAATCCAGCCGCTGTCCAGCAACACCGGATTGATCAGCGGGGGCAGCACATGCAGGAGGAAGAGTTTGGCGTTGCAGCGGGCCGCCATGTCGATGGCCTGGGTTACGGCCCGATGGGCATTGTCCGAAAAATCGGTGCAGCAGGCAATCGTCCTTATCGCCATATGGCCTCCTTGATAGACTGCAGAGGGCCGCATGTCGTAGGCCGCATTTTTTTAAGCGGAGACAGTCGGCCTCCGATGATGTGATGGCAAATAATCCCAAGATCCCCGATGCGCGGTCAACCGCAGGCGGCCCCTATCGGGGTTTTCCGGGCCCGGCCTGTATCTCTGTGGTCCGCCTCGATGCTCTGCAGGTTGCCCTCATTTCTCCTGCATGATGGTCCGCAGCATGTCTTCCTTGCCGACGATGCCCACCAGGCGGCCGTCGGAGACCACCGGCAGGGTATGATAATTTTTTTCCACCATGAGGGTCGCCACCTCCTCGACGGGTGTTTCGGGCGCAATGCTGGCCGGGTTGGGTGTCATGGCCTGCCGTACCTGGGAGGCCGCGATCTTTTCGACTTCACGTTCAAAATGCCGGGCCGAGGAGAGGCTTATATAGCCATCGAGAAGAGTGAACAACGAAGGCACGCGGACCCGCTTCTGCTGAACAATAAGGTCGCTCTGACAGACAATGCCAACCAGACGGCCCTGATCATCGATCACCGGCAAGCCGTTGATCCTGTTTTCGAGCAGAAGCTGCACCGCCCGAAGGATTTCCGTCTCCGGATTCACCGAAATGACATTGGTGGTCATGATGTCGGCGGCCGTTTGCATGGTAACCCCTTTCGTTGACGGTTATACGGGGGCGCTGGGGTGTGCGTGCACGCTGCGGGAGGAAGATTGTAGATATATTTAAATAATAAGAGTCCCGGAAGCTCGCTGTCAAGCCGCGACATGTGTGCGCCGACCCCGCAGGCTCAAGGCTCGCGAGGGGCTTTCTTGCCCGTCAAAGGCCGCCAGCGGTCCAGGCGGCGCTTAATCTCCTTTTCATAGCCGCGATCGCTGGGTTCGAAGAAGATCGTCCCCTTGAGCTGATCCGGAAAATAATCCTGCGGGATAAAGGCATCCTTGTAGTCGTGAGCGTAGCGGTAGCCGCGTCCGTAGCCCAGGTTTTTCATCAAACTGGTGGGGGCGTTGCGGATATGCAGGGGCACGGGCAGGCTGCCGTGGTCTTCCGCCGATCGCGCCGCCGTCCGCCAAGCCCGGTAGATGCTGTTGCTCTTGGGCGCCGTGGCCAGATAGAGTGCGGCCTGGGCCAGGGCCAGTTCACCTTCGGGGCGACCGAGAAAACGGAAAGCTTCCATGGCGTTCAAGGCGGTCGTCAGGGCCTGCGGATCGGCCAGGCCGATATCCTCGCAGGCAAAACGCACCATGCGGCGCGCAATGTAGAGCGGATCCTCCCCGGCCGCCAGCATGCGGGCCAGCCAGTAGAGGGCGGCGTCCGCGTCGCTGCCGCGCAGGCTTTTGTGCAGCGCCGAGATGAGGTTGAAATGCTCCTCGCCGGATTTGTCGTAGCGCAGCGCCTTCTTCTGAAATGCGGCTTCGAGCATGGGGAGGTCAATAGGCGCGCAGGGGCCGCTGGATTCACGACCGGCGGCGGCACACAGGCTGGCAGCCACTTCCAGGCTGTTCAGGGCCCGGCGGGCATCGCCGTCGGCCGACCGGACCAGAAAATCAAGCGCCTCGGGCGTTATCGTCTGCCCCTGGCGTCCCAGTCCGCGTTCGCGATCCGTCAGGGCCTGGGACAGAATGTTTTTTAAATCCTCGTCCGTATGAGATTTGAGGAGCACCACCCGGCAGCGGGACATCAGGGCCGGGATGACTTCGAAGGAGGGATTCTCGGTGGTGGCCCCGATGAGGGTAATCAGTCCGTTTTCGACGTGATGTAGAAAAGCGTCCTGCTGGGCCTTGTTGAAGCGATGGATCTCGTCCACGAACAAAATCGTGCGGCGGTGGTGGAAATCACGCTGTTGGCGTGCCTCTTCAATTACCCGCCGAATATCCTTGACGCCGCTCAAGACCGCCGAAAACTCGATAAAGTGGGCCTGCTTGGCGCCCGCCACCAGTCGGGCCAGGGTGGTCTTGCCGGTTCCCGGCGGCCCCCACAGGATAAGCGAGAAGAGACGGTCGGTTCCCAGCACCTGCCGGATCAGAGAGCCCTCCCCCACCGCCTGGGACTGGCCCACGAAGTCTTCCAGCCGCTGCGGTCGCATGCGGTCGGCCAGGGGTTTGTCCAATTTCTGGCGTGCGCTGTGCTCGAACAGATCCACCGCTGACACCTCGCGAAGGGGTTGGCGCCAAGTCTTCAGCGCGATCGTTTGCGTTTACGGCCTTTACGCGCCCGACGTTTGGCGCGTGGGCTGATCTCCTTGCGGCCGCTGCGCGGCCGCAGCACCAGCCGAATCGGCGTATCGTGCAGACCGGTCCCCTCACGCAGCCGGTTGATCAGAAAACGTTGGTAGGAGAAATGGACCGCTTCCGGATAGTTGACGAACATGATGAAGGTCGGCGGTCGCTTCGCAGCCTGGGTGGCATAGAAGAACTTGATGCGTCGACCGCGGTGCAGGGAAGGCTCGTTGTCGGCCAGGGCCTGCTCCAGGATGCGGTTGATGCGGCCGGTGTTCACCCGGGTGACATATTGGGCATACACGTTATCCACCAACTTGAAAATCCGCTGGACACGCTGTCCGGTGAGGGCCGACAGGGTCAGGACCGGAGCGAAATTGAGAAATTTGGCCGCCGTGCGAAGCGCGTCCGTGAAACGCCGTGCGCTGTGCTGATCCTTGGCCACCAGATCCCATTTGTTTATAAGAAAAATACAGCCGCAGCCGCGCTCGTGGGCGTAGCCGGCCACACTCACGTCCTGATCCGTTATCCCTTCGGCCGCGTCGATGACGATCAGGGCCACGTCGCAGCGGTCCAGGCTCCGCAGGGCCTTTAAAACGGAGAATTTCTCCAGTTTGTGTGTGACCCTGCCCTTGCGGCGGATGCCGGCGGTGTCGATCAGGCGGTAGTGGCGCCCGTCGCGTTTGATCAGCGAGTCGACCGCATCGCGGGTGGTTCCCGGTATAGCACTCACCAGGTGACGTTCGGCGCCAACCAGGCGGTTGAGCAGCGAAGACTTGCCCACGTTCGGGCGGCCCACCACGGCCAGTTTGATTTCGTCCCGTTCGGGCTCCGTATGGCGCCTGAAGGTTGCCACGACATCGTCGAGCAGGTCGTTCAACCCGAAGCGGTGTTCGGCCGAGAGGGGATAAAGTTTATCGATACCCAGTGTGAAGAAGTCCGCCATGCGGTCTTCCTGTTCGGGGCCGTCGATCTTGTTGACCGCAAAGAATACCGGTTTGGCCTGATCGCGCAATGTGTCGACGATGTCGCGGTCATAGGGCGAGAGCCCCTGCCGGCCGTCCATCAGCATAATGATGGCATCGGCGGCGCTCAGGGCTTCGAAAACCTGGTGGCGGATCGAATCGGCAAAGGTGTCGTCGAGCTGGCCGGAGAAGCCGCCGGTGTCGACCAGGGTGAAGGGGATGTCGTTCCAGAGGGCGTCACCGCAGATCCGGTCGCGGGTGACCCCGGGAAAGTCGTCCACCAGCGCATCACGGCTGCGGGTAACCTGGTTGAACAGGGTGGATTTGCCCACATTGGGGCGCCCCACGACGGCGACCATCGGTTTCATGGGTATCCGTTTCCTTGCCTTGGCCCTTCGGCCGGCATCGGGTGCCAAGACGGCCGAATGAAGGCTTACACCGCATGACCTCGCATCCAGTGGGTACCGGCCGATCATGCGATTTAAAAAACGCAACGATATCTATAACTTGACTTCGGTATTCAGCTATTCTAAACTAACCCGCAGTAGCAGTGGATTCCCCCGGCAGGTATCCGGCCGTAATAATCACGGGGAGCCGTATACGCATGCTGATCACACAGAGGCACAAATACGCCCTGCGGGCAGTTTTCGAACTGGCCAAGCACCGCGACGGAGGCCAGACCAAGCTTGCGGATATTGCCGAAAACCAGGCCATCCCGCTGCGCTTTTTGGAGGTCATCATGGCCCAGCTCAAAGGCTCGGGGCTGGTGGCTTCCAAGCGCGGCTGCCACGGAGGCTATGCGCTCCTCATACCGCCAGAGCGCGTCACCGTGGGCACCATCTTCCGGTTCATCGACGATCGCCAGAGTCAGGATCGCTGCGATATATGCATCGCCCGGGACGGATGCCCGTTGTATGACAATTGTGCCTTCAAACCCATGTGGGATCGCGTTTGCCAAGCCATCTTCAGCGTCTACGACGAGACCACCATACAGGATCTTCTCGACAATGAAAAGATAACCCCTATCCTGACCTAAGCACCGCGTTGACGACAACGATTCCCTTCAATCCAATCTGTGGTATGGTAAGGCCGGCTTTGAATCGAGCACGACAGCGAGGCTTCGCGGGGGCGCCGCCCCGCCGCCGTATACCAGACCCGGTGGCAGGATGCGGTCGGCCGCAACGTGAATCGCCTCCCGCGCAGGGGGAGGCATCAGGTAGCCTCCCGTAAGGGCACTTGGAAACGCTTTCAGGCGCTCTGCTCGAGCCCCCCCTTTGAACCGCGCCAAGCATCGGGGACAGAGGCGCCTTCTTTTGGTTACTTTTCATAGGCGTCCGAGAAAAGTAACCGTAACGAACACCGGATCGGTAGAACCGCTTCGAATCCTCCACCGGAGGTGGGGGGCTTAGACCCGAACTAAAATCGAACCGCCGTTCAGGAAAGGAGTGTTGCATGGAACGCCAGATCATCAGCACCACCGAGGCACCTTCCGCTATTGGCCCCTATTCGCAGGCCGTCCAGGTCGGCGGAATGTTGTTCGTATCCGGCCAGATTCCCATCGACCCGGTCAGCGGAGAACTCGTTCAGGGCGGCGTCGAGGCGGAAACACGCCAGGTTCTGAACAATCTCAAGGCCATTTTGGAAGCGGCCGGCAGTTCACTGGAAAAGGTGGTCAAGGCAACGCTGTTCATTGCCGATATGAATCAATTCGGCACGATCAACGCAATCTACGCCGAGTATTTCCAGACAGATCCGCCCGCCCGCGCCTGCGTGGAAGTGGCCCGGCTGCCCAAAGACGTCCAGATCGAAATCGAAGCCGTGGCCCTGGTGAGTTGACTTCCGGGTGTTTTCGTTTTTTAAAAGGTAAAGCTGGTATCCATCCTGGACGAGCGCAAACCGGATGAAAGGGCACAAGACGTTTTCGGTCCGGGGGGAGGTGTAGCCTTGTCAACGACGGGGCCACCTGGCCGGCACAACGATTTGCAGGCAGGACCGGTCCGCACCGCTGGATGCGTGCCAGGGGTGAACAGAACAGAGGGAATTCCAGTGCCCGAGCGCACCGCAACCATGGAACACATCGACACCACAGACAGAAACATCCTCAACGGCCGACCGATTTCGCCACGGCGCGAACCGCATCTGGGCGATGATTACCTCTGTCAGGTCGGCGCGTCGCTCTCATGCGGTGCCTGCTGCGGACTTTACAATGTGGCCGATGTTTCCCGGCGAACGCTCGAGCGCCTGCTGGGCGATCGCACCCGCCGCTTCGGCCGTGTGACACGCACCATCGACGGTATCATGGCGTTTCGGCGCGAAATCGAAACGCTCGAGAACCAGAACCGTCCCATGCCGGATTTCCACCACTGTCCCTTTCTGGGGTTTGTCGGTCCGTCCAAAGAAACTGTGGGCTGCATGCTGCATCCCCTGGAGCCCCTGAACCGGGGCATGGATTTTCGCAGCCTGAGCCACTATGGCGGCATGGCCTGCCACATTTACTTCTGCCCGGCCACACGGCTGCTGCCCACACGGTGCAAACAGATCGTCCGGACCGTGATCACCGATTGGTACCTCTACGGGCTTCTGGTAACCGAACATCGCCTGCTGCTGGCCGTTTTCGAAGAAATCGAACATCGCCTCAACCGCCAGGTTTTCATGGACGATTTCATCCACAACGCCGGCGCCCGGGAGGCGCTCTACAACCTCTTTCTGCTGCGCGTCTCCTGGCCGTTCCGTCGACCGGGACCGCTGCGACTCGTCAATTACTTTTTCAACGACCACCGCCATCCCCGCCCGGACATTCCCACTGCCGCCGAGGGGCAGGCCATCGAGCGCTACCATGCGATCCTCAAGGAGCTTGAAACCCGCACGGACAGCACCGAGATCGTCCGGCAGGCGGAGTTGTATCTCGACGACAAGCTGCGTTTGCTGCAAGCCAACCTTCAATCCTGACGCCTTGAAAGGCCGGCATCGTTTGCGTCACGATCTTTTCTGCTACGGCACCCTGCAAATTCCCGCTGTGATGCATGCGGTGGTCGGACGGCGTTTCAAAGGCCGCCGGGCCGAACTTGCCGGATACGGCGCCTTTCAGGTTCGCCGGGCGGAATATCCCGGACTGCGGCCAGACCCTTTACGCGTCACCCGCGGTCAGGTGTACTTCGACCTGAGCCCCACCGAACTGGAAATCCTCGACCGATTCGAAGGCGCCCTCTACCAGCGGCGGCGACTGACGGTACGCCTCGGCGACGGCCGCCGCCGGGGCGTCTGGACCTATGTGGTCCGCCCGGCCCGGCAGAGGCGCCTGGCCCCCGTCCTGTGGAACCGGCGCGACTTTCTGCGCCGCCGCTATCGCCGCTTCATGCAGCGTTTCGTCCAGGATCGCCGCCCGGTCTTTGATCCCGCCGCCGAATCCTGCGGAGAATAACCGCGTCACCGCAGGGGCAACGAGGGCGGAGACGTTCTTGCTTTTTAACAAACGATCCTTAATGTTCCAGCATCCTAGCATGACAGGGTTTTAAACAATTACAACCATCGACGAGGGAGAGCCTTGATCATGAAAGACGAACGTAATCTACACTTGAAAGTACAGGAACTGTGTGACTGCTTTGCCACGACGGACCCGCTCAGGGAGATGTCACAGATACCGGCCGCAGCCGATGAAGAAGAAATCGGTCTCAAGTGGCTGGCCCTGGCGGCGCTTCACGGTGTGAACAGCAATGCCAGCAAAATAACGCTGAGCAAGGCCGACGACGGCAACATTCGGGTGACCGCCGAATACCGCACCGCCGATTTGCCTTCACCCGGTCCGAACGTCGGCGATAAAATTCTGGCCGCCATCCGGGAAATCACCCACATCGATACGGAAAAGGGCAAAACGCGCCTGGCGCTCGGCATGCGGGACAGCAGTATCGATTTGGAGGTCAAGCTCAAATCAAAAAAAGGCTACGAGAAGGTATCTATCAAGTTCCCGCATTGATCGGCATCCACCCTGCGCCCCGCCGACGTCAACCACAGGGTGCGGATGACGCCGGCGACCGACCTCCCATGAAAATTTACAAGGATGGACACATGAGCACGAAGCGGCTGCAGACGGCGGCAATTATTCTTCTCCTTTCGGCAACGCTGCTGGCGGGCTGCGCCAGTGTGCGCGATGGCGGTTTTGCCCGGCCGGCGGCAGCGCCCATGCCCGAAATGGCCGATGAGATGAAGCCCGGTCTGGCGGTGCTCTATTTTCCCAAACGCTTCGTCCGGCACGTCGACATGCTGCCCCAGGGTGAAGAGGCCCTTGCCAAAGGCGTGGCCGGCCCCCCGGTCACCAATCTGAACCGGCGTTTCGGCCGTGGAGAGGTATTCAAAAGCGGCACCAACCGCGGTATCGGTATGGAAATGAGCGGCTTCATCCTTCTGGACAAGCCCGGCCGCTATCAATTCCAGGTCAACAGCAACGATGGCTTTCGGCTCTCGCTCGACGGCCGCGTGCTGCTGGAAGATCCGGCCTGGCATCCCTCCGGCGATCAATTGACCCCGCCGGCCGAATTCGTGGTCCAGACGCCGGCCTGGTATTCGCTGCGCATCCGCTATTTCCAGCGCAAAGGCACCGCCGCCTTTCAGTTTTACTGGCAACCGCCCGGGGCGTCTGAATTTTCGCCCGTCCCCGGGCGTGTGCTTGCACACCTCGCACCTTACTGATATAGGTCCCTTCTGCTTTGACCTGCGAACCCGCCGGCAACCGCCGGCGGCAGGGACGGTCGCTTGATTCCATAACGAGATCGGCATGCGCGCATACGAGCTTATTTTCGAGGGCGAAATCCAGGAGGGACAGGACCCGGCAACGGTAAGGCTGAACCTGGCATCCCTTTTCGGTGTCCCGGTTTCTGAGGTCGAATCCCTTTTCGAGCGCGCGCCCGTTGTGCTGAAAGATGGCCTCGACATCGAAACGGCCCGTCAGGACCAGGCTGCTTTTCAAAACACCGGTGCGCTCTGCCGAATCGAACTTCAGCCCGAACCCGCTCGGGCGCCTGAGCCCGAAGAAGACCCCACCCACCGCAAGACCGGCGCGTCAGAGGATGATGCCGCCGCCGACGCGCCAATGGCAAAGCGCCGCTACGGTTTGCAGCATCCCTATGTGTTGGCCTTTTTCCACAAGCCCTTCTACCGCGACGTGGCCCGCCACTGGCGCGGACTGGCCTTTGGCCACCTGCTAATTCTGCTCGCCCTGACAGGCGTGGCCTTCATGCTCCATTTCCAGGCCCTGGCCGCCACCTTTGTGAACGATCAGGCGCCGGCCATCCTGGCACAAATACCACCGATCACCATCGAGGACGGCAAGGTCACGGTGACGGTTGAGCAGCCCTATCAGATTTACGGGGGCGACAGCCGGCGCATTTTTGCCGTTATCGACACCACCGGCCAGATCACATCTTTGCGCCAGACCGAGGCCATGCTGCTGTTGACCCAGTCCCGCCTGACGGCGCGCATCGGTTCCGGCAGCAGTCGGGTCATCGACCTGCGCCCAATCGAAAAACTGGACCTGACCCGGGATGATATCGACCAGTGGCTGCAAACCTCGCTGCGCTGGGCACCGGTCGTCCTCTACCCGCTGATGCTCGTTTTCAGCTATTGTCTGCGCACCGTCCAGGTGCTGATCTACGGCGGCATCGGCATGGCGGTGGCCATGCTTCTCAGGCGGCCCTTGCCCTTCGGCGCAACTGTGGCTGTGGCCGTAATGGCCATGACACCGGTCATCCTGGTGGATACCCTGCTGATGCTCCTTAAACTTGATCTGCCTTTTTGGGATACCGGCAGCTTTGTCGTGGCCCTGGTCTTTCTGCTCTTCGGGATCAGGGCGGCGACCGAAACCGCCTGACCTCCCGGCCGCGGGTGCGATCATTGTATTGCATTGGCCCCACCAAAGCGAAGCGCCGCCCGCAGAGCGGGAGGCCTCAGGTAAACACCCGGAGGGGGAAGGTTTAGGTCAAAGCGAATACGCTTTTAGTCTTCTTCGGAAGGGAAGATTCAACCCCTTCAAGAACACACTCTAGGAGCATCACGCCTATGACTTTACGGCTCCATTATCTGCAGCACGTCGCATTCGAAGGTCTGGGCCGGATCGGCCCATGGTCCGAAGCGGCCGGCGCCGCCGTGACGGCCACGCGGTTTTATGAAAACCAGCCGCTGCCCGCATTGGAGGCCTTCGATGTTCTGGTGATCATGGGCGGGCCCATGAGCACCCATGAGACCGACCGCTATCCCTGGCTGTTACGCGAAAAGCGTTTCATCCGCGATGCCGTTGCGGCCCAGAAGGCAATTCTGGGCATATGCCTGGGGGCCCAACTTATTGCCGATGCGCTGGGGGCCAAGGTTTATCCCAATGATCAACGTGAAATCGGATGGTTCGACATCCAGCGAACCCGGATCGCCGCCGATCATCCCATTGGCAAATGTCTACCTCCCCGAATCAAGGTCTTTCACTGGCACGGGGATACGTTTAACCTTCCGGCGGGGGCCTTGCCGCTGGCCCGCAGCGCCGCCTGCCGGCAACAGGGCTATGCCATCGGCGACCGGGTCGTGGGGCTGCAATTCCACCTCGAAACAACACCGCAAAGCCTGCAGGCGCTGATCGAAAACGGCCAGGACGACCTGTCTCCGGGGCCCTATGTCCAGACGCCCGATGCCATGCAAAGCACGGACAAATGGTATGGTCCCAATTACGACGTGCTCGACAGGATCCTGACGCAGCTGACGGCCCACTTGCGCGGGTAAACCTGAACCGTCAGACACCGGTGGCGTTGCACCCCGTCATGACTTATGCCCTATCGCTCTTTTCGTGAACTTGCGCGCCACGAACAACCGATGCGCGACTACCGGGTACGGTCCCGCCTGGGGCGCACCGGCCTGCTCGTCATGGCCCCGCACGGGGGCGGCATCGAGCCGGGAACGGACATTCTGGCCGCGATCCTGGCCGGCAGGCGGCACGCTTTATACAGTTTTCTCGGCCTGAAGCCCCGCGGCAACAGGGACTTGCATATTACCAGCCACCGGTTCGACGAGCCGTTGGCCCGGCGCATGACACGCCGGGCCGTATGGGTTCTTACCATTCACGGCTGCGCGCAGACGAAGGGCACCATTCGCATCGGGGGCCGCGATCGAGAGGGGGGCCGCATCTTTAAGCGCTGTCTGCAGCAGGCGGGATTCAGGGCCCGCCGCTACGGCGGCAGGGCGCTCGCCGGCCGCCATCCAGCCAACCTTTGCAACCGCGGCCGCCGCGGTAAGGGGGTTCAGCTGGAGATCGACCGTGACCTCCGTGAAACGCTTGGTCGATCAAATTGTATGCGCCGTCTGGTCAGGGCGCTCTCATTCGCCCTGGCGGCCCTCCCCGCCGCGGCGACGGCAACCACCCTATCGGCGACAGGAGGCCACCCATGGAAGCCCATCAACCCGCGCCCCACAATCAACGCCGGGATGCCCTCGCCTTTGCCCTCGTCTTCACCATCCCGCTGAGCGTCCTGATCGGCTATCGGCTGGGTGGCTGGGGCAACCTGCTGACCCCTTTCCTGGTCTTCGGTCTGGTCCCGCTCCTGGACGCGCTTGTGGGTACTGACACGACCAACCTTTCCCCCGAAGAGGCCCAAACGCGCGCCACGATACCGATCTACCGTGTGCTCACCTGGCTGTGCGTGCCCTGCCAACTGGCGCTGGTGCTCTGGGGTGCCTGGGTAGTGGGCGGGTCGGGGAACGGGTTCATCGAAGCCCTGGGGCTTACGGTGGCGGTAGGCGTGAGTTCCGGTATCATGGGTATCAATGTCTCCCACGAGCTTCAGCACCGCATCGATTCCGGTCTGGAAATCTTCCTGTCCCGGGTCATGCTGCTGACTGTCGGCTATATGCACTGGGCCGTGGAGCACGTTGCCGGCCACCACCGCCATGTGGCCACGCCCCGGGATCCGGCTACCGCCCGCCTGGGCGAATCGGTCTATCGTTTTCTGCCGCGAAGCATCGGGGGCGGCTTCCGCAGCGCCTGGGCCATCGAAGCCGCACGCCTGAAACGCAAGGGACAGCCCTCCCTTTCCATCCGCAACCGCTTGCTGCAATACCTGCTGCTGGAAACGGCCGGGGTGCTGGGTCTCGTGTTCCTATTCGGCTGGCGGGCCCTGCCCTACTGGCTGCTGCAGAGCCTCGTGGCCGTCGTGCTGCTGGAAGTGGTCAATTATGTCGAACACTACGGCCTGCTGCGGCGCCGCAGGGGCGATCAGCATGAACCGGTTCGCGTCTGGCACTCCTGGAATTCAAGCCACTGGCTGACCAACCGTTTTCTGTTCAACCTTCAGCGCCATTCCGATCATCACTACCGTCCCGCCAATCGTTATCAAGTGCTGCGCCACCATAGCGAAAGCCCCCAGTTGCCCACAGGCTACGCCGGCATGATCGTTCTGGCCATGGTGCCGCCGCTGTGGCGCCGGGTAATGGACAAGCGCGCCCTCAGCGCCCTGCGTCGGCCGACCCCCTGATCCGAGAGAATCCCGAAAGGCATTTACATCCTCTGCCAATCGGGTTACGAATATCCAACCCGACCGTCTTCCACGTCCCCGGAAACCCATACACCGGCAGCAGCCCCATCAGGAGGAGATGCCATGGCATCCGATCTGGAAACCAGCATGCGGCTTTCCTTTGCTACGGAATCGGCCTCGGCCGCCCGCAACCGTCTCTATGTCACCAAGGTCAAGCGCGAGGGCCGCAACCAACAGGCTCGGCTGCTGGCTGCCCTGGCGCGGGGCGAGGAGATCAGCGCGCGGCGCGCCCTGACCTACCTGCGCGGCAAAATCAGCGCCCTGGAAGACCATCTGAGCGCCCTGCGAAAAGAAAAAGAGATCCTGGCCGGGGAGGTTTATCCGCAGGCGCGCGCGCTTGCCCGGCAGACCGGCGACAAGTCCGCCGAGGCGGCCCTGGATCAGTTTGAACAGGTCAACGCCAACCACGTGGCGCAACTGACCGCACTGGCAGCCGATGAAACCGGGGGCCCCTATTTTGTCTGCCAGGTTTGCGGCTATGTCGCGGCCGAGGAAATTCCCGACAGATGCCCGGTTTGCGGGGCGGTTCCCGAACGCTTCAAAGAAGAGTCCATCTGACAGCGCGCTGCGAATTGGACGGGAGGAGAAAATGGACGCACAGACCCATCTGGCCATCGATGCCGAACTCTGCGGACAGCCGGCCGAACTGCGCCCGCATTACTGCCGGGTGCACATGACCGCAACCACGCGGATGGCCGCCGACGACAGAGGCCTCGTTCACGGCGGCTTTATCTTCGGCATGGCCGATTATGCCGCCATGCTGGCCGTCAACGATCCCCATGTCGTTCTCGGGGCCGCCGAAGCACGGTTTCTCAAACCGGTGCGCACCGGCGAAAAAATCGTGGCCGAAGCCCAGGTCGATGCCGCCGAGGGCAAAAAACACCGTGTAACCGTGACCGTTTCCCGGGAAGGGGGCGAGGCTGTTTTCAAGGGCGACTTTACCTGCTTCGTCCTCGACCGGCACGTCCTCGACTGAAACGCAATCGCCTCCTGCCCGGCGATGCCCCGCGTGTGAAGCCGGCGGCCCCTATCTTGCGGGCATGCGCAGGATGGCCCTCCCCGCAGGCCCGAAGCCGGCACCTGAAACCCCATTCATGGATCCCCACCCCGGATGTACCCGACCCACCGGAATTTTTAATTTTTGCCTTAAAATTAAAGTATAGCTTAAAATCGCCGATAAGGCCCTATAAGTAAGACCGTGCACGGATCGACACCTTGTTCGTCCCATGCACGCGCCCGGGTGACGGGAGGCCAATGGCTGGGGAGGGCCGGACGCCTGCAGGCCCCGCTGGATCCGGAATCGTTCGAACCTCAAAACGACTGCACCAACATTCTGGAGGGAAAAGATGATTGCACAGCGCAATTGCCGGGCCTGGATCCTGGCGATGGTGTTCATCCTGCCGGCCCTTGCCGTTACGGGTGTCAAACTGCCGGCGGCGACCGCCGAAGACCTAACTTATGTGGGTTCCGAATCGTGCCAGGAATGCCACGAGGATCAGTATGAAAGCTACAACGCCCACTCCAAGAAGGCCCATTCTTACGAAAGCGTAAAGGTGATGCGCAAGGGCCTCACCGAAGCCGAATACCTGGAATGCCTCCAATGCCACGCCACCGGATTCGGCAAGCCCGGCGGGTTCACCTCCCCCGCCGAAACGCCCCATCTGCAAAATCTGGGTTGCGAGTCCTGCCACGGCCCCGGAAGCGACCACGTCGAATCCGGCGATCCGGAAGACATCGTGGGTGAGCTGTCACCCGCGGATTGCGAGCGCTGCCATAACCCTGAACGGGTCGCCAATTTCAAGTTCAAACCCCTGCTCTTTGGCGGGGCGCACTAGACGGGACCGGAGGACGAAATGAAAACGCTATTTTCTGCCATCACCCATCATCTCTGGGCCAAGGTCATGCTGGCCCTGCTGCCGATCGTTCTGTTGATTTTCGGTCTGATCATTTTCAGCAATGTTCATTCCCAGTCCCGGATTCTGGCCCAGCAGACCGAACAGAATGCCAACCTTACGGCCACGGCCATCGAGGGCGGCATGTTCGATGCCCTGGCCATCGGCAACAACGACGAGGTCCGCGCCCAGTTCAGGCGTCTGAACGCCAAGGCGGACGGCCTGGAGGTCCATATTTTCGATTTCAACGGTGACATCGCCTTTGCCACCGAAGCCGAACGGGTCGGGAAAAATATCAAGGCCTACACCCATTCGGAAGCCTCCCACGAAGCTATCAATACCCTGCTGGCCAAAGGATCGGAACCCCAAAGGGCCTTCGCCGAAACCGTTGCGGACAAACCCTACCTGAGTATCTATCGCCCCATCCGCAACGAATCGCGTTGTTTTCACTGCCACGGCCAGTCACGCAAAACCCTGGGCGGCATCCATGTGCGCACCGCCACCGAGGCCACTCAGCTGGCCGCCCGCGGCCTGCGCAACCAGAGTATCCTGATCGGGACCGCCGGCGCCGTCATGCTCTCGGTCTTGATCTATTTTCTGTTCCATAAACTGGTCAACCGTCCCATCCGCGAGGTACTGGCCGTTGCCGGCAGCATGCGCCAGGGGGATCTGACCCATAACATCGAGGTCCGGGGACGCGACGAGATTAGCCATATGAGTGCGCGCATGAACATGGTCAACGAAAACCTGTGCGAGATGATCGGCGAAATCGCCGCCGCTTCACAGAGTGTGGCGGCATCCGCTTCCCAGCAGGCTGCGGCCATCCAGGAAACGAGCGCCTCTCTGGAAGAGCTGACCGCCATGGCCAGCCAGAACAGCGACAACGCCACCCAGGCCGACCAGTTGATGACCGCGGCCATCGACCAGGCCCAGAGCGCAGGTGAATCCATGGGCCGGCTTTCGAGCGCCATGCAGGACATCACCACCTCGAGCACCAAGATTGCCCATATCGTGGAAACCATCGATGAAATCGCCTTTCAGACCAACCTGCTGGCCTTGAATGCCGCCGTGGAAGCTGCCCGGGCCGGGGAAGCCGGGGCCGGGTTCTCGGTGGTGGCCGACGAGGTCCGCAATCTGGCCATGCGGGCGGCGGAGGCCGCCCACGAGACCGCCGGGCTTATCGATGGCACGGTCAAGACGATCAAGGATGGCAGCGCCCTGGTGGGCGATACGTCCAAGGCGTTTGGCGAAATGGTGGATAACGCCAACAAGGTGGCCACTTTCATGAATGAAATCGCTTCGGCTTCCCAGGAGCAGACCAACGGCATCCGCCAGATCAATGCCGCGGTGACCGAAATGGACCGCAGCACCCAGCAGAACGCCGCCACGGCCGAACAGCTTTCGGCTTCGACCGGCAGCTTCAAGGTTTAGGGCTAAAACGCCCTCATAATTGAGCCCCCCATATTCCGGCGGCATCGTCCCTAGCGGCGATGCCGCCGGCCTTTAAGCCCCTTTCCCCCCGGCCGGACAGGTTTGCACCGCACCGTGGCGCGGCCGCCGGCCATGCCGGATACGTCCAGGTCCGGACGGCCGAACCGGCTCGCCAGCAGCGGTACCCACCTGTCACCATCCGCAATGCCCTCGGACACGAATGAATGACGGAATGGATAATGAAAGGTTTGCAGGATCGGCACGACTGACACTAGAACGCTAATACCGGCGGCACGTCAGATGGAGCGCCGCCCGAGCAATGGGGGTGCCATGAAACGCCCGGTTAACATCAGCAGACGCTTTGAAGACCACATGAACCTGTATTGGATGAACCTTTCCCGTTTCACCACACTGCTGATCATCCTCAACATCAGTCTTTTCTTTTTGACCGAGCTGGTCACGCGCCACGGCTATTTTTACACCTATTTCTCCCTGGCGGCGCTGCTTGTGGTGGAATTCGGCCTGCTGGTTCCGGTTGGCCTGGCCCACAAACTCTGGTACTATGCCTTCTACCTGTGCTGGGAGGGAGTGGCGCTCTATTTCCTGATCAGCAGCGTATGGTACTGGGTAAGGGTGAATGGCATGTGAATGCCAGCGGTCGAAATCCAACGGATTTGGTGCCTGCCTCGGCAGGACCGGAGAAAAGGTGTCACCATGAAAATTTACACGGGTACGGGAGATCGTGGAAAAACCAGCCTGTTCAGCGGGGAGCGCATTGAAAAATCCGATATCCGCGTGGAAGCTTACGGCGACGTGGATGAACTCAGTGCCCTGATCGGATCGATTCCCAATGCCCTGCCCCCTGACTGTGACCCCGAAGCGGCCCAACTCGAAGCCATCCTGACCGATCTCTTCCATGCCGGCGCCTGTCTGGCCTCGACACCCGGCAGCCAGGGTGCCGCAGCCTTTCAGGATCTGCCCGCCGAGCGGGTTGCCTGGCTGGAGCAGGCCATCGACCGGCTGGACGACGAACTGCCCCGGCTAAAACGTTTCATCCTCCCGGTCGGCCATCCGGCCGCCTGCGCCTGCCATGTGGCGCGCTGCGTCTGCCGGCGGGCCGAGCGCCATATCGTGCGGCTCTGCCGCGAGAACGCCGCGCAGGATGAAAACCAGGAATACAGCGGTCTGCAGTCTTACCTCAACCGCCTGTCCGATTATCTCTTCGTGCTGGCGCGCTACTGCAACCACGTCTCGGGCACCACCGAAAAAACCTGGAAGGGTTGATGGCGGCCAGCGATCAAACGATGCCGGTCAAAGCCTGGTCGGCGCGGCTCGAGGAGCGGCGGCGGCTGACCGCGAACACGTTCGAGCTTCGCCTGAGCCGGCCGACGGGATTCGATTTCAACCCGGGACAGCACATCGCGCTGCAGGCCGAGGGGACCGAACGGGAATATTCCCTCGTGACCTCCCCGACGGAAAATGCACTGGCCGTTCTCGTGCGCCGGATCCCCGGCGGCCGGCTGACACCCTTTCTCGACCAGGTCCCTGTGGGCACGCCGCTGTCTTTCAACGGTCCCGATGGCCGTTTTGTCTTCCACCCCGGCCAGCGACCGGCCGTCATGGTGGCCACCGGCACCGGCATCGCCCCATTTATGGCCATGCTGCGGGCGGGCGCTCGGCCCTTTATGCTGCTGCACGGCGTGCGCCGGGTTGACGAGCTCTACTACCGGGATGAAATCCAGGCCGCGGTAAAAAATTACGTCCCCTGCCTCAGTACGGATGACGAAATGCCGACCGGCGCCTTCCACGGCTATGTCACCCGCTATCTGCAAACCCGCCTCGCCCCGATTACCTGCGACTTCTATCTGGCCGGACGCATGGCGATGATTCAGGATGCCATGCCGATGATCGACAGCTGTTTTCCATCTGCGCGGGTCTACACCGAAGCCTTTTTCTAAGGAGGGTTTCGCAAATAGCCCGATAGCAGCGTTACGCTTCACCCCTCGTCATTGCAGCGTACGATACGGAAGCCTTTTTAATGGCGATCCCCAGCAGTCGGCGGGTGAACTGCTTTGGAAGGGGGCAAGCGGCCACAGGCGCAGCTCTGCTAGATCAAGAACCTGCAGGGATCGATAACGCCGCCTGGGCCGATAGACACCCCCAGCGGGGCGCTATTCATCTAATTCGTCCGCCAACCCCCCGACCCCATCCAGATCGAAATCGTCGGCCAGGGAGGCCAGACGCCGGCTCAAAGGCCGGTAGTCCGTTGAACGGCTTTCAAGATCGGCGGCAATGGTGCTCAGCGCGCCCACATCGCCAATGTCGGCGGCCGCGCGAATACGCCCGGCGATTTCCCGGCGCAACGCCTGCGGTACGACGGAGATAACATCTTCAGGCGGGGCGTCATCACCTGTTTCAGGGACCGCGCCCAGAAACCCGGCGGCGGCAACGATCTCATCCAGACACGCCGCCAGACCCTTCAGCGCCGGATCGAGGCGTTCGGCCGCCGGCATAACGGTCGCATCCTTGACCAGGGCCTCCATGTCCGTTGCCGCCGCCTGGAGACGCGCGGCCGCCAGGTTGCCGGCCGCCCCCTTGATGCCGTGCACCAGCTGGTGGCAGTGCGCCAGATCGCCATCGTCGAGGGCCTGCCGGATTTCTTCGTTCGCCCCCTGGCATTTGGCGGCGAAATCAATGATCAAGCGGCGGTACAGGGACCGGTTGCCCTGCAGCCGCCTGAGGCCGGCGTCGAGTTCAAATCCCGGCAGGTGGGCGGGTAGATGATCCGCCGCAGCCGGTTCCGGGACCACGGAAGCGGGCGTCTCCGGCGGATCGCCTGACGGTTTTTTCGATGCCACCCATTGCAGCAGGGTTTCAAACAGCTGATCCGGGTCGATGGGTTTGGTCACATGCCCATTCATCCCGGCTTCCAGGCTTTTGTCCGCATCCCCGGTCATGGCGTGAGCGGTCATGGCGATGATCGGTAAATCCTTGAATTCAGGGTTCGCACGGATCACGCGCGTGGCCTCATGGCCGTCCATCACCGGCATCTGAATATCCATCAGTACGGCATCGAAATCCCCACGCTGGATTGCCTCGACACCGGCGCGTCCGTCGTCGGCCAGACTGACCACGATGCCGGCCCCTTCCAGGATCTCTTTGGCCACCTGTTGGTTAATCTCATTGTCTTCCACCAGGAGCACGCGACAACCGGACAGATGGGCAACGTCCCGGCCAGCCTCGGCCGGGCCGGCGTCGGCTTCACCGCTATCGTCGTGCTCCGGGTTCAAGGCCTGAATAATCGTGTCGAAGAGCACCGAGGCGTTGACCGGTTTGATCAGAAACCCCTCCAGCCCCGCTTTCTCCGCCTGGCGCATGACCTCCTCGCGGCCGTAGGCCGTGGCCATGACCACCGCCGGAATCTTGGCCAGCGCCCGGTGGGTCTTGATCCGCTGTGCCGTTTCGATACCGTCCATCTGTGGCATCTTCCAGTCCATGATCACCAGCTCGTAGGGCGCATCCGCGGGTGCGTTCTCCAACTCGCTCAGCCCCTCCTGCCCCGAGGCCGCCTGGGCCACCTCGAAGGAAAACGACTCCAGCATCTCCCGGAAGATATTGCGACTGGTGGCGTTGTCATCCACCACCAGCACCTTTATGCCCCGCAAATCAGCGTGCGGCACAAACTGCTTCTTGGCCTTCTCCGCGCCCAATTCGAAGCGGGCCGTAAAGACAAAGCGACTGCCGCGGCCCGGTTCGCTCTCCACACGGATATCGCCGCCCATCATCTTCACCAGGCGCTGGCTGATGGCCAGGCCCAGTCCGGTGCCCCCGTACTTGCGGGTGGTCGAGGTGTCCGCCTGGGAAAAGGACTGAAACAGCTGCGCCTGCTGCGCCTCGGTGATCCCGATGCCCGTGTCGCTCACCGTAAAGCGCAGCATCACATGATCCGGCTGGCGTGATTCCAGGATCGTGGACACCACGATCTCACCCGTTTCGGTAAACTTGATGGCGTTGTTGACCAGGTTGAGCAGCACCTGACCGAGCCGGAGCGGATCGCCCACCAGGAAACGCGGCACATCCACCCCCGTGGAAAAAAGAACTTCCAGATCCTTCTTCTCGGCCGCCTTCACCGTCACGAGGTTGCCCAGATTCTCCAGGACGTCCTCCAGGCTGAAGTCGACGGCCTCCATGTCCAGTTTGCCGGCCTCGATCTTGGAGAAGTCCAGGATGTCGTTGATGATCCCCAGGAGCGAATTGGCCGAGGACTGGATCTTGCTCACGTAGTCGCGCTGCTTGGGGGTGAGCTCCGTCTTCAGTGCCAGATGCGCCATGCCGATCACGGCGTTCATGGGCGTGCGTATCTCGTGGCTCATGTTCGCCAGAAAATCGCTCTTGGCCTGGCTGGCCTCGTCCGCCGCCTGCTTGGCCTGCAGCAGTTCCTCCTGCAGGTGCTTGCTCTCCGTGATGTCCCGCAGCGACTCGATGGCCCCGGTGACGTTGCCGGCCGTATCGTATAGCAGGCTGGCGGTGGCGTTTAGATAGACCCCCCCGTCCCCGAGGTGCGGGTGATAGGATTCGGCCTTGAGGTTCTCACCGTCCTTTTTCACCGTCAGGTATTTTTCCCGGTAAGACTCCTGCCATTCCCGCACGAGGTCGATCAGCACGGGGCGCCGCTCATCGTAGAAAGGCAGCGCGTACTCGAAGTTGCTCCGGCCCACCATCTGATCGGAAGGCACACCGGTCAGTTTTTCGATGGCCTGGTTCCAGGAAACCACCTTGCCGTCGCAATCCACCACCCAGGTTGGATCGGGCAGAAAATTGACGATCTGGGAGAGCTGCCGCTGGGAATCCCGGATTTTTTCATCGGCCTGCTTGCGCTCCGTAATGTCCCGGGCCACATGCACCACCTGGCGCACCGCCCCGTCTTCAGCCCGGATGGGAAAAGTGGAAACCTCCATGATCAGCTTCTCACCCCGGGGGCCGGTATGAATATGCTCGGTCATGCACTTGCGCCCGGTGTGCATGGTTTCGAGCATGGGGCACTCGTGGTGCGGCGGCGCGCAGATTTCCTGCAGGCCATGGGTCATCTCGTAACATGGCTTGCCGATGACCTCTTCCCGGGGTTTGTTCATCTCCGCCAGAAAGGCCTCGTTGGCGTCAACGATGGCGCCGGTTTCGACATCGAGGATGGAGATCGCGTCCGGTATGCTGTTGACCACCGTTTCCACGAAATCCCTCTGGGCCCGGATGGCTTCCTCGGCTTTCTTGCGTTCGGTGATGTCGCGCACGGAAGCCACCACCAGCGTTCCTTCCCGGGTGTCGATGGGGCTCAGGCTGATGTCGACGGGGATAAGGGTGCCGTCCTTGGCCTGGGCCATCAGATCGAGGGCTTCGCCGATGGCCCGCACCTGGGCCCTGGCGAGGTACTGGTCGCGCAGCACCGGGTGCCCGGCACGTTTTTCCTCGGGCACGAGGATTTCAATGGGCTGCCCCAGCAGATCTTCGCGCCGATAGCCGAAAAGACGCTCGGTCTGGGAATTGACCAGCACGATGGAACCGCCGCGGTCGACGATCACCATGGCATCCGGGGCCGCTTCGAGCAGGGCCCGGAAACGTTCCTCCTGCTCCTTGCGCTCGGTGATGTCCTCCTCCATGGCCACGAAATGACTGATACTCCCGTGGTCGTCGAAAATCGGGGCGATGGCCGCCCGTTCCCAGAACAACTCACCGTTCTTGTGGCGGTTGCGCAACTCGCCTGACCAGATCCGGCCGCCGTCGATCGTTCGCCGGATTTCGTCGTAAACCGACGCGGAGACATCGCTGGCTTTCAGAATGCGCGGCGTCTGTCCCCGCGCCTCTTCCATGGTGTAGCCCGTGAACTCGACGAATTTCGGGTTGACGTATTCGATGCGGCCATTGTTGTCCGTGATCACAACCGAAATCGGACTCTGCTCGACCGCCTGGGAGACCTTGGTCAGCTGGCGCTGAACCTGGCGTCGTTCCTCGACTTCCTGGGCCAGGCGGCGATTCCACAAGAGAACCATCAGCACGAGGGCGCCTGCCGCGGCGGCGACGATGGAAATGATCCGCCACACAAAAGGCCAGTCCACCGCGCGCTCGATGATCACGTTGATCCAGCGGTCGTGGATCTGGGCCCGCTCGCTTTTGCCGATGGTTTGCAGCCCCTTCTCGAGGATGGTGAGAAGCTCGGGCCAGTCGGGCCGCACCCCCATGGCCAGATCGAAGGTGTATTCCGTTGTGGAGGCCACTTTCAGGCTGTCCAGATCCATGCGATTCATAATGAAGGTAATCGAGGCCAGATTGTCCACAAAGGCCTTTATCTGTCCGTTGGCGACGGCCTGGAGGCCTTCTTCGACATTGCCGAAGGTGCGGATTTCGATCTGGGGGTAGTCGCGCGCAATCGACGCGTGGCTGACATAGCCTTCGACGACACCCACCGTCTCCGCGTTCAAATCCGCCAGGCCGCTTATAAAAGGGGCGTCCTTATGGGTCGCGATCACCATCTGAAAAACAAGGTAGGGTTTGGTGAAGCGCAGGAATCGCGCCCGCTCGGGTGTCGGCGAAATGCAGGGCACCACATCCAACTCGCCATTTTGGACCTTTGCCAGCACCTCGGTCCATGAAAGCCCCATCATGGGCTGCATGCGGGTGCCCAGCCGCTGGTTCAGCAGGCGCACATAGTCCGCGGTGATCCCGGCATAGTCACCGTCGGCGTTCTTTTGCTCGAAAGGCGGCCAGGTGGGATCGACACCCAGGCGGATTTGCGGATGGTCTTCGAGCCACCGCCGCTCCTCGGTCGTCAGATCGGCCGTTTCTCGGGAACTGGCGCGGGGCTCGATCCAGCGCCAATGCAGTTCACGCTGCTCGGCATCGGTGATCAAATTCATGCCTTTGGCCAGAATGCGGGCCAGGAGCACATCGTCGCTGCGGGTGGCGATGTGCAGGGGGATGGGTTTGCCCGCGGCGATGCCCAGATCGCCGCCGACCCTGAGATTGGTGACCTGCAGCTGGTCCTTGATATGGTTGACCACCGGCATCAGATCGTACAGGGCGTCAGCCTTGCCGGTGGATACCGCCAGGACGGCTTCGGTGGTATTCTCGACTTCCAGCACCTCGATCCGGGGATAACGCTCGGCCACCATCTCCTGCAGGAAATAGCCCCGTGGCACGGCCAGACGCCGTCCGAAGAGATCCTCGATCCCGTCCACAGCGGGGAAGTCCTCCCGGGTGTAGAGGGCCTGGATCATCTGGAGATAGGGCGGTGTAAAGGTCAGAAAGCCTTTCCGTTCGGGCGTCATGGCAATGTTGAGCATGACGTCCAGCTCGCCCGTTTTCATCCGCTTCAGGAATTCGTCCCAGGTGGGGCCGCTGACGAACTCGATCTCCAGCCCGGTCTTGGCCGCCAGCAGCTCGATGTAGTCGACCGAGTAACCCCGGGGGGTACCGTTCTGGTTGAAGTTGAACGGGGGCCAGTCGGTTTCGTTGTGGACTTTGATCGTCTCGGTGCGGGCCAGGTAGGCGGCCTCGTCCACCGAAAGATTCACGGCGAAATCCATGGGAATGGTCTTGGCCTTGCGGAGGATCCACTTGTCTTCCATTCGGCGACGGTCATCGGGAAGGATGGACTGCAGCCCGTCGTTCACGGCCGCGATCAAATCGTTGTTGGGCCTGGCTGTGGCAGCGAAATAGGTCTGGGTGTAAAGTGGTCGGCCCTTGGTGTATCCGAAGATGTTGGCCAGGCGCTGCTCACTCAAAAAATAGAGCAGGCTGATCTTGCTGCTCACGAACACCTTGATTTCGCCGCGCAGCGCGGCCCGGAACATCGCCTCGTTGCTGCTGTAAAATACAAGCAGGCGCGATGGTATGCGGGCCCGCACGAAATCTTCGGTATAGCCGCCGCGAACCAGGCCGACAAGAAATCCTGCAGCTTGATCCAGATTCTCCAGAGGCTGGATGCTCGGATGGGTGAAAATATGGTAGTCGAGCGTCAGAATCGGCTGGGAATAAGCCAGGTGGGCTTCCCGCTCGGGTGTCTTGAACAACCCGGCATGCAGGTCCGCGTCACCGCGGCGCACCATCTCGAGGGATTCCGCGAAGGTTTCCACCCGAATAAAGGCGATTTCACGCCGGGACTTGCGGGCCCATTCGCGCCACAGATCGGGAAACAGGCCCTGGGGCTGTCCATCGGCGTCTTCGAATTTCAGCGGGGCGACCCCGGTGTTGTAGACAATTTGGAGGGGTTCCTGCGCGTGAATATACGGGGCGATGGCCATCAGGGCTAAAACCACGGCCACCCGCAAAAAGCAGCGAATCGGTTTCATGGCTTACCTTCGTGCGCGGTCGAAAAAGTTTCGGATAAGGCTCAGTGGACCATTGCGGCCGGAGATGATGTTTACGTAACACATTCGATGACGTTTCAAAAGGTTAAGGCCCGCCCCGGCCGATGTCTTGACAAATAAAGGGCAACCATTTAGAAACGTTACGTTTTAGACCCAAGCAAGGAGACAAGTTCATGCATGATCGCAAGATCGACCTGCCCACCCGGGAGATGCCCCGGCAATGGTACAACATTCTGGCGGACATTCCGCTCAACCCCCCGCTCAAGCCGGATGGCTCCCCCGTCGGGCCTGAGGATCTGGCACCGGTCTTTCCCATGAATCTGATCGAGCAGGAAATGAGCCCCGAACGCTGGATCGATATTCCTGAGCCGGTAATGGACGTGCTGAGCCTCTGGCGCCCCGCCCCCCTGTTGCGCGCCCGGGGATTGGAAAAGGCACTGGGGACCCCCGCCAAAATCTACTACAAATACGAGGGCGGCAGCCCCCCCGGCAGCCACAAGCCCAATACGGCCGTTCCCCAGGCCTACTACAACAAGGTTTTCGGGATCGAACGCATGACCACCGAAACCGGCGCCGGCCAGTGGGGCAGCGCCCTGTCCTTCGCCTGTTCGCAGTTCGGCCTGGAGTGCAAGGTCTACATGGTCCGCATCAGTTTCGACCAGAAACCCTACCGCAAGGCCATGATGCAGGCCTGGGGCGGCCAGTGCGTCCCCAGCCCGAGCGAGGAAACCCAGGCCGGGCGCAATGCCCTTGAGAAAGACCCGCAGACCCCGGGCAGCCTCGGCATTGCCATCAGCGAAGCCATCGAGGCCGCCGTATCCGATACCAGCGGCAAAACCCGCTACTCCCTGGGCAGCGTGCTGAACCACGTCATGCTGCACCAGACCATCATCGGCCTGGAGGCCCAGAAACAGTTTGCCATGATCGGCGAGACGCCGGATGTGATCATCGGCTGCGCCGGCGGCGGCAGCAATTTCGCGGGGCTGGCGTTTCCGTACGTGCGCGACAAGATCAACGGCCAGGACATTGCCATCTACCCGGTCGAACCGGCCGCCTGCCCCACCCTCACCCAGGCCCCGTTCGTCTACGATCACGGGGATACGGCCGGTTATACGCCGCTGCTGCCCATGCACAGCCTGGGGCACGCCTTCGTGCCGCCGCCGATCCACGCCGGCGGCCTGCGCTACCACGGCATGGCCCCGACGGTCAGCCAACTGGTCCACGAAGGGCTGATCGAACCGCGTTCGGTCAGACAGACCGAGGCCTACGAGGCCGGGGTCTTGTGGGCCCGCAGCGAGGGTTTTATCCCCGCCCCCGAGACCACCAACGCCCTGGCCCAGGTGGTGAAGGAGGCTCGACAGGCCAAGGAGGAGGGCCAGGAAAAAACCATCGCGGTGAGCTTCAGCGGACATGGCCTGCTGGACCTGGCCGCCTATGACAAGTATTTCGAAGGGGAGCTGACGGATGTCTGCATGCTGGATGAGGAAATGCAGGCTTCCCAGGAGGTGTTTTCCGAATTCCCCAAACCCGAAAGCCTCAAAAGCGGGAAATAAAAAAGAGAGAAGTCAGGAGACAGAATAGGGATAGAAGTCAGGAGACAGAATGATAGGGTAGATACCCTGATGCTTCTGACTACTGACTTCTAACTCCTGACTCCTGTCTTCTGACTACTAACTTCTGCCTTCTGACTTCTGACGACTGGACGTTACTTTGTTCTTCGACGAACTCGAAATGCGCTGCCCCCGTTTGGGTGGCCCGGTCAACTTCGGCTACTGCCGTCAGCCGGAAAAGGATGCCAAGCCCTGCTTCAAAATCCTGGACTGCTGGTGGCAGCGTTTCGATGTGGCCGGCCATCTGGCCGCCTGCCTGACCCGCGAAGAGTTCGAGGCCCTGGGCCACCGCCGCCCGCCCGAAAAACTCACCAGCCTGATCGACCTGATCGAACAAGCCCAAAAAAACACCGGCAGTCTTTAAGACCTCCGGTATAGGAGCACTTGCGCGGGAGATGCGATCCGCATTACCAGACGCGCGTTACTCGGAATCGGGGTCGAAATTACCCCATGCCGAAAGCCGATTCCGATTGCGATCCCGATTCCGATTCCGATTCCGAACCCGGTGGCTGGACTTCATCCCCCGATCTGAGATAAGCCGTCACCGTTCTCACCATCAGATCTCGAAATCTTTGTCCAGTTTGATATGCTTGAAAGCCCGCCCCTCGGCCCCGCTGTAGTCGGCCACGATCTGACCGTCGCCCACCAGGCGCCACTGGTAAATCAGCAACCCTTCCAGCCCCACCGGCCCCCGGGCGTGAATCTTGTTGGTGCTGATCCCCACCTCGGCCCCCAAACCGAAACGGAAGCCGTCGCTGAAGCGGCTGCTGCAGTTTACGAAGACATCGGCGGTGTCCACCAGGTCCATGAAACGCCGGGCCAGCGCGCGGTCGGCGGTCACGATCACATCGGTGTGGCCCGAGCCGTAGCGGTTGATGTGGTCGATGGCCGCATCCAGCCCGTCCACCACCCGGATCGACACCACCAGGTCGAGATACTCGGTTTGCCAGTCTTCGGCGGTGGCTGGATTGACCGCAATGATGGCGGCCGTCCGTTCGCAGCCGCGGATCTCGACGCCTTTGGCCTCCAGATCGGCCTTCAGCGCCGGCAACAGGCTTTCGGCCATGTCGGCATGCACCAGAAGGGTTTCGGCGGCATTGCAGACGGCCACATACTGGGTCTTGCTGTCCACCGCAATCCGGCGGGCCATGTCGGGGTCGGCCGCACGGTCGATATAGACATGGCAGATCCCGTCCGCATGGCCCAGGACCGGAATGCGGGTATTGTCCATGATATGGCGAACGAATTCGTTGCTGCCCCGGGGAATGATCAGATCGATGAAGGCGTCCATCCCCAGCATGGCGGCCACATCCGCGCGGGTCTCCATTAGGTTGAGCCAGCCGGCGGGCATGCCGGCTTCCTGCCCGGCCTGTGTGATGGTATCGGCCAGCACGCGGTTGGTTTCGGCGGCTTCGCTGCCGCCCTTGAGCAGCACGGCATTGCCGCTTTTCAGACACAGGGAAGAAATCTGCACCAGGGCATCCGGTCGCGATTCGAAGATCACGCCGATCACGCCGATGGGGCGGCTGACCCGGTAGAGGGTCAGGTCGTCGTCCAGTTCGGTGGCCTCCAGGGTGGCCCCCACCGGGTCGTCCAGACGTATCAGGCTTTGGAGCCCCTCGCAGGCTTCGTCGATTTTGGCGGCGTCGAAGCGCAGGCGCTTCAACAGCGGAGCGGCCAGCGCCTCGCGTTCCGAACGCTCCAGGTCGGCCTGATTGGCGGCCAGAATAGCGTGGGACCGGTCTTTGAGCGCCCGGGCAATGTTGGCCAGGGCGCTATTCTTGGCATCGCTGTCGGCGGCCGCCAGCTGAATGGCTGCCGCCTTGGCCTGCCGGGCGATTTGTTCCATTTCCATGGTCAGACCTCTCGCAAGATGGGTGGTTGGGAAGCATTTGCGATCGCCGGCCGTAACCGTATCCCAAGGTATGCAAAACATCAACTCCCCTCCCGTCCGCGGTTGAAACCGCATCGATTGATCTTTGAACGCCCGCGTGCCATAATCGCGCCCTTTAACCCGCCCATACGCGCGCCATGGAAAGGACCCCTGATGACCCTCTACGCAGAGCGCACCGCCACGATCGGAACGGAAAACGCCTTTAAGATCGGACCGCATATCGCCGGGCTCGAAACCCGGGGCCACCGCGTCATCAAACTCAACCTGGGGGAGCCGGACTTCAGCGCGCCCAGCTGGGTCAAAGATGAAGTCATCCGCCAAATCGAAGCAGACAATTCGCACTACTGCGACCCCCAGGGTCTCCTGTCCTTTCGACAGGCCATCGCCCGCCAGGTTTCCGCCTCCCGCGGGTTGGATGTCAGCGCCGACCGGGTCTGCGTATTTCCGGGCGGCAAGCCCTCCATCGGGTTTGCCCAGCAGATCTACTGCGATCCCGGAGACGAGGTCATCTACCCCAGCCCGGGCTTTCCGATCTACGAGTCCTTCATCGGCTACGTGGGGGCCGTACCCGTGCCCCTGCACCTGCGCGAGGCGAACGGCTTCACCTTCACGGCCGAAGAACTGGCCGCCCTGGTCACGCCCCGCACCAAACTGATCATTCTAAACTTCCCCTCCAACCCCACGGGAGGGGTGGCCACGCCGGAGCAACTCGAGGCTGTCGCCCGGGTGATTCTGGAGAAATGCCCCGCAGACGTGCGGGTCTATTCGGACGAAATTTACGAAAATATCGTCTTTGACGGGCAGGCCCATTTCTCGATCGCCTCGGTTCCCGGCATGGCGGCCCGCACCATCATCAGCAGCGGCCTTTCCAAGTCGTTTGCCTGGACCGGGGGGCGGATCGGCTACGCCGTACTGCCCACTGCCGAGGAGGCCGCCGCCTTCAAAAACTTGAACATCAACTATTTCTCCTGCATTCCCCCCTACAACCAGGAAGGCGGTCGCGAGGCGCTGGATAACCCCCGGTCCGGCCCCTGGATGGCTGAAATGGCCCGCACCTTCGAAGAACGGCGGAACGTGATCCTGGCGCGGCTCAACGCCATCGACGGCGTGACCTGCCAGAAGCCGGGGGGGGCCTTCTATCTCTTTCCCAACATCACGGGGCTTTGCGAGCGCCTGGGGGCGTTGGAGGCCTTTGCCGGGCTTCCGTCGGATACCCGCCGGCAGACCTCGCCGGCCACCCTTTTCCAGATGTTCGCGCTCTACCGGCACCACCTGGCCGTGATGGACCGTCGTTCCTTCGGCGCCATTGGCGCGGAAGGCCTGCATTTTCTGCGGCTTTCGATCGCCGCCGATCTGGAGACGCTGGAGGAGGGCGTGCGGCGGCTCGATCGGGCCGGCCGCGACGCGGCGGGCTTCCAGGACTTCCTGGCCGCGGGCCAAAACCTATTTTAAAACCCGACCAACACCCGAGTCCAATGGCCAGCCGCCACATTGGTGTTCCCCCTGCAAACCCGAAGGTCGTGGGCAAGCCCCACAAGCGAAGAGCCTGGTCTATCCGGCATGACTTTGGTTGTTCTTCTTTGTAGGCATCGAGGGATTGAGCGGGACACGGGCGTCTTCTTTTGGTTCGTTTTCTTACACGTGAACAGACGAAACGCTTCTCATTTATATACAAGTTGAGGATTTGGGAAAAAATAAGCCCTTGCCGTCGGAAGAATACCGGCAAGGGCCTTTTTAGCGGGACGCCGATTTCAGTCGGAGCACCACCCTTCTTTTACGGCGGGCGCTTCAGGCCGCGGCAATGCGCCGGGCGGCGTCAGGCACCACAGTCTCTTCCGGGTCAGGCGCCTGAACGGCGCCCGCCAGGTCCTGAAGCGCATCCCCCGCGATCACCTCGTCGACCAGCAGTGTTTTCGCGGTTTTATTCAGCAGATCGCGATTGGTCCTGAGGATGCGCAGGGCCACGGCGTATTGATCGTCGATGATGCGGCGCACTTCCTCGTCGATGATCTGCGCGGTCTCATCGCTGTATTCACGTCCGGCTTCCGCTGCCGTTCCCAGAAACTGGGCCTGCCGCGGGGGGGCGAAGTAAACCTGCCCCAGGCGCGAACTCATGCCGTACTCCCGGACCATGCTGCGGGCGATGTCGGTGGCCCGCGAGAGGTCGTTGTGCGCCCCGGTGGAGATATCGTTGAAGACCAACTCTTCCGCTGCCCGGCCGCCTAGAAGGGTGGCAATACGATTCTGGAGTTCGGTCTTGCGCAGCAGAAAGCGATCTTCGGTGGGCACCTGCATGGTATAGCCCAGGGCGGCGATGCCGCGGGGAATGATCGATATCTTTTGAACAGGATCGGTTGCCGGCAGCGCCATGGCCACGAGGGCATGCCCAAGTTCATGGTAGGCCACAATCTCTTTTTCGTCCGCATTGATGAGGCGATTTTTCTTTTCGAGGCCTGCCACCAGGCGCTCGACCGCCTCTTCGATTTCGGCCATGCCGATAGTCCGTTTGTCGCGGCGCACCGCCAGCAAGGCCGCCTCGTTGACCAAGTTGGCCAGATCCGCCCCCACCATGCCGGCGGTCATGCCGGCGATCTTTTCCGGATCGATGTTGGCTTCGGTCTCCACCTTGTCGAGATAAATCTTGAGAATGTCGGCGCGACCGATCTTGTCCGGGCGATCGACGAGCACCTGACGGTCGAAGCGTCCAGGCCGCAGCAGGGCCGGGTCCAGAATCTCCGGTCGGTTGGTGGCCGCCATGAGAATGACCCCCACGTTGGGATCGAAGCCGTCGAGTTCCACCAACAGCTGGTTGAGGGTCTGCTCGCGTTCGTCATGACCGCCGGTCATGGCGACCCCCCGCGCTTTGCCCAAAGCATCCAGCTCGTCGATAAAGATAATGCAGGGCGCTTTTTCCTTGGCCTGCTTGAACAGGTCGCGCACCCGGGCGGCACCCAGCCCAACGAACATCTCCACGAATTCGGAACCGCTGAGGCTGAAAAACGGCACACCGCTCTCGCCGGCCACAGCTTTGGCCAACAGTGTCTTGCCAGTACCGGGTGGGCCCACCAGTAGGATACCGCGTGGAATCTGACCGCCGACCCGCGTGTAGCGCTCCGGCTCCTTAAGAAACGCGGTCACCTCCTCGAGCTCCTGCTTGGATTCGTCCACGCCGGCCGCGTCCGCAAAGTGCACGCCCACGTCATCTTCCATATAAATCTTGGCCTTGTTCTTGCCGATCTGCATGAAACCGGACTGCTGTTGGAAACGCCGCATCATGAATATCCATATGCCCAGAAACAGGGCGATCGGAATCAGCCAGGACATGAGGGTCCCCAGAAAATTGGACTGGATACGGCCGGAATACTTGATACCGTTGGCGTCCAGGAGTTGTGCGATTTCGGCGTCGACCCTGACGGTGCGAAATAGGGTTTCCTTGTCAAGACCATCCTCCGAAGCCACCATCTTGCCCTGTATATCGTTTTCGGAAATGGCAATCTCGGCGACTTTACCCTCTTCCACCAGCTTGACGAATTCGCTGTAGGGGATGTTTTTAACCAGGAATGCAGAGGCGATCATATTGTGCAGCAGCAACACGAGCCACACCCCCAGGATCGCATACCAGATTGAAAAGCGATGTTGTTTTTTCATGGTACCCATACTCCTATTTTTGCGGTGCGACCCGCGGATTGCTACTCAGTTATCTATTAAAATATGAAAGCTGCCGGCCGGCATCCACCGCCCGACAGCCAACAGCTTGCCCTGCGCGTCTCTAGCCCGCCAGCGACGGGTCATGATGGCAGTCGCGGCAGGCCAGCGGAACCAGGTGGGCATTGCGGTTGCAACCCTCTGCCGCCGGTTTTTCGTTTTTGCCGCCGGCGTCGTCTGCAGGCGCCGGTGGTGACGCGAAGGCAACGGCCACAGCGTCGTCAACGTGGTCGACGGTCACGAATTCCATGCCGCGGCGAACCTCATCCGGCAGTTCATCGAGGTCCGGCCGATTGCGCGCGGGCAGGACGACGGTTTTCAGCCCGGCCCGATGGGCGGCCAGCACTTTCATTTTGATGCCTCCCACCGGTAGCACACGGCCGCGCAGCGTAACCTCGCCCGTGATCCCGACTTCGCTGCGTACCGGCCGTTCGCTGAAAAGACTGGTCAGCGCCATCGTCATGGCCACTCCCGCCGAGGGGCCGTCCTTGGGCAGCGCGCCGGCCGGCACATGCAGATGGACATCCGATTTCTCGAACAGGGTTGGATCGATCTGCAGTGCTTCGGCCTGGGAGCGTACATAGGAATGAGCGATCTCGGCGCTCTCCCGCATGACGTCGCCCAACTGACCGGTGAGATTCAAGCGCCCCGTCCCGGGCATGCGCGAGGCTTCGATGTAAAGAATGTCGCCGCCGACAGCGGTTACGGCCAGACCGGTGGCGATGCCGGGTACGGCGATATGTTCCGCGTACTCGGATTCGAAGCGTTCCTTCTTGAGGTAGGCCCGTACCATTTTGGAAGTGATGACCACATGCGGCCAGCCCTTTTCGCTCAGCTGGACGATGCCCTTGCGGCATACGGCCGCGATGTGGCGCTCCAGATTGCGCACGCCTGCTTCGCGGGTGTAGTCCTGAATGATCTTTTGGATGGCATCATCAATGAAGGTCACCTCGTCGTCGCGCAGGCGGTGGGCCGCAAGCTGACGCGGGATCAGGTGCCGTTTGGCGATCTGCAGCTTCTCGAGTTCGGTGTAGCCGTCCAGCGTGATGATTTCCATGCGGTCACGCAAAGGCCCTGGTATGGTATCGAGTTGATTGGCCGTGGCAATGAAAATCACCTCGCTCAGATCGAAATCCACGTCCAGATAATGATCGCGGAAGGCGCCGTTCTGGGCCGGATCGAGCACCTCCAGGAGGGCGCTGCTGGGATCGCCGCGCCAGTCCTGGCCGACCTTATCGATTTCATCCAGCATGAAAACCGGGTTGCGCGTTCCCGCCCGCTTGATGGCCTGGATAATCCGCCCGGGCAAGGCGCCGATGTAAGTGCGCCGGTGTCCCCGGATTTCCGCCTCGTCGCGTACGCCGCCCAGGCTCATCCGCGTGAACGAACGGCCCAGCGCGCGGGCCACACTGCGTCCCAGGCTGGTTTTACCGACCCCCGGCGGTCCAGCCAGGCAGAGAATGACCCCTGGGGCCTGGTTGTCATCTTCTGACGAGGATGCCTCTTCGCGCGTCTGCATCAGGCGGCGCACGGCCAGGTACTCGATCAGCCGCTCCTTGACTTCGTCCAGACCGAAGTGATCGGCCTCCAAGATGTCGCGGGCGGCGGTTATATCGGTGTTGTCTTCGCTCGTCTTGTTCCAGGGCAAATCGATCAACCAGTCCAGGTAATTCTTGATCATGGGGTACTCGGCGGACTGGGGTGACATGTTCTGCATCCGTTCGAGCTCACGCTGCGCCTCTTTGCGGGCCTCTTTCGGCAGATCCGCTTCTTCGAGCCGCCGCGCATAATCATCGGATTCGGTCGATTCCTCCTCGTTTTCCCCCAGTTCCTTTTTAATAGCGTCCAACTGCTGGCGCAGAACGTACTCACGCTGGGATTTGGTCATCTTCTCCCGGACTTCAGTCTGGATCTTCTGGCCGATGCTCAACATTTCTTTCTCGCGCGCAAGGCGCGCCAGCAATTCTCTCAGTTTGGCATTGACGCTGTCCAGTTCCAACAGGGCCTGGCGCCTCTTGGTGGAAAGCTTCATATTGAAGGCTGTGACGTAGGCCAGTTGCAGAGGATCCTCGATCTGTGCAATCGTCTTGCCCATCTCATCGGGAGCGTCCGGCGTCATCGCCAGGACCGCCTGAAAAGTGACCAACAGCTGGCGCTGCAGGGCTTCGGTCTCGAGATCGGACTCAACGATCTCGGGAGCCTGCGTGACGTGGGCGCGCAGATAAGGACCGCCTGCCTCCCAGGCCGATATACGAAATCGGTGAAGTGCGTTGAGCAGTACCACCCAGATGCCGTCGCTGTTTTTTTTGGCATGCATGATTTTGGCCAGGGTGCCGACCTCGAACAACTCTCCGGGAACAGGATCTTCGGCGTCTTCGTCCTTGACCGTTACGAGACCGATATGGCCGTCGGCATTAACTGCATCCTCGATTAATTGCGCCGACTCCAGCGATACCATGAAAGGCAGTGTCATCTGAGGAAAGGCCACCAGCTCACGAACGGGCAGTATGGGAATGGTATCCGTGTCCAGCAGCGATGGGGTTGGCGTGTTGCTCGTGTTGCTCACTATCGGCATATCATCATTGTTATCGCTCATTCCGTCACCTCGCATACTGTTATGATTAAAGTGAACAAAAGTTTTACAAGATTTATTTAAACAAACTTTAAACACCTTATTGACATTTGCAACATTTTTTAATAAATTAACCTCATGAAAATGAAAAAACTATATCCCATCAAATTCGTAGCGGCCCAATCAGGCGTCAAAGCGCACAATATACGGAGTTGGGAGGAGCGCTATGGCGCTGTCAAGCCGGAGCGCTCCCATACCAACCGCCGACTTTACTCCGAAGGCGATATTCAGCGCTTAGCGCTCCTGAAACAGGCCGTGGACAGCGGCCACAACATCTCTGCCGTGGCCCGGCTCAGCACCGATGAACTGATGAACGTCGTCAGGCGAGACCAGACCAGAACCCCCGGCGCCGGTGATGGGCCCAATGACGATCAATCCCTGCCCGCTGCCGTTCCGGAGGGTAACTACCATGCAATCGTAGAAAAGGCCCTCTCGCATGTCGTACACCTGGATTCACTCGCGCTGGAGAAAGTTCTGAACGAGGCGGCCGTCGATATGCCACGGCAGGCATTCCTACAGGAAGTGATCATGCCGCTCTTCAGGGAGATCGGTCTGCTTTGGCGGTCCGGTCGGATGAAAATTATCAACGAGCACATGGCGTCGGTGATCGTGCGTTCGATTCTGTGGGACATGCTGCGTACTGTCGAATTGTCCGCCGCCGCCCCCCGCATCGTTATCGCTACACCCAGCGGCCATTGGCACGAGTTTGGCGCTCTGGCTTGCGCGCTCGTGGCCACCGAATCGGGTTGGCAACCGTTTTATTTTGGTCCCAATCTACCTTCAGAGGAAATTGTCTACGCCGTACAGAAAATCGATGCGGGCGCACTCACGCTAAGTCTCTGCCATCGTCTCAACCAGCACAAACTGCTGATTGAGCTGCGGAAAATTCGCCGTATGGTCAAAGGGCAGGTTCCAATTTTTATAGGTGGTTCTGGCGCTGATAAAATAATGCAAACAGATGAAAATATAAAAGCTGTCGTTATTGATGACCTGGATCTTTTCAGGCGGCAATTGGACAGCTTGGAGAGCTGAGATTAATTTTTTGGGAAAGAATTTACTGCTGGAAACATAAACCATTTAAATGAACTGACTGCATGTTTAGTGTACTCGCCGGTTATGACC
>JASJCD010000057.1 GCA_030066135.1 Desulfobacterales bacterium | reverse complement strand
GCCGCCCAGGCCCTGGACCTTTTCACCAATATGAAACCCGGCGCAGGCACCGAAGCCGCCTACGGCGTCATTCGCGCGAGCGTGCCCCACCTGGATGAAGATCGTATTCTGGCTGAAGATGTGAAACGGGTCGTGGCACTGATCCACGACGGGGCGATCGTGACCGCGGTGGAAGCGGCTGTGGGAAAACTGCTTTAACCTGTCCGGTCGCGTTTACGGGGAACTGGCGGTGCGCATAAAAATCGAAAGACTGCTGGCCCAATGGGAAGGGCGCGACCCCACGCGTCAGGACTATCTGGAAGCGGCCGGCCGGCTCACCGGATGTCGGCCGCATTCCGGGCACAACGCCTTGTGGCCCCGGCCCATCCGCATGCTCACGGCCACCGTGGACGACGGCTGGGGACACGGCCTGGAAATCATCCAGGCCCTGGCGACAGCTGTCGGCGTCAGGGTCGCAGCTCTGGGCATGCTGCAGGCACCGGAGACGATCGTAGCCGCCTGCCGGCGGCAATGTCCCGACCTGCTGGGGCTCACTGTTCTGCAGTTCGATTCCGACGACGCGGTCCGGCATATCGTTGCCCGTCTGCCCGCCGCCACGACCCTCGTTGCCGGCGGCGCCGCTTACCGATACGATCCGGATTTTGCCGCCCGCACCCGGACCCCTTTTGTCGCGCGCGACGGGGCGGCCTTTCTGCGCTTCCTGCTCCATTACCAGCCCCTTGATCTGGAAAGATGACATGCGCATGATGGATCCCCTGACCACCAACCCGCCGGCCAATCCTTCCATGACGCTGGGCGCGTCACTGCAGGTCAGCCTGCTGTGCATTCTTTTTGGCGCCAACGCCGTCGCCGTCAAACTGGCATTCGAGGGTTTTGGCGTCTTCAGTGCCGCCAGCATCCGTTTCGGCATCGCCGCGCTCGTGATTGCCCTGTGGGCCGGCCTGACCGGTCGATCGTTTCGATTGCAGCCCGGCCAGATCAGGCATATTGTCGTCTACGCGATGCTCTTCTCCCTTCAGCTTTCACTTTTCTATATCGGGCTTGAGCGCACCTATGCCTCCCGGGGCACCCTGCTCATCAATCTGCTGCCGTTCATCGTTCTGGTTCTGGCCCATTTCTTCATCCCCGGCGACCGCATCACCCTGCGTAAAGTAACGGGGCTCCTGCTGGGCTTCGCGGGGGTCCTCTGCGTTTTCCTGGGCGATGCGGATTTGACTGGCCGGGCACGATCCGGAGAGGTCTGCATCCTCGCGGCGACCACGATCTGGGCCTGCAACATCGTTTACCTCAAGCGCGTCATCAGCACCTTAAAGCCCTTTCACATCGTGTTCTACGCCATGCTTATGTGTATCCCTGTTTTCGGCCTGACGGCGTATTTCGTGGACAGCGCCGTCGTCAAGCTCATTTCCGCTGAAGCCCTCCTGGCGCTTGCCTATCAAAGCCTCGCCACTTCAGCCTTCGGGTTTATTGCCTGGAACAGCCTGCTTAAGAAATACGGGGCGGTGAACCTGCATTCCTTCGTGTTTATCATGCCCATGGTCGGCGTCCTTCTGGCCGGCCTCATTCTGGATGAACCCATCCATCCCCGCCTGCTGGCGGCCCTGGCCCTGATCGTCGCCGGCCTGCTGGTGATCCATTTCAACCCACCCAAACATTCATTGCCGCCGACCGGCAGCGACCCTATCTAGCGGACGGATTCTGCGGTCGGGCCCAGCTTCGATCCCCACCGGATTCCCTGTTGACTCCCGGGAAGCAGGCATGTAAGTACCGCTAATTTGTGTAAATCTTAAGCACCGAAAGATCCGCTCTGATGAATACCCGCACCGCCCGCGCCGATGCCCTGCTGCTGCTGACGGCCACCATCTGGGGGTTTGCCTTCGTCGCCCAGCGCGTGGGCATGGAATATGTGGGCCCCTTCACGTTCAACGGCGTGCGTTTTGCCCTGGGGAGTCTTTCGCTGGTGCCGCTGCTGTTTATACTTGATCGGCGGCCAACCAAGGCGCGGCGGCTTCTGCCGCCGGCCGGACCGGCAACCCTGCTGGGCGGCGGCGGTCTTGCAGGCCTCTTCCTGTTTGCGGGCGCCTCTCTGCAGCAGGTCGGTCTGGTCTACACGACCGCCGGCAATGCGGGCTTCATCACCGGCCTCTATGTCGTCATCGTGCCCATCATGGGGCTGGCCCTTCGTCAGCGGACCAACGCCGGCACCTGGTTGGGTGCCCTTATGGCCGCCAGTGGTCTCTATTTCCTGAGCATTAGCGACCAGTTTACGATCGCCTGGGGCGATCTCCTGGAATTGATCGGTGCTTTCTTCTGGGCCGCCCATGTACTCATCATCGGCTGGCTCTCGCCCCGCATGGATGCCCTGAAACTCGCCATAACGCAATTTGCCGCCTGCTCCCTGCTGAGCCTTCTGACAGCCCTGGCCGTCGAAACCATTACCCTGGAAGGGCTGCAGCAGGCCGCCATCCCGATTCTTTACGGGGGCCTGGCTTCGGTCGGCGTGGCCTATACCCTGCAGGTCGTGGCCCAGAAAGACGCCCCGCCGGCGCATGCCGCCATTTTTCTGAGCATGGAAGCGGTCTTCGCTGCTTTTGGTGGCTGGTTATTGCTGAACGAAGTGCTGTCTGCGCGTGGTTTCTTCGGCTGTGGGCTCATGTTGGCGGGTATGCTGCTCTCGCAATTGTGGCCCACCGGGCGTAGGAGGACCTGAGGGGGTGTTGGGGGCGTGCGTTGCCGGCTGGCATCGGCTCTAACCGACCCATTTGAGGTCGCTGTTGAAAAAAGCGTGCACGGCCTCGCGGTATTGGGCCAGGGTGCGTGATTTGTGGATGCGTTTGCGCCCCCGGGTGCTGTTTTCAAAGCGCTCTGCAAAATACTTCCAGAAGCCTTTCATGCGATTGAGCAGGTGCCCTGGGCCGCGGAGCCGCCGCTCATAGCGTTCCAGCAGGTCGTCGTGAAAACGATAAAATCGGTCCGCCTCGCGTTCCGCGCTTTTGCTCCCGCTTTTGAGGACTCCCGGCAGGAAGGGATTGGCCAGAACGCCCCGCCCGATCATCCACCCGGCAGCGCCCGGAAACAGGGTCGCCAGGCGGTTTAAATCGGACAGGCGGTTGATGTCGCCATTGTAGATCACCGGGTGATCCAGCGCATTCAGGCAGGCCCCGAAAGCGTCCAGATCTGGCTGACCGGTATACATCTGAACGCCTGTCCGGGGGTGAATGATGATTTCCTGGAGGGGATATTGATTGAAGATGGGTATCAGGTTCTGTATTTCGTCAGGGCTGTGGCGGCCCAGACGGGTCTTGATCGACATTCGCCCGGCCAGGCGGGGTAGGGTCCCCTCCAGGAAGGCGGCAACCCGCTCCGGAAAGGGCAGCATACCAGAGCCGCGGCCCTTGTTCGCCACCTGGGGAAAGGGGCAGCCCAGGTTTAGGTTGACGCAGGCATAGCCCAGGCCAAAGAGATGATTGGCCAGGTTGGCGAAATCGTCAGGATTCTTGCTGAGGATCTGGGGAATGACCGGCATGTCGCGGTTGTTGGCCGGCAGGAGATCCCGCACGTGGCGGGTTTTGATCCGTTGACCGCCATGGGTGGTGACAAAGGGGGCCACAGCCAGATCGATACCATCAAAGTGCCGGGACCAGGCGGTGCGGTATTCGGCATCGGTGAGGCCTCGGAGGGGCGCCAGCCACAGAAACGGCTTTATACCGGAGGGCGGGTTTGAAAACGTACACATCGAATTTATGGGCCTACCTGGGGCTGGTGACCGCCATGATTCTGTGGGCCAGTTCCTTTGTGGCGCTCAAGCTGGCCTTTCGCGGCTATGACCCCATGGTGGTCATCTTCGGGCGCATGCTGGTGGCCAGCATCTGCTTTCTGCCCCTGGTGCCGCGATTCCGAACCCGGAATGTATTTCGCTGGCGGGACCTGAAAGTGCTGCTTTTCATGGCGTTTTGCGAACCCTGTCTCTATTTTATTTTCGAGGCCCGCGCCCTTGAATTGACCACCGCCTCCCAGGCCGGCATGATCACCGCATTGCTGCCCCTCATGGTGGCCGTCTGCGCCCGTTTCGTGTTGAAAGAGGCGCTTACACCCGGGATGTTGGTGGGCTTCGCGCTGGCCATCGTCGGGGCCGGTTGGCTGAGCGTGGCCGGCGAGGCCACGGCCGATGCCCCCCAGCCGCTGCTGGGCAATTTTCTGGAATTTCTGGCCATGGTCTGTGCCACCGGCTATATTATCAGTCTCAAGCGCCTTACCAGTCGCTATTCACCCTTTTTTCTGACGGCCATCCAGGCCTTTGTCGGTGCGGTATTCTTTCTGCCGATGCTCTGGCTGCCGTCAACGGCCTGGCCCACGCACCTGGCCTGGGAACCGACTTTGGCCATCGTGTATCTGGGTGCCGTCATTACACTGGGCGCCTATGGGCTGTACAACTATGGTGTCAGCCGCATTCCCGCGAGCCAGGCTTCGGTTTTCGTCAACCTGATTCCCGTCTTCACGGTGATCCTGGGATGGCTCATCTTGGGCGAACGCTTCAACCGCTCCCAGTACATGGCCTCGGCCCTGGTCTTTATCGGCATCTATGTGAGCCAGCGAACGTCGGTGAGCGCAAAGTCATCGGCCTGACGACCGCCGATTTCACGCGTCTTCCCGGCTAGGGTTTGCCAGCCACCTTTAACTTCTGACCCGGATAAATCTTGAAATCCTTGCCGATCCCATTGAGCTTGCGCACCGCATCGACACTCATGCCGTATTTGCGGCTGATCTGGTAGAGGGTCTCGCCTTTCTGGACCGTGTGCAGACGGGGTTGGGGCTTCACAGGCGTCTTCGCCGGTTTCGCTGCTGGTTTGGGCGGCACCGGCGCCGGCTTTTTCTCGAGCCGGGTAAGGGTGACGCTCATTTGATTCAAACGCGCCTCAAGCTTGCGCTCCAGGGCGTCAAACCGCCGGCTCAGGTCCTGGTTGGCTTTCTGCAGGGCCCCCACATCATTACCGGCCGTATTCTGAATAAGATTACCCAGACGAAATTCCATGTCGTCGAGGCGCTTCTCTATAAGATCCAGCCGTTTAGCGACTTCCTGACGATCGGATCCATTCCCCAGCATGATGAAAGCGAGTACCAGGATCAGCAGGCCCAAGCCTGCCGCCACGTAAAAATACACCGCTTTACTGCCGCCCTTGCGGTCTTCCAGGGCCGCATAAGCGTCATACGGGGTGTTTTCCTCTTCCTGATGGTCGGATTCGAATCGCATGCCCATTTGGATTCTCCTTGGTTTCACAGTCGGGTGATGAGGACCGCTTCAACCGGCAAAAGAGCTGATGTGCCGGCATCAGGCGTCATTCGTCGCCTCGTCGCTTGCGCAGGCCACGGCCGAATACATCAAAGGCGGTGGTCAACGTATTCTGGAGATCATATCGCTCGGCGTTAATCATTTTTTTGCTCTCCTCCCACAGCACGAGGCCCGAAAACAGGGCCCAGACAATATCGGCCAGGGCCATGGGATGGCGATCGATAACCAGATCTTTCTCAATGCCTTGTGCAAACATGCCGGCCATGGCCTGTAGCGCATTTCGGGAGAGTTCGTTGATTTCGTTCATCAACTCGGGGGACAATGATTTGAGGGTATCGCTGGACTGCAGATGGAACATGTTGTTCAGGATCAGGGGATCGTAATCGTAGACTTCCTGAATGGCACCCAGCAGGGCCTTTTGCTTGGCTTCATAGTCCATGGCGGTATCGCTGACCACATGGTCCACCTTGACGTTGATGAACCGCAGGACGCGCAGGCAAAGGGAAGCATAAAGCTCGTCCTTGCTCTTAAAATACAGGTAAATCGTCCCGGGGCTCAGCTCCGCCTCGCGGGCGATGTCTTCCATCGTGCTTTTTTCATAGCCGCGCTGGGTGAATACGCGCTTGGCCGCGACCATAATCTGCTGGCGGCGCATTTCGCGTTCGCGTGCTTTTCTCTCCTTGATCCCCATGCAAGGGCCTCCTGCTGACGGGCGGGCGCCATTGATTCCGGCGGCAAACGAGATGAAATTGGATGAAGTCAGGTTCTATACGGTCCCGGGAAGATGGCGCGCTACAGCTCGCGCATTCCGAGGCATACTGCGTAGCGCCCCTAGCGGGTTTTCATCGAGACCGTCATAAAAATAGCGCTTACCGCACCGCTTAACAATGGCAACGCGATCTCAAAAAATTGTGGTATAAAATCATAAAAACGCCCTGACTGCAATCTGCAAAGCGCCCGGTGGCCTTGCGAACTTCCGGCCTGGGGGCGGCAATGCAGGATCAAGGCGCCGGTTTTGTGTCTTCTTGGCCGTCTTTTTCGTCCTCGTCGTCTTCTTCGTCAAAAAGCGGTTCAACCAACTTGACGGGCAGCTTGATCGTGTTCTTGAGCAGGTTCAAGATGCTGCTGCCCACAGCCGAAGGTGACATGGGCGTGATGCTGGGATCCTCGAAAGGGCCCGAAACCCTGACCGGAATCGAAACCAGGGTGCCCTCCAACCAGGTACTGATAATGGGGGTGAACTTCACGATGGCATCCACGGTTTTCAACGGCGCCACCAGAACAACCAGGTCGAATTCATCCGCTTGCAAGTCCAGGCTGCCCCTGGCCGCAATCTCGGCCGACGCCCCGTTGATCACCGCTTTGTCCAGCTCTATCTGACGTTTCTTGAGCTGGGCTTCGATTTCGATGCCGCGGTAGGCCAGCCCTTCGCCCATGAGATCCGATTTCTGGCCCCGGACGAGTTCGGTCAGATTGATGGTCGCCAGAATCCTGCCCAGCAGATCAAACCGATAGATCCGCCCGTCCTCGGCTTCGAATTTAAACTGCCCTTCAAGGGCATCTTTGAGGCCTTCTATGGGGGCTTGCCCCTTGAGGTGCCCTTTCAGGCTGAAACGCCCGTCAATCAGGTCGGGTTTGTCCAGCAAGCATGAAACGGCCGGTTTCAACGATGCCTTGCGGGCTTCATGTTTGAGGTCAACGGATACCGTGTCCGGCGCCAGCATGACCGTCCCGCTGGTTTGAATGCCGCAGAGTCCCGCCTCGTCAACTTCGATGACCCATTTCCCGGGCGCCATGGCGGCCGTGATTTCCATCGGGACCCAGCGCTGATCACCCCATTTGAGGGCGGAGAAACGGGATTGAATCTTTCCGTCAAGCGGCAGCTTCAGCAGCCATTCGAGCTGTGAGCGCCCCTCTTGGTGCTGGGCTTCTTCCGGGGCAGGTATATCAAGGAACGCCCCCTCATGCCGCAGGTCGACATGATAGCGCTGCGATGCCAGGCGAATGTCACCTTCCAGCGTATGCCAGCTGTCGTTTACCAAAAACGCCGCCGGCGATATCTTCAGGCGGTTATTTTCGGCGGTCAGCTGCAGCTGGCTGATATGGACCTTGTGGTCGCCTTCCAGCGGAAGACGAATATTGGCCGCGGTGAGGTGGCCCCTTGTGGTGGACAACTCGGGCCTGCCCGCGACGATACCGATCTGAAAATCGCCATTCAGGCGGCCGCTGGGAAAAGGATTACGCAAGAGGAGGCGATTGAGGGTTTTACCCGTCAGGAGGCCTTCGAAGCCGAAGTTCAGCTGGTCTGACTGACTGTCTCGAGAGACGATGGCCACGGCCTCACCATCCTTGATTTCGACACGTTCCTTGCGATATTTCTCCGGGAACCACTCCTGCGACAAGGATACCTGAACGCCTTGGCTGGTCTTAAAATCGCCAGCAACGTCAAAGGGCCTGCCCGCCGCCCAGTTGATGCTGGCCGCCGAAACGGTCAGGGGCGTTTGCGTGAGGTAGAAATCCGCATCTTCCTCGAAAAGGTCGTTGAGCCATTTGTCTGCCTGTTGCCCCAGCTGGCCCTTGAAGTTGAGATCGTAAGACTGAAGCCGACTGTCGGCAAAGGTGGCCTGGGCACTGCCCGTAACATCCGCATCCAGCAGTTCGAGATTCAGGTTTTCAGCGTTGAGTGAATCCTCGGAGGCCCTCAAGCGAAGGTCGCTTAAATTGAGGGGGCCGGGCAGGTCATCGGCCGCCAGGGTCAAACGGTCAATGCGGCCCCGGGTGGTAAATGCCCAGCGGGAGGGTTCGAAGAATGGGCCTTCCAGGATGAGGCTGGCAATCTCCGCGCGGTCTCCGGCAATGCGATACTGGCGCGCCACGGACCTCAGGTCCTCAAAAGACATTATCCAGGGAATCACCGCCCCGAGGTCGAGGACGGCACGTGCCGATTCGATATGCAACCAGGATTCACCACCAAAATCGACGCGGGCTTTCAGGTCATCGAAGGTACTCGGACCGATGCGACCGGTCATCTGGTCCAGTATGATCCTGTCATTCGTGTAAAGCACCAGCCCCTTGTCAATGGAAACCTCCCAGGGAATGCGATCGTATTCAGCGGTAAGGCGACACTGGCCCACATCGGCCGTTACCTCAAGCCCGTCTCCCTTGCGGCTGTCAAGGATCAGCATGCCGCGGGCCTCGCCGCGCACCGTATTTAGACGCTTGATTTCGGATCGGAAATTATCGTCATCCACCCATGTTAAAAGCCGCGGGGGCAACATGCCCACATCCTTCAGATGGGTGTCGATCTCGAGAAAAAAGGGGATACCGTCAGGCGCGAAATCGATCCAAAGCTTGCCTTCGCGGCCCTCAGTGGTTTCGACCCGTGCCGACAAGCCTTCACCCCTTAGAACGCCTTCGGCAATATCGGCGATACCATTGACATCGGTCAGCTTGAGGTCGGCCGCCGGGATGTAGAGCTCGCCGTTCTGCACTTCTCCGGTAAGCTTCATATTGTTAAATACCCCTAAATCGCCGATGCGCGCGCCTTCCGTGCGCCAACTGATCCAGGGTACACTGCCGGCACGCAGCACATCGAAAATTTTGACCGTCCTTTGGCTGTCGCCCACCAGGGCAAGTGTTGCCTGGCGTGCTTCGGCAATATCGATCCGGCTGCCCACCAAATGCAAGCGCAGCCCCGCGAATTCCCCGCCAACCTGTACATGGCCGGTGATATTCAAGCGGGGTTGCTCGGCATAGAGGCGGGCCAGGTCGAATCGCAAAGAAGAGGCGTTAAAGGTGGCCACGCCATCGATAAAGGCGTTTCGAATCGTGACGGGGGTATCTAACCGCTGGAGCGTCAACTGTGGAATTCTGAAGGTAATATGGCTTTCAATCTTCGAAGGCCCTATCAGATCCACGGTCATGTGGCCGGACAACAGGCCGCCAACGTGGTCAAACGACCGCTTCAATTCGGTGATCTCGGACAATTGGGCTGTATCCAGCTGGTTGAACCAGAGGGTCAGTTTCCCGGCCAGAGAGGTGGCATCCACCGCACCGGTCACCCGAAGCGCCCTTAAAAAACTGGATTTACAGTCCAGTTCGATTTGAAGCGCATCTGGCGGCAATGTCAGGCGGGCATCGATGTCGTGGAAGGCAACCGGCGCCATGTCCGCCTTTGCAGGCAGCTGCATACGGCCATTGCGAACACGTACACTTGCCTGGGGCGAATGGGTGGCCAGCCACTGCAGACCCTTGCCCATTCGGCGGCTGGCTTCCTGCAGAACACGCTGCATATGCTCGGAGGTCAGACGGCCCATCTCCAGTTCCGCCTGGTTTTCGACTTCGGGAATGAAGTTGGCATTCAGCTGAATGTCGGGGGTGATGATCTTCAGCTTTTGAAAGCGGATCTTGCCGGATAAAATCGTTTTGAGGGCCGGGTAAATTCTGATTTCATGCCAGCGGCCGATCAGAAGATCAGGCAGATCGAGGCTCCCCGCAGGAATAATCAGATGCGGGGTCGGAAAGACGTGCAGCTTTAATGTACCGGTGGAAATCGTGCCGCCCGAGGTCTTGTTGAACGCTTCCTGTAGATCGTATTGATTGAGCCAGCGTTCGATGAGGACCGGGACAACCGCCAATAAAAGGCTGGCCGTCAGGATTACCAGCACACCGGCGGTGATCGTAATACGTTTCGCGCGGGATGAAAGTGGCATCAGCGCCTTACCGCCCCAATCGGCCACGCGGCTGGGGGCACGTTAGTACTGCTTTGGATCCGGGAGACAGCAATTGCAGCCGGCATTCGACCAGCCATTGTCCTGATCCCGGAAGGTGATTGTTGCCGGGAGAATGGACCACCATTCACGGTATGACCATACACCGACCATTTCCTCTAAATCGGTTGTAAATCAATAAATCTTTAGTGTTGGACATGCAAGCTATTCCGATTCCGGCAAACCCGCGATCGACGCCACCGGGATTGGATCTGCGGAACCAACGGTACCCCCCCGGCCAAAGCCATTCCCTTGCCGACAAACGTCCCTTATGGCCATGGGCGTTTGCCTGCAATTCCAGCCACGCGATCAAAATAAGCAGCCCGGATCTCCTGCGGGAGTCCGGGCTGCTTATTCGTCACAATTCGTCGGCTAGCGACTTATGAGGAGGAGGGGATGGGGGGCATTTGGAGGGAAGGTCATATTGACACAGGGTTCGGCAATTAAAACATGACCTTCAATGTCAGACAGGCGGCATAGGCATTCAGAGACGCCCCGCCATCCCCATTAACAGGTGTCTGATAAGATTCCAAATCGGCTTCCTCGAATTCCAGGTGCAGTGCATAAGGGTTGTTGTTGAAAACGGCAAAGGATTTTGAACTGTTTGTATCCATTAGCGGCTGAATCGACGGTGAAACATCATGTCGGGTTTGGCTGTAGAGGGTCGGGTCCAGGGCGACGAGCTCACCCAGTGAACTGCAGCCCGTGGCACCCAAGCAAAAGGCAATCATCACTATAAGAGCAGCTTTTTTAATCATTGTGGCATCAACCTTCCGTATGGTTCTGCTCTTAGCTTAAACAATATACATGCCAAGACTGCCGCTTGAGTTTAAACCAATGGATTTAATAGAAAAAAATTTAAATGGCCACCTGTCAGATGACGCGACACTTGACTGAATGGTGATATTTAACCTATTGTTGATCAAATATCATCAATTAGGTAAATAAAAATCATGAGACCCGATATCCATTTTTTCAGATCGCTATCCGAAGAGCTCAATCCGGAGCGCCTACAACGCAAGTTCCTCGAATCACTGTTGGAATTGCAGGGTGTCAGTCGCGGCTCCATCTGGATACGAAAGGATCAATACTATCTTTGCGTGGAGGCGGCCGGTCGCCAACGCGAATTAATGGTGGGTGTCCGGATCCCGGCAGGCCAGCCGAGCATTGCCGGATGGGTAATCGAAAAGGGCAAGATGACCATTGCGGAGCCCGAGAAGGACGGACGCCACTATCGTGAGGCTGAAAAGGGCTTTGATGTCAAAAGCAGCTTGATCTTGTGCTTCCCGCTGTTGTTGCGGGACGGCAGGGTATACGGTGCCGTCCAGATCATCGACACCGACCCCCGTAAAACGAAGCTGAATCTGGAGTCCAGCTATCTTTCGGAGCTTCAGGGCCTCATTGACATCGGTTCCGTGGCCCTCAGCAATGCCATTCGCTACCATCAGAAACTGGAAGAGACCGAATCACTCAAGCAGACCCTGGAGCAGATACAAGGGCAACCGACTCTCATCGGCCAGAGCCCGGCATTCCTGAGATCCCGCGAGCTTATGGAAGAATATGCCCGTACGGACTACGCCGTCCTGATTACGGGCGAAAGCGGCACCGGCAAGGAGTTGTTTGCCCGGCGCATCCACCAGATGAGCCGCCGCAGTGCCAAGCCGCTGATGGCCCAGAACTGCAGCGCCATCCCCGAAACGCTATTGGAAAGCGAGCTTTTCGGTTATACCCGCGGGGCTTTCTCGGGGGCCGATAAAGATCGCATGGGCCTGTTCGAAGCCGCTGACGGAGGAACCCTCTTCCTCGATGAGATCGGTGACATGCCGCTTAAACTGCAGGCGCGCATTCTGCGCGTTATCCAGGACGGTGAGGTCAAACCCCTGGGGTCAAACAGCGCCCGACAGGTCGACGTTCGCATTGTTGCCGCCACCCATCGCAACCTCCCGGATATGGTGGGCCAAAAACTTTTTCGCGAGGACCTCTACTATCGCCTTTCCGTCCTCCCGCTGACCGTACCGACCCTGCGCGAAAGGCGTGAGGATGTACCCCTTTTGCTGCGCCACTTTATGCGCCGGGAAGCCTTGAAGATGGGCGCCGCGCCCAAACGTTTTGCGCCTGAAGTCCTTGATCTGCTGCAGACCTACGGCTGGGGAGGAAATATCCGTGAGCTTGAAAATTTTGTGCGTTATATCCTGGTCACGGCGGAAACCGACCTGATCGGCAAGGTGCATCTTCCCGGCCATATGACAGGCAGCGGCCAACGCCGCCGCCGCAGCGACATGCAACACCCGCCCGACAGTTCGTTTGTCATCCATGAACGAACCGAAAAGCCGACCCATTTGGATTTTGGTGATCGAACTTGGGAGGATGTCGAAAGGGAATACATCCTCTTCCTGATGGATACCCATCGCTGGAATATTACCCGGGCGGCCCAAACGGCCGATGTGAACCGCTCCACGTTTGCATCCCGGATGCGGCGGCTGGGGATTCGCAAATCATCCTGATGCTGGGAAGCGACCCCTGTCGGCATCCCATTTTCAAGCCAGCGCGATGGGAGCGTCCGCGACCGCGAGAGCTTCGGAAACGCGCCGGGTTGTGGCGCTCCGGCCGGGAAGGCACGGGAAGGATCAGCTCATCAGGCGCCGCAGTCCGGGAATGAGGCGCTGGGGGCGCCAGCGGGACAGGCTGAAGCGTTCGCGTGTCTCGATGAGCTCGCGTGTGGTCGCCCTGAGCCTGTCGGCCAGAACTTCGGCGAACACCCGATAGAGGATATAGCTGTAGGCCATACGATCGTAGCCTGTTAGATGCCGAACTTGTCGTGTATCGGTCGCCATACAGACCGTTTCTTTTTGTGCAACCACGGTGGCCGAGCGGCGGGCGCCGTCAATGGCCCCCATCTCTCCAATCAATTCTCCCTGCCGGCTGGTCGTGGTGACGATGCGCCCCTGCTGGGCGATGGATACCTCGCCATAGACGAGAAAATAAATCCAGCTTCCGGTACCGCCTTCTTTGATGATGGTTTCTCCGGGCGCATATTTATGCAGCTTGCTGCGCTTGAGAAGGCCCCGCAGTTCGTTTTCTCCAAAAGGATCAAAAGTCGGTATACGTTTCAGCGATTGCAGAATCTTTTCATTGTCCTTGAGAAAACTTGATTGAATCATTTAAAAGCCTCCATATTTTACCTACAAGCCTTAAATTCGGGTGCGGGGCTGAATGCCGACGGAAAGGTTCGGCATCCGAAAACATGACAAAGTGTGCAATTTTTAAGCCTTTTAGATGTTTATCTAAATAATAATTGACTCCTGCCTTTTAAAAGCATATTTCTCACATCTGCAATTTAATAATATTGTTTTGTTGGAAGGATTCAGGATGCCGGTTTATGAATTTGAGTGCCCCGAAGGCACCGTAACGGAACGGCTCGTCAAAATGGGCACCCAGAGCATCAAATGCCCGGATTGCGGCCGCAAAGCCAAGAAAATTATTTCCTCCTGCAGTTTCGAACTCAAAGGCGGCGGCTGGTACGCCGACGGATACGCCTCCAAACGCGGGAAAAAATAGGGGCCTGTTAGCTGCCCGCCAGCCCGGCCTTCGAAGGAGGGAAGACCATGCCCCTTTATGAATACAGGTGCCGCCACTGCCAAAGCGAATTTGAATGCCTGATCCTGTCATCTCAGGACAGTGACCCCGAGTGCCCATGCTGCCACAAAAAAGGTGTCGACAAACTGATGTCGGCCGGCAGCTTCAGGCCCCAAGGAATCCCCACCGGCGCTGGTGGTTTCAGCCCACCGGCCTGCGCCCCCAAGGGCGGTTGAAAGGTTTGAGTTCTCCTGGTCAAGGAGAAAGCAGATCCAACATACAGATGGCCAATGAATAGCGGTTAATGCCGGCGGTCCGCCGCACGCGGTAAAGGTTTGTACGTTTACGGCGACCAGATACGGGCCTTTCACGATTTCAAACCCATGCCGAGGATCCGCCGCCGGTGGTGCCGGCGCCTTCAGAACATGCACGTGTCGATCTTTATGGCGAGCTTTTTCATCAGGCGGCTAGATGCCCCCGCAAACACTGTGAGGCCGCAAGCCTCCCAACACAACCGCGCTTGTCCCCCAACCGTCCGTCCGATATCAAAACGCATATTGAGGTGCTGCCATGAGTGAAATCCGTATGACGACTGAAATGCGAACCGATTACGACTGCGAAGTCACCGGCCAGCCGGCGGAACGCTGGGGCGAAGCCGTATTCGCCGTCCGCGGCGAGGAACTGGCCATCGAGGTCAGTGTGGAAAAGGATGTCATCGTGGCGGTGATGGCTGGTGAAGATGCCATGTGGAAGGGAACCCTGGAGGGATTCAAGCGCCTGCTTCGCAGCGGCGTGGCCAAAGGTTGATACCTGATCCACGGCCGGATTATCCTTATTCGCCATGCGGCGCCCATCCTCCACCAATGCGCATCCAGGATACAAAAACGGCCTTTTGCATGGCATTTGGTCCTCCTGCCCGCGCCCATCACGTTCTCCAATCGTTGCCCAAATCGCGTTGGCAGCTATCGCAGCCGACGGGGCCAGATGGCCTGAGACTGCCAAACGCCCCGCTTCAACCCGTTACGCTCTTCAGCCGTGCCTGCACCCGCCGGCTTTTCACCTTGGCGCCGGGAACAAAAGAATAACCCCCCCCAGGAACGGTCATGTGAAACTATCATGAACCCGCGGGGCCAACCCTTGCCAATATTCCGCATCCCGGGCGGACAGCACGTGCCGGATCAATCTGATGCCCGCGCCATCCTCGCTTTCTAATGCCGGTAATTGATGCTTTCGCGCCTTGCCGGAACAGATCGATTTCCGAATATATTCCACCCATACGGCCGCTGCGCCCCCATTTTAAGGTTGACCACAACTCAAACATTATATAACGATCAGTTTTCGAATGGCATTCGATAACATTGCGGCCCGATAATCCCCGGGCTTTGACATCGACAGAGGAATCCACCGCCATGTACGAGGATCTCAAGGACAAAACCGCCCTTATCACAGGAGCCGGCAAAAAAAGCGGAATCGGCTACGCCATCGCCGAAAACCTGGCCTCCAGCGGATGCCATCTCATTCTGACCGATCTCGGCAGCGAGGGACGGGACGGTGGCGTCGTGGCGGCGGGGTCCGCCGCCGAGATGGCCCGGCATGCAGCCGCGCTGCAGTCGCGTTTCGATATACGTACCATGAGTATCAGTGTTGACGTCACCAGCAACGCCTCGATCGAAAAGATGGTGTCCGCCGTCTCGTCCGACGTTGAACGTATCGACATCCTTTGCAACAACGCCGGGGCGGTGTTTGGCGTGCCCAATGCCGTGCACACCTATCCGGAAGCGGAATGGATGAAAACGATCGATGTGAATCTGCATGGCGTGTTCCGTGTCACGCGCGCCCTGCTTCCGCTGATGTTCGGGCAGCCCGCGGTGATCATCAACACCGCTTCCCGGGGCGGAAAAGTGCCGCCGCTTTTCAACGGAGCCTATGCAGTGGCCAAAGCCGGTGTGATCATGCTCACCAAAGTTATGGCCAAGGAGTTGGCCGGCGCCGGCGTACGGGTCAACGCCATCTGTCCCGGACAGATTCAGACCGATCTGGAGGACTGGCGCGCCCCCCTGGAAGCCGAATTTCTGGGGCAGAGCATTGAAGAGCGCAACGAGGCCATGCGGCGCACCATCCCCATGAACCGCGTCGGCACCCCGGACGAGGTCGGCCGCCTGGTGGCCTTTCTGGCCTCGGAGGCATCTTCCTACATCACCGGCCAGGCCATCAATATCACCGGCGGACAGCTGATGGAACTTTAGCCACACGGCCGCCGCGGCAACGCGCTTTCGCCAGCCCGGGGCCCGGAACGCAATCCATTCATCCGATATGCAGCTTCAGGAGGCATTATGGGAGATATCACCGGAGGCGAACTGCTGCTCAGGTGCCTGCACGCTGAAGGCGTGCGGCACGTCCATGCGATCACGGACGGTACCTATATGATGGTTGTCGAGGCGCTCGAGCGACTGGGCGCTCAGCTGAATATGCGCCTGGTCGTGCCGCGCCACGAAGCGGCGGCCGCGCATGCGGGTGACGCCTATACACGGGTCACCGGGAAACCGGCGGTCGTGATGGCCTGCGCAGGCCCCGGCGCGGCCAATCTGCTGGCCGGCATGATGTGTGCCGAAGCCGAGGGCAGTCCTGTGGTGGCGATCACCACGACACGGCGCAGTGACATTGCGGATGCCTACCTGCAGCAGGGGGGCATGCAGGTCAGCCGTCATCTGGAGATTTTCAAACCGGCCGTCAAATGGAACGGCAAGGTGGAGCACTGGCAGCGCATCCCCGACATGGTGCGCCACGCCTTTCGCGTGGCCATGAGTGGCCGCCCGGGGCCGACCCATATCCTGATCCCGGAGGATATCATCTCCCAGAGGGGGGAGGAAGACAGCGTAACGATCCTGGCCCCCGACCGTTACCGCCTGACCACGCGGGTGCCCGCCGATGCCGAGGCGATTCAAAGGGCGGCGCAAATGCTGGTTGAGGCTGAACTGGTCAACATTCACTGCGGCAACGGGGCGGAGCGCTCCGGTGCGGGCGGCGAAGTTCACGCTCTGGCCGGACATCTGGGCTGCCCGGTCACCCACACGATACGGGCGCGCGGCATCATACCTGACGATCACCCCCTGAGCTTTCACCCCACCTGTATGTCGCGCATCGCGGCCAACGGACAGGCCGATGTCGTCCTGGCGGTGGGCACGCGTCTGGGCGAGCTGAACATGTGGGGGCGGCCACCCATGTTCGGGGAACCCGACAAGCAGCGCCTGATCCAGATCGATACCGAGCCCACCCACATCGGTCTCAACCGCCCGACGGACATCGCCTTGATTGGGGATGCGCGCACGGTTCTAAATCAGCTTCTGGCGGCTGTAAGGCAGCTGGTGGCCCAAAGGGAACCCCACGCCAAGGTGGCCGAATTCAGGGCCCTCCAGGACCAGTTCGAACAGGAGTTGGACGCGGCGCTCGAAGACACCGAACGACAGCCCATGCTGACAGGCCAGATTCTCAAGGCCTGTAACGATTTCTTCGATGACGATGCCATCTTCGTGATGGACGGCGGCAACACGACGCTGTGGGACATCCACTACCATGTCGCGCGCCGGTCGCGCTCGGTGATCTACTCCATGAATTACGGGCATCTGGGTACAGGCCTGCCTTACAGCCTCGGTGCCAAGCTGGCCTGCCCCGAAAAACAGGTATATTGCGTTACCGGTGACAGCGCGTTCGGCTTCAACCTGCAGGAACTGGAGACGGCCGTTAGAAACGACCTGCCCGTCATCATCCTCGTGGCCGTGGACGGTGCCTACGGCATGGAGAAAAGCGCCCAGCAGCGCCAGTTCGGCCGGGAGGCCCCCTGGTTCGGTCATGATCATGCGCCCGTGCGCTACGATCAGGTGGGTGTTGCCATGGGATGTCACGGTGAATACGTCGAAACCGTGGCCCAACTCCGGCCGGCCCTGGAGCGTTCCGCGGCCTCGGGCCAACCGGCCGTGATCCATGTCGTCGTCGATCCCGAGGCCAACGTGGACCCGCCGGGCAACTGGTTGTGGGCGGCCGCCCGGTCCGGAAAAATGTAGTCCCGGCCGGCGCACGGTCGCCGGCCCCGAACCCTAAACCCATAAGCACGCAGGGAGATGCACCCATGGATGTGGCGGCTATCGACCAGGTTCGGCTGAATTTCAATCCCCAGGGACTGTTCATCATCAATGTGGCTATCGGCTTGATGATGTTCGGCGTGGCCCTGGATTTAAAGCTCGAGGATTTCAAGCGGGTGGTCGAGGCCCCCAAGGCGCCCGGTATCGGTTTGGCCGCGCAGTTCGTTCTTCTGCCGGCCTTTACCTTCCTGCTGACCCTGCTGATTCGTCCCCATCCCAGCATGGCACTAGGGATGATTCTGGTGGCCGCCTGCCCGGGTGGCAACCTGTCCAACATCATCACCTACCTGGCGCGGGGCAATTGCGCCGTTTCGATCAGCATGACGGCCGTGTCGTCGGCCATGGCCATCCTGATGACGCCTTTCAACCTCGCCCTGTGGGGACGACTCAACCCGGCCACCGCCCCCATCCTGCGTGAAGTCAGCCTGAGCCCCATCGACGTCTTCGTGACCATCTTCGTCATCCTGGGCATCCCGCTGGCGGCCGGTCTCTTTGCCAGCCGGACCTTTCCCGGCCTGGCGGACCGCGTGCGCCAACCGTTCAAAATTTTTTCGCTGGGTTTCTTCATCCTCATCGTCTGCGGGGCGCTGGCCGCCAACTGGCAGCATTTCCTGCAATACGTCGGGCTGGTGATCCTGGCCGTGTTCCTGCACAACCTGCTGGCACTCAATATCGGCTATTGGACAGCCCGGGCGATACGCCTGGACGAACGCGATTGCCGGGCCGTGTCGATCGAAGTCGGCATCCAGAACTCGGCCCTGGGCCTCGTGCTGGTGTTCAATTTTTTCAACGGACTGGGCGGTATGGCCATTCTGGTGGCCTGGTGGGGCATCTGGCACATCATTTCCGGGCTGGGCGCCGCCTTTCTGTTCAGCCGACGGCGGCTGCCCGAAGACAATGACACCATCGATGCCTGCCGGGCACACTGACACGAAGGGCCTGTATATGATCAATTCGATTCCCGCGCGTATGCCCGCCGTGGTCTACCGCACGGGCCGCGGCCTGGTGCTGGAAGAGATGCCGGTGCCCGCCACCGGCCCTGACGGCGTCCTGGTCGAGGTGGCGCATGCGGGCTTCTGCGGATCGGATCATGCCCTGATCAAAAGCGGCGGGCTGGTCGACGGTACCATTCTGGGCCATGAGGTCAGCGGACGGGTGGCGGCCTGCGGCGAGACGGTTGATGGCGTGACCGCCGGACAGCGCGTCATCATCCGGCCCAGCGCCTGCGGCGCGTGCCGCGACTGCCGCCGCGGACGCCCCTATTTCTGCCAGAACGGCCGTCGCAGCATCGGCATCGGGGACATGCCCGGAGGGTTCGCAGCCTACGTGCGGGCGCTGCCCGCCATGCTCATTAACGTCCCCGAAGGCGTCGATGCCCGCAATGCCGCCCTGGCCGAGGCCTATGCCGCCGCGCTGCACGCCATCAACTGTGTCGGGCGCCGCCGGGGCGCGGCACTCGTCGTGGGCGGCGGTCCTATCGGACTGGCCCTGGTGAAACTCCTCAGCCTGATGGCATTCGATCCGATCGTGC
>JASJCD010000056.1 GCA_030066135.1 Desulfobacterales bacterium | reverse complement strand
AGGTTTGGCCTCCGCCAGCGCGGCCAGCTGGTCGCGGTCGTCCACCAGAATGAATTCCCAGGGGTTGAGACCGCGTGAAGAAGGCGCCCGCAGGGCGGCTTCCACCAGGGCATCGATTTTTGGGGGTTCAACCGGTTTGTCCTGAAAGTGGCGTATGCTACGTCGGCTGCGAATCAGCTCTGTGAACATGTCCCCTCCTGAAGGTTTTTATGCTCGAAGGCGCCGTGACGGTCGGGCCGGATATCAGGCGCTGCAGCACTTCTTGTATTTGCGGCCGCTGCCGCAGGGGCAGGGGGCATTACGACCCACCTTGGGAGTTTCGCGTTTGACCGTCTGGGGTCTGGGGGCTTCACCATCATAAAAACTCCAGTCGCCGTCTTCGCGACGAAACTGGGCGATTTCATGGTGATTGTGCGTTTGGCCCTTTTCGATATAACGGGCGATGAATTCAACGACGCCGTCTTCATCGTCCGGCCCGCCGGCCTCGGTGCGAACGATGGTCAATCCCCGCCACTCGCTGTTGCGGGACCATTTTTCAATCCCCTCGGCCGTGTAGTTGGCGCGCTGGGTGCTGTGGGTGCTCGCGATGATGAAATCCACGGCGGATTTGACATAGGCGCTGTAACGCGCACGCATCAGCGCTTCCGCGGTTTCGGCCTTCCGGCCGCCCTCGATCAACGGCTGGCAGCAGTCACTGTAGTCGCGCTCGCTGCCGCAGGGGCAAAGTGCCATATACGACCTCCTGGTCTTTCATTTTCAATTGGGCGTGTGCGGGAATAGAGGGCCTATAAATGCTGCGCATCAGCATGTCAAGCCGACTAGGAGGTCATCCGGATTGGATGGTCTCGGCGCGCCCCTCCCGGGCGGCTTCCTCGGGATCGATGCGCCAGGTTACCAGAGGGGAGAGCACGTAAAGGGTCATGAAAACCAGGCAGATCACACCGAAGTAAGGCGTGACCACGCTCAACAGGACCGCCAGCGCCAGGCGCGTGATCCAGGGGTTGCGGCTCATGTAGCGCCCCATGTGGAGGTAGCGGATGAAATAGCAGTTCATCAGCAGGGCGGTGAACAGCATCAGACCGAATGCGAAATAGCCCCAGAAGGCCGTCCAGGGCGATCCCTGGGGCTGGACCTGGGCCAGCATGATCAGGGGGGTTACCACCAGAAGGGCGGCCGCCGGTGTGGGCAGGCCCTTGAAGAAGCCGGGAATCGGCGTTTTGTCGATGGTGAAATAGACCAGCCGGGCGATCCCCATGACGCCGTAGCCCAGGGCCATCAGTCCGATGGGGAGCCGGGCCGTCCCCGCGGTGCCGTAGTCGCTCATGGCGATATAGAATATCCAGCCGGGAACGATGCAGAAGCTGACGGCATCCGCGAAGTCGTCCATCAGGTTGCCCAGATTGATCTTGCGCTTGCCCACGTCCTGGGGCAATGGTTCGGTCAATCCCAGGCGGCGCGCCACCATGCCGTCGAGTTTGTCGAAGGTGGCCGCGCCGATCAGCATCAGGTAGGATTCACGCACACGGCCCTGGTAGGCGAAAAAGACGGCCATCAGCCCCATCATGGCGTTCATGACCGTGAGCGCATTGGGGAAAAAGGCCAGGATGCGACGGCGCAGCGCTTCGTTGCCCATGCAGAGCTCGTCCAGGCAGGCCCGACCGTATTTGCGGCAGTAGCCCGCAATGGAGCCGAAGTTGATCACCAGGAAAAGAATTTCGATGAAAAAAAGGCCCCGCAGCGGGAAATTGGCCAGCCAGGAAATTTTAAAATAGACCCACGAGGGCGGCCCCTCGGGCACGTGGAAGGCATAGGCGTAGAGCAGCGCGCTGACCGGTGCGGCCACGATGGTGCGCATGCGGTTGTATTCGCTCATTTCAGGTTCGACACCCTGTCGGATGGCAAACCCCCGCATGAAGGCCGCGAAATTGTCCCGGATCAGCACCGTGACGCACAGCAGCAGCACGAAGACGGCGTGCAGCAGCTCGCCGCGGGTGGGGTCGGGGGTGATGACGATCAGGCGCCACATCATGCCCACCGCAATCACCGGGAAGATGATCGAATAGACCAGTTTGTCCATGAGCCGGTCGGCCAGCGGCGCCAGCGGGGCATTGGGCACGAAGCGGGCGGCAAACCAGCCGTCCACCAGGTCGAAGGTCATGGAGAGCAACAGCAGGCAGACGCCAATGGTGTAGATCACCGGATTCAGTTTCCACATGACCGCTATGGCGCAGAGCATGCCGCCGAATACGAGCAGCGGCCGGCTGAATACGAGAATGGTGGCGATCCGGGCTGAAAAATGGTGCGCTTTCGGCGTCTGGGGGTCTTGCGCTGAATTTGACATTACGCTCCCGCAGGGCAATTGTGAAAAGCTTGAAGCCAATTGTCTAAGCTATTAAAAAACCCATGCCAGTGTCAAGCGCGCCTGCCGTGAAATGTTTCGCTTGTACCTGAAATCATTGACGGTTCCGTAATGGGACTTTTTACGACGGCGTCCATTTGGCCATCCACCACAAAATGGACACGAATTGACAAGGCCTGCATGCCAGCCATTCTGAAAGACATCCTCAAGGCCAATCGCCGGGGTGAACGCCAGGCGGTCTATGCCGTCTGTACGGTCAATGGCAGCGCCATACGGTCGGCCCTGGAACAGGCCCGACGCGACCAATGGCCGCTCCTGGTCGAGGCGACCGCCCAGCAGGTCAATGTCGACGGCGGCTACAGCGGCATGACACCGTCGGATTTTGCGGCCATGGTCCATCGCCAGGCGGCCGATGTGGGTCTGGATCCCGGACAGATCATTCTCGGCGGCGATCATATCGGACCGCATCCCTGGGCGGAGCAGCCGGCCTCCGGGGCCATGGCCAAGGCCCGGGGGCTGGTGCAGGCACTCACGGCCGGCGGCTTTGCCAAGCTGCATATCGATACCGCCACCCCTTGCCGCGACGATCCGCGGCAGGCCGATGGATCCCTTCCCGCGGCGTTGATTGTTGCGCGCAGCATCGATCTGCTGGCCGTGGCCGAGGAAACAGCCCGTCAGGAGGGCCTGGCCCCACCGGTTTATGTCGTGGGCTCCGACGTTCCGCCGCCGGGTGGATCCGCCGGGCCACCGGACCGGGGAGGGGTCAGCCTTCCGGAGGATCTCGAGGCGGTCGTCGCGGCCTTCCGGCAGGCTCTCGAAGTCCGCAGGCTGGGGGTGGTCTGGCCGCGGGTGATAGCCATCGTGGCGCGCACCGGGGCCGAATTTTCAAGTCGCCGCATCCAGCCCTACATCCCCGCCGCTGCCCGCCGCCTTGTCCGGTTCATCGACGCCACCCCCGGTCTGGCCATCGAGGCCCATTCGACGGATTACCAGACCCCGCGGGCCCTCGCCGCAATGGTTGCTGATCGCATGGCCATTCTCAAGGTCGGCCCCTGGCTGACCTATTCTTTTCGGGAGGCTGTCTTTCAGCTGGCCCACATCGAATCGGAGAGCCTGCGGTTGCACAAGGGCATAAGGTTGTCCCGGCTGGCGGAAACAATGGAGGCGGCCATGGTCGCGGATCCGCGTCACTGGCGGCAGCATTACCACGGCAGTGCCGAGGAGCTGACATGGCTTCGCCGTCACGCCTATTCGGATCGGATCCGCTACTACTGGCGCTATCCCGGCCCCGCGGCGGCCCTGCAGCGCCTGGTGGCCAACCTGCGCCGCTATCCGCCTTCCGGCGAATTGATCGCGGCCCACATGCCGGCGGCGGCCCAGGCGGTTGCCGCAGGCCACCTGGCTCCTGAACCGAAAGCCCTTGTCCGCCACGCCATCGGGGGCGTGATCGATCACTACGCCGCCGCTTGCGGCGCCAGCGGCTGATGGGACGGTTTCAGACCGAAAGCCGGCGTTTGCCGCCGCCGGGGGGATTCTGCGCTGCGGCCGCCGCCGTCCTCAAGCCGTCGCTTGCCGTCGCGACGTTTCTGGTTGTCACGACGTTTTTTGCCATCGCGACGTCTGTTGATAGATCGGCCGCACCGGATGGGTGAGCCGCGCAGCCAGAAATGCTTCGAACCGCCCCGCGTCCACCGCTGTGGCCACCTGCACCGGCGTGCCCACCGGGTCGTGGACCAGCCAGGGCGCCTGCCCCTTCAGGAAGGCGGCCTCATCGAGAAACAGTGTCTCCAGACGGCAGAAGGTGGGATCGATAATGAGCGCCACCGCCAGGGGGTCGTGCATATGGGCCCCCGGCAGCCGGCGCTCGGCCATGGACCATGTTACCCATGGCCGGGTGTAGGTGTGCAGAAAGTGGTGAAAGGGTGTTCCCGCCGTTTGCAGCCGGTCCAGATGCGCCGGGCGCTGAAAGACCTGGCAGGTTACATTGGCCGTGACAAAGGTCAGGGGAATGCCGGCCCGGAATACCACGGCCGACGCTTCGGGATCGAAGGCGGTGTTGAAACGCAGGGTCGTCTCCCAGACGTCATCCGGGATATCGGGGGTCGACCAGACAAACGGCGGCCCCGCGGGCGGTTGAAAACTGCCACCCATGTGGACCACCTGCTTGATGCGCGGCGCCTGTGCGGGCGCCGTCAGCAGGGCCAGGGCCAGGTTGGTCAGGGATCCTAGCGCCACATAGATCAGTTCATCCGGAAACCGCGCCAGCGCCTGATGAATGAATTCGTGCGCCGGGTTCGCCCACGCCTTGCTTTCGACCGGCGTCGGGGTCGGCAGGTCGCGCCAATACCGGCCTTGCGGACCGGCGCTTTTTTGCTCAAGATAGCGAAAGTGGTTGCGGCGGTCGCGCAGGAAGGGCGCGGCACGCCCCTCGGCCACGGGAATCCCTGCGGCACCGGCGGCCTCCAGCAGGCGCAATGTGTTGCGGGTGGACTGGGGCGTGCGGCAATTGCCGGCGCAGGTGGTGATGCCCACCAGTTCGAGTTCGGGCGACACCAGGGCCAGGGCCAGCGCTATGGCGTCGTCGGTGTCCTGGGCCGGCAGCGTGAGGGCGTTGTCGATATCGAGAATGATTTTCTGGGTCATAACAGGCGCATTTGTGTTTCCGGATCCGGGTCGGCCATGTGCGCCGGGCCCGGCAGGGCTGTGGTTCTTTTGCGGTTGTACCGGGACGCGTTAAATTGCATAATTCCGTGCGCTAAATATAATACGGGGCGAGGCGCGTCAAACGGCGCGGCGGCGAAAACGGCGCCCTTGAGGGATAACCGGCAGAAAACATCATGCTCACACCCGATCAAATCAAAGGACTGAACCTCGAACCCTCGTCGCGCTGCAATGCGCGCTGCCCCTTCTGCAGCCGCCAGCAGAAGGTCCGGGCCTATGGCCGCCACCTGATCACCCTGGCGGAATTCAAACGGCTGCCGGCCGCCATGCTGCGCGGCCTGCAATGGATCAACTACGGCGGCAATTTCGGCGATCTGTGCACCAATCCTGATTTCGTCGACATCGTGGCCCATGTGCACGCCCTCAACTCCGCGGTCGTCATGGGCGGCGATACCAACGGCGATTTTCAGGACGCGGCCTGGTGGACCGCCCTGGGAGGTGCCTACGGCCGGGGGGCCTTGGGATTCTGTCTCGACGGGCTGGCAGACACGCATGCCCGGCACCGGGTGGGAACCGATTTTCGCCAGATTCTGCGCAACGCCGCGGCCTTCATTGCCGGCGGCGGCACGGCCTACTGGAAATTCATCGTTTTCCGGCACAACCAGCACCAGATCGAAGCCGCCTGCCGGCTGGCGCGGGAAATCGGGTTTGAGCGGTTCTACGCCATTGCCTCGCGCGATTACGATGCGCGTCTGCAAGCCCCGGATATTTACGATGTAACCCTCAAACGCGATCTATTTCACTCGCTGGCCGCCGACGGCGATCCGGCCCGGTGCAAACCGCTGCACAAGGGCTCCATCTACATTGCCGCCGACGGCACGGTCCATCCCTGCTGCCAGGCACACATCATGTACATCACCGCCCACAACCGGCGTTTTGGCTTCATCGTTCCGCTGATCGAAAAGCACCGGGAAAGCATCAATTTCAAAACGCGGCCCCTGGCGGAAATCCTTCAGGGACCCTATTTCCAGGCCGTATTCGCGAAGGCACCCCATAGCGCCTACTGCCGGCTCAAATGCGGCGGCGCGCTGCAGGCTGTCCGGCGTGAAATGGTCATCCGCCAGGAAAGCTTCGTGCCCACCAGCTGATTCTCCCCATCGCCATGATGCCGGCAGACGGCCGGCCGGGCTGAAATACACAGCCTTTTCCGGACCTGGTTTTACGATCCGAAATGCCAAAAGCGATAAATTTTTTTAGGGGATGTCTACCGCGTTGCCAGTTTTTTGTCTGCCCATAAAAAAATTTACACCCATGTGTAGGAAAGTGTAAATAAAAATGTGCAAAATTAATAACTTAGCCTTGACAACCTATCCGGCATCAGAGACAAGGGAGATAGGATCGCGTGGTGACCACCGCACAGGGGAGTGAGCTGACATGGAAGGAAAAGTACGCGTTTCCATAATGGCGCTTCTGGCCGCCAATATGACCTACGACGACATTCAGCCGTTCATACGGGAGAACCTGGGCCCGGACAGCGACCGTGAATACCGCCGGCTCTACGCGTCCGCGGACTGCGAGGGGGAAAGCCAGCGCCTCCAGGTCAAGTACTCAAGGGTCATCGATGCCCGGGATCTGGATGAAGCGGCCTTCCTGAGGGTTGCCAATGCTTTTCGGGACGCGGGCTACGGGGATGTGGCCTGGAAGATAACCCCCATCGCCCCTGACGATCCCGATCCCGAGAGCACCACAGCCTCCTTCCCGGTGGAGTTGTTCCAGTCGTGCCTGGAGGAAGAGGCGCTCGAAGACGAAGCGGGGATGGATATCCCGCCCGAGCCCTTCGGCTCCGAGGCCTTCTGGAAATGGTTTGACGAGGCCGATAATTGAAGACCGCGCCTGAACGGGTCTTGCGGTGCCCATCCGCCTGAATTCAACCCACCCCGTTTCGCCCCCACCTCAAATACCCAATGCAGCCGCCATGAAGTGCCATCCCCCATCGACCGGCCTGTCCGTTGCGAAACCGCCTAACGGGCATTGCTGCCGGCAGCCGCTTTATCCCCAGACGGCCCTGAGCGCGGCGGGTTTGTCCGCAACGGCCCCGCAGAAAGGGCCGGCTAATCCGTGCGCTGCCGGCGGATCAGGTGTTCCTCCAGGATTTCATGGGCCTTTTCAGCCAGCCCGATACCCGCTTCGGTGCGGAAATCGAAGGCCCCGTCGACCCCGGCTTCCTGCAGTTCGGCGACCTGGTCCTCATAGTTGGCGGTCGTAACGATCACATTTTTGAAATCGTGCCCGCGCAGGTACTTGACGGCCGCCAGATTGGCGGCGTTCTTGGGCATTGCCAGCACACTCATTTTAACCTGTCCGTCTTCCTGGGACCTGATCCGTTCCCAGAAATCAGGGTCGGTGGGATCCCCCAGGATGACCTTGCGCCCGGTGGTTTTGAGGCGCTCGACGTTTTCCAGGCAGAAATCCACCCCGATGACCACGTCGCCGTGGTGCGCCACCATGGTGTCGTAGGCGCTGGTGCCGATACGCCCCATGCCGAAGACGACGATTTCGGCATCGCCCGGGTCGATGGGCGTGTCCTCGGGATGGCGTTTCCTGGTTTCGAAGCGCTTCAGGCGATCCGCATGCCGATTGTAGAGCGCCTGGGCGTGGGTATTCAAAGGGGCCGCCAGAATGAAGGTCAGCGAGAGGGCGATGGCGATGGTGACCAGCCAGCTGCTGTCGATCCATCCCAGGCTGGCGCCCAGGTAGGCCACGATCAGTCCGAATTCGCTGTAGTTGGCCAGGCTCAAGGCGGCCAGGGTGGATGTGCGGGCCCGCAGCTTGAACCGTGTGAGCAGCAGAAAGAAAAGGACCACCTTGAGGGGCATGACCACGGCCAGCAGAGCGCCCACGGCCAGGGCCTCCCAGGTGGGCTGGCCGGAAAGGCCGATGCTCAGGAAGAAGCCCACCAGGAACATGTCCTTGAATCCCATCAAGTGGTCGGCCAATTCCCCGGCCTTGGAATGGTTCGCCAGCATGATGCCAATGATCAGGGCGCCGAGGTCCGGCTTCAAGCCCACCATTTCGAAGCCCCCGGCGCCGACGACCAGGGAGAGAAAAAGCCCGAAGAGGATCATCAGTTCGCCGTGACCGCTGCCCTCCATGAGACGCATCATCACCGGGCGCAGAATGATAAGGAGCGGTATCAGGGCCAGGGCCCAGAAGGTGGGCAGTTTGCCGGTGGAGGCGGTGAGGAAGATCACCGCCAGGATATCCTGCATGATCAATATGCCGATGGCCACGCGGCCGTGAAAGGAGGCCATCTCGGCTTTCTCCTCCAGCACCTTGACGGCGAACACCGTGCTGGAAAAGCTCAGGGCAAAGGCCACCAGCAGGGCCCGCTTCAGGTCGAGGGGTGCAAAGAGGGCGATACCGGTCCCGGAGAGCATGAGCAGGGCGCCGCTGAAAAGGGCCACGATGAGCGCCATGTGCAGCGTGGTGCCGGCCCAGATTTCAGGCTGCAGCAGACTTTTGACCTTGAATTTAAGCCCGATGCAGAAGAGCAGCAGGAGGACGCCCAGATCGGCAATTTCTTCGAGAAAAGGCCCGCCTTCGGCCCCCAGGGCCTTGAGGATGAAGCCGGCCAGCAGGAAGCCGACCAGCGGCGGCAGAGCGACCTGTCGAACGGCGAAGCCCAGCACAAAGGCAATACTGATCCACAACGGATCCATACCGATGCTTCCTATCGCGGGTTTAGTCCGGAATCACCTGGCCGGGGGAGGTGAACGAGATGCCCAACTGGGAGGCCGTGCTGATCATGATGCCTTCCGTAATCGGGGGACTGACCGGCGTGTCGGCTTCCCAGCGCACGATGAAGTTGGCGCCGGACCCGCCGGCCTTGTCGGATTCCCCCACGATGTAGCGGGTCGATGCCATGGGACCCAGCACCGTGGGCTTTTCGAGATAGCCCCGCAGGAGCTTGCCCTCGGAATCGAAATAGTCGACGCGTGTCAGCCGGATGGCCTGGTTTGGGTCGGTGTTGCGGATGCTGATGGTGACCGCCAGATAGAGCGGCCGCTCGCGGTCACCGCTGTAGATGTGTGAATAGACCGGTACATAAAGGGTCTGCCCGCTGGATTTCGGCGGGTCCGACTGCGCCGGCGTGGCTCCCGTCATCAACAGGATTATGGCCAGCAGCGCGGCAATGATGTGGTGGGGGCAACCTTTTCCAATGGGATGCATCGGGCATTCCTCCATGGCTGTTCAACGGGAAGTAAAGGCGCCGTGCCGCATCGGATGACGGTACGCTGCCAGCCGGGTGCAGGCGGCTCGGAGCATCATACCGCGGACCCTGCCGGGCGTGGTCGCATCGATGGCGGTGTCTTCCAGTTACAGGGGCCGGGCAGGGCCGCAGGCGAAAACAGCATATTTCGCTTTACCTTAAACACAGATTAGCTAGTTTTCAATTGAAATATGGCGCTGCATTTGACTTGGTCTGAAAAGGGGTGTTAACCGATATCTGCGCAAACGGCTGTCCGGCCTTTGATCGCCAGATTTGCCTTTGGGACCGTTGCCGGGCAAGCGCCTGGCGCTGTGATAAGGAAAACCCCATGCCAGCCAAAACCTCTGTCTATGTGTTATTGTTGACGATAGCCCTGCTCGGCACGAGCGCCCGGGCGGATTCGGAAATGGCCGCGTTTATCCGTGCCGAGGTAGAGCAGATCCGTTATGCCCATGAATACAAGATCGGCCCGATTCATGTCGCGGGGCGGGATCTGGTGGCCGCGTTCTACGAACAGCGCGGGTTCGCACCTGCCTGGGGGCGTCAGGCCCAAGTGGATGGGCTGATGGAGGCGATCCGTCGTATCGAGGCCGACGGTCTCGATCCGAAGGACTACTATCTTTCCGAACTGCTTGACTATCACCAAAAAATCGCAGCTGCGGACATTGCCGATGGACAACTGAAAGCTGAATTCGACCTGATTCTGACCGGCAGCCTGATCCGGTTGTGCTACAATCTGATCTTCGGGAAGGTCGACCCCATTACCCAGCACGCCTCCTGGAACTTCAACCGCGATGTTGCCGATCTCGAGCCCGTCGCCTTCTTGGAACAGGCCATCGCATCCGATGACATCGCCGTATTCATCGCGGAACTCATTCCGAAGTACAGGATTTATACCGGCTTACGGGGCGTGCTCGCCGATTATCGGCGCCTGGCGGCTGCGGGGGGATGGGCCCCCATTCCGGACGGGGACACGCTCAAACAGGGCATGCAGGACGAGCGTGTGGCGGCCCTGCGGCAGCGCCTCGTTGCCGGCGGTGATCTGCTGCCAGGTCAAGCGTCTGGAAATCGCTTCGATGAAGCCCTCGAGGCCACGGTCAAACGCTTCCAGCAGCGGCACTCCCTGGACGCGGATGGGGTGGTCGGTCAGGGGACCCTGGCGGCGCTCAATGTCAGCGCCGAACAACGCATCGGGCAGATCCGGGTCAATCTGGAACGCCTACGGTGGGTCCTGCACGATGTCCCCCCCGAGTTTATCCTGGTCGATATCGCCGGTTACCGTGTATATGTGTACAAGGAACGGCAAACCATCTGGGAGTCGAGAGTTCAGGTCGGAAGACCCTATCGGCAGACGCCCTCTTTCCGATCAGACATGAAATACATCGTTTTCAATCCCACCTGGACCGTTCCGCCGGGAATTCTGTCCAAGGACGTCCTGCCGGCCATCAAGAAAGACCCCGGCTATCTGGAGCGCCGCAACATCAGCGTCCTCGACCGCAGCGGCCGGCCGGTCGACACCGGGGCGATCGACTGGGCGAAGACAACTGCCCGGCGGTTTCCTTATATCCTCCGCCAGGAACCAGGACCGTCCAATGCGCTCGGGCAGGTCAAGTTCATCTTTCCGAACAAGCATTTTGTCTTTCTGCACGATACCCCCAGCAAGGCGCTCTTTCGCCGGACGGATCGCGCTTTCAGCTCGGGCTGCATCCGGGTCGAACGTCCTCTCGAACTGGCCGCCCTGCTATTACAGGATGTCTCCGGATGGAACCGGTCGCACATTGACAAGCTGATCGCCGCGGGCCGGACGCAAACCGTATTTCTTTCCCAGCCCGTGCCGGTGCTGATGGTTTATCTGACGGCGGAATTTTTCGACGGGCAGATACTGTTCAAGGACGATGTCTACAAGCGCGACGCCCCCCTGCGGAAAGCTCTGGACAGCCCCTTCAGATTTCATGAGGCCTCCTGAGAGCGGCATCCGGTCCAAGGGCATACCGGCTGTGGCGGGGCGCGCCGGTGATGACCGCCACCGCGGACTTGATTATCGACCGCGCCTGAAATATAAAACCACGATCAACCCGGCCGCCCGTTTCGACCGGCCCTGTCGACGGTCGCCGGCTGACGCCCTGCGGCCATGCCGCCCGCATGGGGGCGCATCATCAGCATTGACGTTCAAGTCGCAAAAACCATTACCACGCGTGCGACGGGGCCCGCTTGTCTGCCCCCGGCCTTGTCCGGACGGCCGCCCCCGCGTTGGATCCATCGTGGCCCAAGGAGGAAGGATGAAGAAATATATTGGATTGTCGATCGTCATTCTCGTCGGACTGTTGCTCGTCATGCCGGCCCATGCGCAGGAAGACCTCGAAGTCGTGGCCCCCGCCGGCGCGGTCGAATTCAGCTATAAATATCTGGATGCGAATAAACTGCTCGTCTCGGCGGCGGACGGCGAGGGTAACCCGCTTCGCGATCTGACCGGAGAGGATTTCGTCCTGATGCGCGGGGGCAAGCAGGCCCAGATCCTCTCGGCCGAGCCGCTCGAGACCAGTAAAGACGTAAGCCTCAATATCGTCATGGTGGTCGACAACTCCGCTTCCATGCGGCGGCGCAACGCCATCCAGCCCATCATTCGGGCCATGGAGAATCTCTACGCCATCATCCGGCCGATCGACAATATCACCGTGGTGGTCTTCAGCGACCGGGATACCATGGCCTTCGGCGATTACAACCTGCACGTACGCATGAAGCAGTCCAACCAGATCGAGGAACTGCGCGATTTCATCCGCGAGAGCTTCGACGCCGGACTGACCAACAAGACCGTGGTCTACGAAGGTATGCTGGCGGGCCTCTCGGTGCTGCACGGCCTGCCCGAAGACACCAACAAATTCATGGTGGTCTTCACCGACGGCGAAGACATCAACAGCGCTTTCCGGGGCCCGGTGGTGGAGAAGGCCGCCGAGGGCCTGGCCAACTTCGAGGCCTATGCCATCGACTACATGCCGCGCAGCGGCACGGATCCCTTCCTGCGCACCTTCAGTGAAAGCCACGGGGGGCGCATCTGGAAAGCCACTGCCGCCGAGGACCTGGTGCCCATCTTCCAGGCCGTGATGTCCAAGCTGCTCTACCGCTATGTGGTCACCTACCGCTTCCTCTATCCGCCTTCCGGCACGCTGGCCCTGGCGCCCGCGGTGGTCAATGTCGAAGAGATCACCACCATCGACAGCGCCCCGCTGCTCAACTACATCTACTTCGACACCGGGCAGAGCGCCATCCCGGAACGCTACGTGCGCTTCCGCGGCCAGGACCAGACGGCGGCCTTTGACAGCGCCGAACTGCGCAGCGCCCAGGAGAAGTATTTGAACGTGCTCAACATCGTGGGGCGGCGACTGACGGCTTTCCCTACGGCCAATATCCGCATCGTGGGGTGCAACGGCGACATGGGGGAGGAAAAGGGCCGCATCGATCTGTCGCGGGCGCGGGCGGAATCCGTCAAGGCCTATCTGCAGTATATCTGGGGCATCGATCCGGCCCGCATGACCGTGGAGGCCCGCAATCTGCCGGAAGTCCCCAGTTCGCGGGGCACCCCCGAAGGCCGCCAGGAAAACCAGCGGGTCGAAATTCATGCCGACCGCGACGAGATCCTGGATGTCGTCACCAGCACCTACGCGGAAGCCCGCATGGATGCCGAAGCGCTGCAGGTGCAGCCCCGGATCGTCTCCGAACACGGTGTCTACAGCTGGAAACTCACCATATCGGGCGACGGCAGCCCGATCCACAGCATGACCGGTTCGGACACGCTGGCGGAAACCCTGCCGCTGCCTGCGGATAAGTTTACACCCCTTAACATTGCGTCCTATAAACAACTCACCGCCGAGATCGAAGTGGAGGATATGGAGGGGCAGTTTTACACCGCCGCGAGCGACCCCCTGACGGTCAACTTCCTGCAGCGCGAAGAGCGCCGGGCGCGCAACCTGGGTTACAAGGTGCAGGAGAAATACGCCCTGATCCTCTTCGACTTCAACAGCGACGCCATCAAGGCCCGCAACGAAGTCATCGTGCGGCAGATCGTGGCCCGCATCGATACCCTGCCGGATGTCAGCGTCAACATCGTCGGGCATACGGACAATATCGGCAAGGAGGAATACAACCTCGATCTGTCCGAGCGGCGGGCCCGGGCGGTTTTCGATCAGATCAGCGCCGTACGGGGCGATGCCGCCGGCGAGGCCTTCAAGTTTTCCGGGGTGGGGCCTTTCGATCCGCTCTTCACCAACGACCTGCCCGAAAACCGGGCCCTCAACCGAACGGTGACGATTACGCTGCTCTACGAGCAGAAAGAGTAGAAGCGATCTCAAAAAAGTCTTTGGGTCCCATACCGGCGTTGGGCGCTCGCTTCCAATCCTCGGAATACCGACGTATGCCTGCGGTTGGAAGCTCGCGTCCGCCTTGGTCTGGAACCCAAATCCAGATTTTGAAATCGCTTCTGTAATTTCTTCAAAAAAGTCTTTGGGTCTCATACTGGTGTTGGGCGCTCGAATTGAATCCTCGAAATACGGACGTATTCCTCCGGTTCGACCCACAAGCAACAGTCGATCAGGCGGGGAATCCCGTTTTTACGGGGAAACTCCCGGCCGCCTTGCGCTGAAACCCAAATCCAGATTTTGAGATAGGTTTTAGACGGCATCCCTAAAAAAGTCTTTGGGTCTCATACTGATGTTGGGCGCTCGGATTTAAACTTCTCTTGGAGGCGATTTTCGAGAAGTTTTTAGTGGCGCCGGTGCAAGACGTATTGGCGCCTGCCAGAAATTAAGCGCGGCGAACCTTGATTCGCCGTGCATTTTTTTGGGCTGGCACTTTCGGGACTCAGGCCTTGTTTAGATGCTGTGCAATGAGTTCGTCCTTGCGGCGCCACTGCTCACCCAGCCAGGCCTGGAAATCTTTGCGATAATCGGGATCGGAGGCGTAGTCTCCCTTGATGAACCGTTCGGGAATATCGATCGGACGCACCTGTACGACGATCCGCCGGATACGTCCGCCCAGATAGGCCCAGAAACGGGTTTCACCCTCGGGGTAGACGATCGTGACATCCAGCAGCCGGCGTATGCGGCCGTCGAGGGCTTCCAGGGCGTAGGCCAGGCCGCCGGCTTTGGGCTTCAGCAGATGCCGGTAGGGCGAAGCCTGGCGGCGGTGCTTGGCGGCCGTGAAGCGGGTGCCTTCGGGAAAATTAAGGATGGCGACCGGCGCGTGCCGGTATTTGCGGCAGGCGCGGCGGGCCGCCTCCCGATCCCGCCCGGCCTTTTCGGGGTGGCGTTCGCGCTCCTCGCGGGAATAGCGGCGCATGAAGGGGTAGTCCATGGCCCACAGGGCCTGGCCGATGATCGGCAGCCAGATCAGCTCCTGCTTGGTGAAAATCTTGGGGAAGGGGATTTTGTCCGTGAAGACTTCGAGCAGAACGGGCAGGTCGGTCCAGGACTGGTGGTTGCAGTTGACGAAATACCATTCGTCCATGCGCAGGTCTTCCGTCCCCCGTATGTCCCAGTGCATGCGCAGCATGGTGCGCTGAATCCACAGGTTTCCGTGGATCCAGAAGTTGACCGTCCACATGAGCGCCTGCGCCAGCCGCTGTTGATGGCTGCGGCGGCGAAAGACGAGCTTGACCAGGGTCAGGAGGTAGACCGGAACGCCCCAGAATAGGGTGTTGAGGCCCACGAGCAGCAGACTGGTGGCGGCCCGGCCGTGTTCCCGCAGCGTCATGCGACCACCTCATGGAAGGCCCGGCCGGACCGCGCCGGGGTATAGAATTTTTGACTTTGAGCGGGTCATACCATATATTCCCCGCGAACCAAACAAGTGACCGTAAAGGCGGCCGCGATGCCGCCAGGATCGAACCGACCTCAGGAGCAAGACGCGTATGACCCCCACGACCGATACCGTGATCGACCTCTTCACCCAGATCAATGCCATCCCCCGCTGCTCCAAGAACGAAACCGCCATCGGGCGCTGGCTGGAGCAATGGGCCCAGGACCGCAGCCTGGAAACGGCCCGGGACGCGGTCGGCAACCTCGTCATCCGGATGCCGGCCTCGCCGGGCTTCGAGCAGGCCCCGGTCATCGTGCTCCAGGGGCACATGGACATGGTCTGCGAAAAAACCCCGGATTCCGACCATGATTTTGAAAAAGACCCCATCAGCGTCATTCGCGACGGGGACTGGCTCCACGCCGACGGCACCACCCTGGGGGCCGATAACGGCATCGCCCTGGCCCTGGCCCTGGTGGCGGGCGAATCGCTTCCCCATCCGCCCCTCGAACTACTGTTCACCGTGGACGAGGAGAGCGGTCTGATCGGCGCCAACCGCCTGGATGCCTCCCTGGTCCGCGGCAAAGTGCTGATCAATATCGACTCCGAGGACGACAACGTATTTACGATCGGCTGCGCCGGGGGCGAGGAGACCCGCATCCGTCTGGCCCTGGCCTTTGAAAGCCCCGGTGCTGCGCAGGCCTATTTTGAGCTCACGGTCGGCGGCCTGCGCGGCGGTCACTCCGGTATCGACATCCACAAGCCGCGGGCCAATGCCAACCGTATCCTGGGGCGCCTTCTGGTCACCATTGCAAAGCACGAGGGCTTCCGCCTGGCAAGCCTCGCGGGCGGATCGGCCCACAATGCCATCCCCCGGGATGCCCGCGCCGTCGTGGGCGTTGCCCCGGGCGAGGCGAAAGCATTACAGTCAGCCGTACAAACCCTCCAGGCCGTGCTCGCGGAGGAAAACGGGGCCAGCGAACCGCAGCTCGCCCTGGGCTGCGTGCCGCTTTCCGCCGATCAGGAGACGCCCTCCCGGGTGATTAGCCCGGACGCGGCTGCGCGCGCGATCGCACTCCTGAACGCGTTGCCCCACGGTGTCCAAAGCATGAGCGCCACCGTGGAAGGGCTAGTGGAGACTTCCTGCAACCTGGCCATTCTGAAGATCGAAGACGACCAGTTCGACATCGTCAGCAGCCAGCGCAGCCTGTCCATGACCCGCCTGGAGGAATTGACTGGCCGTGTCCGGGCCGTGGCCGCCCTGGCCGGGGCCGGTGATGCGCGCATGAACCATCATCCCTCTTGGCCGCCGGATCCGGATTCCGCTCTGCTCGAGCGCTGCCGCGAGGTCTACACTCGCGTGTTCGAAGAAGCACCGGTGGTGGAGGTGATCCACGCCGGCCTGGAATGCGGCCTGATCGGTGCCAAGGTGCCGGGCATGGAAATGATCTCCGTCGGTCCCACCCTGCGCAACCCGCATTCCCCGGACGAAAAGCTTTTCATCCCCTCGATCGACAAGATGCTGCAGTTCCTGGCGGCCCTGCTGGAATCCTACCGGGAATAGAAGTGGCTTAGGGACCGTCGGGGAGTTTTTCCCCCCGGACTGCCGTCGGGTTCGGTATCGGTATCGGTATCGGTATTCTCCCGCCACTGATTTAACCAACCCCTGCGGGTGCATATCATTTCTCATCGCAGCCCGTTTTTGCCCGTCCCTCTACAGCTTGCCGTAGACTTCCTGCAATTCCGCCACCAGGCTTTCAAAATGGGCGATGGCCTGCCGGATCGGTTCGGGTGAGGTCATGTCCACCCCGGCCACGGCCAGTTCCTCCAGCGGAAAGCGGCTGCCCCCCAGGGTCAGAAATTCCAGGTAGCGCTCGCGGGCGCCGGCCTCGCCCGCCATCACCTGGGAGGCCAGCGCGATGGCGGCGGAGATGCCCGTGGCGTATTTGTAGACGTAAAAGGCCGCGTAGAAATGGGGGATGCGCAGGCATTCCAGCGCCAGGGCATCGTCGATCACCAGCCGGTCACCGAAGTAGGCCTCCAGCAGGCCGCGGTAGATGCCCGTCAGGGCCTCCAGGGTCAGGGGCTGCTGGGCTTCCGCCCGGCGGTGGACCTCGAGTTCGAACTCGGCGAACATGGTCTGCCGGAAGAGGGTGGCGCGGATATTGTCGATTTCGCGGTTGAGCAGGTAGGCCTGCATGGGCGGGTCGTCCCGGTATTGCGCCAGAAGATGCGCGCTCAGGAGGGTCTCGTTGAAGGTGGAGGCCACCTCGGCCACGAAAATCGTGTAGTTGTGATAGACGTAGGGTTGGTGCTGGCAGGACAGGTGGGTGTGCATGGAATGGCCGGCCTCGTGGATCAGGGTGTAGAGGCTGTTGATGTTGGCGGGCTCGTAGTTCAGCAGAATGTAGGGCGGCGAGTCGTAGCAGCCCGAGGAGTAGGCCCCGCTGCGCTTGCCGCGGTTTTCGTAGCGGTCCACCCAGGTGCCCCCGAGGCCCGCCAGCATGGTCCGCACGTAGTCCTCCCCCAGCGGCGCCAGGGCCTGGCCGCAGGTTTGCACCGCCTCCTCATAGGCCATCTTGAACTGCACCGCTTTCACGATGGGCACGTAGGTGTCGTAGAAATGAAGCTGGTCCAGTCCCAGGGCCTGTCGGCGGAAGTCGAAATAGCGGAACAGGGGATCGAGATTCTCCCGCACGGTGGCGATCAGGTTGTCGTAGACCGCGGCCGGCATGCGGTCGCTGTAAAGGGCGGCCGCCCGGCAGTCTTCATAGCGGCGGCTGCGGGCATAAAACAGATCGCCTTTAACCGATCCGCCCAGGGCCGCGGCAATGGTGTTTTTGTGTGCCTCGTAGCGTGTGTAGTATTGATCAAAGGCCTGGCGGCGCACCGCGCGGTCGGGATTTTGCAGGAAGGTGGTGAAGTTGCCGTGACTGAGCTCCACTTCCCGGCCCTTGTCGTCGTTAAGGGTGCCGAAGTTCAAGTCCACGTTGTCCAACTGACCGAACACCTGGCGGGCGGTCTGGGCCATTTCCTGGCTCATGGCCAGCAGTTCCTCCTCCTCGGGGGTGCGGGTATGGTCGCGCAGACGCAGGATTTTTTCGAGGTGGAAGCGGTACTCGGCCAGCTCCGGGGCCTCCAGAAAGGCGTCCATGCTTGCCTGGTCGATGGCCATGATCTCGGGGCGCATGAAACTCGAAAGCTCGGCGGCCCGGGTGTAGAGGCCCACGGCGCGCTGATAGAGCCCCAGGTAATCCTGGTTGGACTGGTCCTCGTCATTCTTTAGGTGAGCATAGGTGTAAAGCCTGTCCAGGCGCCGGGACAAATCCAGGTCGAAGGCGATCGCCTCCCGCAGCACCTCGGCCGATGCCCCCAGCCGGCCCCTGTAGCCGGCATAGGCGTCCAGGTCCTTCTGGACGATTTCAAAGGTTTCCTCCCAGGCTGCGTCGGAATTGAAAAGCGGGGTCAGATCCCACTGGTCGTCTGTGGCCACGTCTTTGCGTTCGGGTATGGTTTGCGTCGTCATGCCGGTCTCCGGAAGTGTTTAGCGGGCGGTTAATGTTCGGGGCAGTGTCGGTTCGAAATTCTGGCTGGCGTTAATATTGATCCCTCCCAGGCGTCTTTGCAAGTCGAAACCGCGCCATAGGTAGTTCGGCCAGGTCGCCCATGATCAGGACGGCGGCCACGGCCCGATGAACGGTTGACGCCGCGGCTACGGGCAAGTAATATGGTTTTCATCTTTCCGGAGCGATCCGGATTCAAGCCCGGCGTTGGTTCAACGACAGCGCCCAGGCGATTCCCTTCCCCCAGCCGGCCAAAATTTAATAAAAAACAACCAATGGTTCACGGCAGCCGTGCGCTCTCCGGTTCGCCACGGGTGTCCATTTGCTTGGCAGTGTTTGGCAGCCATGCACACGAATCAGGGCACAGATGCACTGAAACTTGTGCAACCGCATGGTATCGCGGCTCATAACCTGCAGATATTTTTATTGATAATTAGGATCCGAGGAGTCATGGTCTCGAGGATTCAAGTGAAATGCTAAAGACATACAAAGATTTAAATGTATGGAAAAAGGCATATGCCCTCTGTTTAAAGATTTATGGAATATCAAAGAATTTTCCTGTGGAAGAAAGATACGGTCTTACTTCCCAAATAAAAAGATCGGCCGTGTCAATTCCTTTTGAATCCTTGGTTCCTTATTTGTTGGGCCATTCAGACTTGCGAACGACCATGATTTACACACATGTGGTCAGTAAAAACAGG
>JASJCD010000055.1 GCA_030066135.1 Desulfobacterales bacterium | reverse complement strand
GCCGCCTTGGCTTTGTCCACGTGCGTCTCGGCGCATTGCCGCGTATAGGCCAGCCCGCCGTGGTGGTTCAGATCTGTCTTCAGGGTCTCGAAATCATCGCGACTGAAATCCGGGTTCACGATAATCGCCTGCATTCTCTGGCGGTCGGAGGCCGGGGCGGCTGCCAGCGCGGCAATGACGGGCAGCGTCAATTTGCCTTCGCGTAGATCGGCGCCGGCCTTTTTCCCCAGCACCGCTGTATCCGAGGTGTAGTCGATCAGGTCGTCGGCCATCTGGAACGCCAGGCCCAGGTTGGCGCCATACGTGGCAATCGCCTCGACCTGGTTTTGCGGCGCGTCCGCCATATAGGCAGCGGCCCGGCAGGTGCCCTCGAAAAGGACCGCGGTTTTACGCCAGATCACCTCCCGGTACTCTTCCTCGGTCAGGGTGATGTCGCCTTTGCGGCTGAGTTGGTGGATCTCCCCCTGGGACATGTTTTCAGTGATCCCGGCCACCACTTTGATAATTTCGATCTTGCCGGTACCGGCGGCCAGGCTCAAGGCCCGGGCCAGAAGAAAATCGCCCACCAGAACGGTGGTGGCGTTGCCATACAGGCTGTGCGCTACCGGTCGCCCCCGTCGCAGTTCAGCCGCGTCGATCAGATCGTCGTGCAGCAGGGTGGCGGCATGCAGGTATTCGAAGGAAATCGAAAAGGCCGTGTCATAGTTGCCACGGTAGCCGCACATGCGCGTTACCAGCAGCAGCAGGAGAGGGCGCAGCCGCTTGCCGCCGCTGAAAAGAATATGCCCGGCCACCTCGCGCACGAGATCGAGATGTGGATTCAGATTTTCGGCCAGCGCCGCCTCAATGGCCTCAAGATCATCGGCTACCAACCCCAGAATCCTGGTTTTCAAATCGGTCATGCCGGCGCCCCCACAAGATCATATTCCAGCGTGTCGGTTATCTTTACACGCACAAAACCACCAATTTCAACCGGGGTTTTCGTGTCGGCCGCCTGGATGTAGGTCAGGCCGTCGACTTCCGGCGCCTGAAAGGCGGTCCGCCCCAGGAAAACACCCGGCTCCGGGGCCTCCTCCACCAGCACCATAACCTCACGGTCGAGATAGCTGGTCAGGGCGTTGTCGGATAGCGCTCGCTGGGCTTCCATGAGCACGTCGCGCCGCTTCTGGGCGATTTCCGGGGCAACCGGGTGGGGCAGCCCGTGGGACTTCAGATCAGCCGCATCGGAATAGGTAAAAACCCCCAGGTGGTCGAAGCGGGCCTCCCGAACAAAATGCAGGAGTTGTTCGAAATCCTGGTCCGTCTCCCCGGGAAATCCTACGATAAAGGTGGTTCGCAGGGTTGCCTCCGGAACCATGCGGCGGATACGCGCGATCATCGCCTTGACTTCCGCACAGGTGTAATGGCGTCCCATTTGCTTCAATATCCGGTCGACCCCGTGCTGAACCGGGATATCGAAATAGGAGCACAGGTTGGGGCGGGCCGCCACGGTTTGCAGGACGTCGTCGGTCAGGCTCTGGGGGTGCCCATAGAGAAAGCGGATCCAGACATCGTCGGAGAGATCAGCCAGCGCGGACAGAAGGTCACTCAGGTCAACGGGCTGGTCGAGATCGTGACCGTAACGGGTGGTTTCCTGGGCCACCAGCACCAGTTCCTTCACGCCCTGGGCAATCAGGCCCTGTGCTTCTCCAACGATATCCGCCAGCGGACGGCTTTTCTGGCGCCCCCGCAGCCGGGGAATGATACAGAATGTGCAATGCCGGTCACAGCCTTCGGCAATTTTGACATAAGCCATGGGCCCGGCGGATTTGGCCCGTGGGGTACCGGCGGCCTGGGGTTCGATGCGGTCCGGATCGGGCAGGATGCAATTGCCGGATACGGCCGGGGTCTCATCCACGGCTACCAGAATCTGGTCGTAGGCCCCGGTTCCCAGGAACAGGTCCACTTCGGGCAGCGCTTCGGCAGATGCCTCGCGGTAGCGCTCGGGCAGGCAGCCGGTGACGATCAGGCGGCGACAGCGACCGTTCTGCTTATAGCCCGCCGCCGCCAGGATGGCATCGACGGATTCGTCCGCGGCATCTTCGACGAAACAGCAAGTGTTGACGATGATGGTCTCCGCCCGTGCAGGATCGTCGACGATGGTATGACCGGCCTTGGTGAGCCGGCCCGCCATGATCTCGCTGTCGACCTGGTTGCGGGCACATCCGAGATTGATGAGGTGCAGTTGCATGGTTTTAATGTATCCGCCTCGCCGGAGGCCGGCATGCTAGCCCGCCGCTTCCGCGTATTGACGAAAACCCTTCGAGAAATGATCCACCAGATTCCCCTCGGGGTCGCGCACCACGATTAGACATTCGGTATCGTCCAGGGAATCGATCAGTTTGAGGCCGTCTTCGACGCCCATCACCATAAGGGCCGTGGCCAGCCCGTCGGCCCGGGCGCAGGTGGCGGCGGTCACCGAAACGCTGACCACCCCGTTGCTTACCGGACGGCCCGTGCGGGGATCGATCACATGTGAAAAGCGCTCGCCGTCCTGTTCAAAAAAAATGCGGTAATCACCGCTGGTGGCAAAGGCCCGATCCTGGAGGGTCACCACCTTGTAGACCTGGTTGACAGGGGCGCCCGCCTCGGGCCGGTTGATACCGATCCGCCAGCGACGGCCGTCAAGCCGGACACCGGCCGCATAAACTTCGCCGCCCACCTCCACCAGGAAATCGGTGAAACCCTGCTCGCGGATCAGGGCCGCCACCGCATCGACGCCATAGCCCTTGGCCACCGATGCCAGGTCGAGCGTGACCTTGGGGTCGCGTTTGATCAGCGCCCCCTCCTGGGAGGTGTCGATCAAATCAAAGCCAACATGATCGAGGCGCACACGGATTTCGCGGGTTGCCGGTATCTTGGCAGGCCGTCCCGAGCGGCCGAATCCCCATAAGTCCACCAGAGGATCGATGGTTCCGTCCCAGGCCCCCGCTGTGATTTCGAACAGCTGGCGCGAAAAGGCCGCGACACGATAAAAATCCTCTCCCACGGGGAAGGCCGTGCCGGCTTGCTTGAGGGCGTTGAAACGACTGATCTCGCTCTCCGGGCGGTAGGTTGACATGCTGGCGTTTATCGCTTCGAGACGCGCGTCGATAGCCTTCTTCAGCTTGGCCACCGACACCAAATAGCCGCCGATGACCGTGACATGATAGGTCGTTCCCATGGTGCGGCCGCTGATGCGGATTTCCCGCTGACGGCTGCATCCTATAAACAGCACCATAACCAGCACCACCACCAGACCCTGACGCCAGGTACCGTGCTTATCCGGTGAGGGGTTTTCTGGGCCGCGCATTAGGGCCGACATGGATGCTCTGGCAATTTGCATTCTTCTCAGCAAATCCGGGGAAGCTGTTCGCCGGTCAGCATATCCACGATGCGGCGGCCGCCGACCCGGGTTTCCAGGATTACCTGGCCGGGATGATCACCGGTCACCCGGCCGATGCGGCAAGCCTCCTGACCATGGGGATCGCGCCGCATGGCCGCCAGAACCGCATCACTTTCATCGGCGGGGACGAACGCCAGGAGTTTGCCCTCGTTGGCCACATAGAGCGGATCGAAGCCCAGGAGCTCGCATACGCCGGCCACCGCGGGCCGCACGGGCAGGCGGTCTTCCTCGATAACAATCCCGGCCTGCGAGCTCTGGGCAATCTCGTTCAGCGTCGTTCCCACCCCGCCGCGGGTGGGATCCCGCAATACGTGAACATTGTTGCTGGCGGCCGTAATGCCGGCCACCATATGGTTCAAGGCGGCCGAATCGCTCTCGATCGCGTGGTCGAAGGCGAGGCCTTCGCGCTGGGTCAGAATCGTCATCCCATGATCGGCCATGGTACCGCTCAAAATGACGTGGTCGCCGGGTTGGGCTGCCGTGCTGCCGATATTCAGCCCCGGCGGGATCAAACCGATACCGGAGGTGTTGATGAACAGGCCGTCGGCCGCCCCCTTGGGGACGACTTTGGTATCCCCCGTGACCACGATCACGCCGGCCTTGTCCGCCGCCCGGCGCACACTCTTCAGAATCCGCTCGAGATCCGCCCGGGGAAAGCCTTCCTCGATGATCAGGGCCAGGCTGATAAAAAGGGGTTTGGCACCACACATGGCCACGTCGTTGACCGTTCCGTTGACGGCCAAATCACCGATATCACCCCCGGGGAAAAAGAGCGGCGTGACCGTGAAGGTATCAGTGGAAAAAGCGATCCGACCGCCGTCCAGTTCCAATACGGCCCCGTCATGCAGGTCGGCCAGAATGGGGTTGTCAAACAGCGGCAGCAGCAGTTCCGCTGTGAGGCGATGGGCGATCTTGCCCCCGCTGCCGTGATCGAGAAGAATCTTTTCGTCTGTCATGGGGTGTTCCTGGTTCCAAAGGATGGGTCCGGCAACCGGGCGGCGAAACGCTATCCATGGTAGCGGTAATAGGCCGCGCAGGTGCCCTCGCTGGATACCATGCAGGGCCCCACCGGATTCTCGGGTGTGCAGGCCTTGCGGTAGAGTTTGCATTCGGGCGGAATCTTGGCGCCGGTAAGAATCTCGCCGCAACCGCAGCCGGCCGGTTCCCTGGCCTCGGCCACCTCGACCGGCACCTGCCGAAGGGCGTCGAATTGTGCCAGCGAATCCCGGATGGCCAGACCGCTGGCAGGGATGATGCCGATGCCGCGCCAATTGGCATCCACGGGTTCAAAGACCTGGTCGAGCACGGCGCGGGCCTTGGCGTTGCCGGTATCCGAAACCGCCCGCGGGTAGGCGTTAGCGAGCTGCGGGCGTCCCTTTTCGATCTGCTCGACCAGGCGGCGTATGGCCTCGAGAATATCGGTGGGCTCGAACCCCGCCACCACGGCGGGCACCTGATAGCGGTCGAAAAAGGGACGGTAGGCGTTGAGCCCCAGAATGACCGATACGTGACCCGGCAACAGGAAACCGCTGATCGCCACCGCTTCGCTGGCCATCAGGGCCTCCAGGGCGTTGGGCACGGTTTTGTGGGCCGATACCACATGAAAATTTTCGAGCCCCATGTCCCTGGCAGCCAGAATCGAAGCGGCGATCGTCGGGGCGGTCGTCTCGAAACCGACCCCCAGAAAGACGACCCGCTGGCCGCGCTGTTCGGCCGCCATCTTGACGGCGTCAAAGGCCGAATACACCACCCGGATGTCCCGGCCTTCGGCTTTTTCCTTCTGCAGGCTGGAATCGGTTCCAGGCACCCGCAGCAGGTCCCCGAAAGTGGCCACAATGGTATCCTCCTGACGGGCATAGGCGATAAAGGTGTCGATCTCCTGCTGGGAGGTGACACATACCGGGCACCCGGGACCTGAGAGCAGGTTGATCGTTTGGGGGAGGACATCCCGGATACCATGCCGGAAAATGGACATGGTATGGGTACCGCAGACCTCCATCAGTTGAACGGGCTTGTTGCTGGTTTTCCGGATGGCGGCCACCAGCTGCCGCGCGAGTTCCGGTTCGCGGTATTCTTCGCTATGTTTGATCGTCATGCTGAACGGCCTCAACTTCCTAAATTCTTGATAATCCAGCCTCTATAGTCAAAAAGGTCAATCGTAACAAGCGGTTTTTAATTCTTGCCCTCCCAGATGGCGGCGGCGGCCAGGGCCTGCCCCAGGCTCAGGCCGCCGTCGTTGGCGGGCACCAGGCGTTGGGTATAGACCTGAAAACCGCTTTGTTCCAGCCGGCGGGCAAGTTCGGTCGACAGCACGGCATTCTGAAAAACGCCCCCGCTCAGGACCACGCGGTCGAGCCCGGTATGGGACCTGATTTCGTCACACAGGGCCGCAAAAAGCGCGCTGAGGGTGGTGTGAAAGCGGCGGCTGATGCGTGCCCCGGAAACACCCTGGGACAGGTCGGCCACGACCCCTTCGATAATGGGGGCAATCTCGATCCGGCGGCTTTCGCCGACCGTTTTCCAGCCAAAGTCGTATAAACCATCATCTCCGGCAGCGATGGTCATCTCCAGCTCCATGGCCGCCTGGCCCTCAAAGGCCACCCGGTGCCGGAGACCGATGAGGGCGGCAATACCATCGAAGAGACGGCCCAGGCTCGACGTCAGCGGGGCATTGAGGCCCTGCCGCCCCATGGCGACGAGAACCTCGGCCCGGCGTCGCTCGACGGTCGATAAAAAGGGGATATCCACATCATAGCAACGATCATCGAAAGTGTGGGCCAGATAGCTAACCGCCATGCGCCAGGGCTCTTTGATGGCCGCCGCGCTGCCGGGCATGGGCACCGGCGTCAGGTAGGCCGCCCGCTCGAAGTCCCCGGCTTCGGCAATCAGGACTTCCCCCCCCCAGATCGTGCCATCGGGACCGTACCCGGTGCCGTCGAAGGCCAGTCCGATGACCCGGCCTTCCAGGTGGTTTTCGGCCATGGTGCTGACGACATGGGCATGATGGTGCTGGACCTGAACCAGCGGCAGGTCATCACGCTCCTGAGCGTAGCGCGTGCTCAGGTAATCCGGGTGCATGTCGCAGGCCAGAATCTCAGGCGTGATATCCAGGACCCGCTGCAGGTGATCGATGGTGGCCTGGAAGAACGCGTAGGTGTCCAGATTCTCCAGGTCGCCGATGTGCTGGCTCACAAAGGCCCGATCCTGCTTGGTAAGGCAGACCGTGTTCTTCAGCTCCGCCCCGCAGGCCAGCACAGATGGCTGACGTCGGCGCAGAAACACGGGAACCGGTACGTAGCCGCGGGAACGACGCAGAAAACGCGTGACCCCATCGGTTTTGCGCACGATCGAATCATCGCAGCGCAGATAGATCTCGCGGTCATGCGTCAGCAGCGCATCGGCGATCGGTGCCAACCGCTCGCGGGCATCCGCATTGGCGATGGCGATCGGCTCCTCGCTCAGGTTACCGCTGGTCATCACCAGCGCGGTAAATCCATGGGCCAGCAACAGGTAGTGCAGCGGCGTATAGGGGAGCATCACCCCGAACCAGGCGTTGCGGGGCGAAACCATCGGTGCGATGGCATTGGGCCTGCGTTTGCGCAGGAGTACGATCGGACGCTGGGGCGAGGTCAGCACCTCGACTTCATCTGCATCGATATAGGCGAAGGTCCGGATCACATCGAGGTCGGGCGCCATCAGGGCCAGTGGCTTTTCTTCCCGCTGTTTGCGCCGGCGCAGACGCGCCACGGCAGCGTCGTTGGTGGCGTCCACGGCCAGATGATAGCCGCCCAGCCCTTTGATGGCCACGATTTTCCCATCGGCCAACAGACGCGCGGTCGTGGAGACGGCGTCTGCACCTTTACAAACTCCGCCATTGGGCCCCTCCAAAATGACCTGGGGGCCGCAGTCGTCACAGGCATTGGGTTGGGCGTGAAAGCGGCGATCGCGGGGGTTGTCATACTCCGTCTGGCAGGGTGCACACATCCGGAAATGCCGCATGGAGGTCTTGGGGCGGTCGTAGGGCACATCGTCGATGATGGTAAAGCGCGGTCCGCAGTTGGTGCAGTTGATAAAAGGATACCCGGAACGACGGTCCTGCGGATCCCGCAGTTCGTTGAGACAGTCGGTACAGATGGATACGTCCGGACTGATGAGGGCGGAGCGGCCTTCTTCCCGCCGGCTGGGGGTAATATTGAATTCGGTATAATGCCCGGGGTCGACCCGGCGGGCGTCGACGGCTGTTATCTGCGCGAGCGGCGGGGCCTGGGCACTGATCGCGTCGATGAAAGCCTCGATTCGCGACGGGGCGCCCTCCACATGGATGTCGACACCGGAAGAAGTGTTGGCAACGTGGCCGTACAGACGACATTTTTCGGCCAGTTGGAAAATAAAAGGCCGGAAGCCAACCCCCTGAACGATACCGCAGACCCTCACCCGGCTGGCAGTCAACGCCTCAGACATGGGGATTGCGACTCGGGGAACGTGCGCCGCTGGGGCTATCCGGTTGCAGCCGCATCGGGGTCTTCATCTTCCACCAGAAGCTGCGCGGCTTCGCGGAGATAACGCAGGGATTCCTGGGCCGTGGCCTCGTCGATCTTCTGGATGGCGAAGCCGGCATGCACGATCACCCAGTCACCCACCCGGGGATCTTCCAGCAGCAGCAAGCTGGCCTCACGCTGAACGCCGGCCACATCGATTTTTCCCATATTATCATTAATTTCAACTATTTTTGAAGGAATGGCAAGGCACATTCACAAACTCCTTTTTTCATAGGATACCCCCAGGCGTTCGAGTTCCCGGAGCACCAGGGCAACAGTGTCGTCAAGCCGGGCGGCAACCACAGGTGTAAGATCCACACTGTGGGTTTCGATGTCCTCCGGCTCCGCCCCCAAAACCACGATCGTCTCCGGGGATTTGTCGATCATCTGGCACAAGGTGAGGGTTTCCAGAAAATCGGTCTGGTGAAGCGAATTCTTCATGAGGATGCGCTCGGGCAGCTCATCCTTCTCAAGCCGGTAGAGGGTTCCCGGGGGCTGCTTGTTTTTTACGGCATCCACGACGATCAGGTGATCGGCTTTGGAAAGGGTACCCAGTAGATGAATGCCGAGCACCCCGCCCTCCACCACGGCCACGTTGTCGGGGAATTCATAATCCTCAAAAAGCTTCTCGATCACCCGGACGCCGAAACCCTCATCCGTCAGCAGGATGTTGCCGATGCCCAGAATGGTAATCTGAGATTGATCTGTTGGTCCTTCCGTCATTCAATCATTTCCTGTCGATGTTGGGGTCAGCCTATATAATACGGATGTCGGCATCTTGCAAGCCGGCGCCCGGAATCCAGCGCCCAATCGTATCGAATTGCAATTGGAATCCGTGGTACCAAAAAAAAGCCGCCCCGCGGAATGCGGGGCGGCTGTTGTGACTGCTTGGATTTACAGCGCTTTGATCTTGTAGACCTCGTTCGAATCCGGATCGATGACATGCACCGCGCAGGCGATACAGGGATCGAAGGAATGTACGGTCCGCAGGATTTCCAGCGGCTGTTTCGGATCTGCAACCGGGGTGCCGATCAGGGCTTCTTCCATGGGGCCGAGGACACCCTTGGTGTCGCGCGGGCCGAGGTTCCAGGTGGAAGGCACCACATACTGGTAGTTGCCGATCTTGCCGTCTTCGATGCGAATCCAGTGTCCCAGGGAACCGCGGGGCACGTCGTTCAGGCCGTAGCCCTCGCCGGAATCCGGCATTTCCCAGGGCTCATAGGTCTTGGTGTCACCGTTCTTGAGGTTGGCCAGGAGCTCGCCCATCCAGGTTTCGATCCGATCCCCCACAGCAATGGTTTCCAAACCGCGGGCGGCGGTGCGGCCCAGGGTGGAGAACAAGGCCTGAACCGGGACGTCCAGCTTCTGGAGGGTGCTGTCCACCAGGGGCTTGATGTCCTTGTGCCCCTTGCCGTAGGCCACCAGGACACGGGCCAGCGGGCCGACCTCGCAGGAAAGGTCTTCGTAGCGCGGGGCCTTGAGCCAGGTATACTGGCCGCTGCCCGGACGGTACTCGGGATTTTCCTGGATGGGTTTGGTCTCGCCCTTGTAGGGATGCTTGGCATCACCCTTCTCGTACCAGGCATGGGTGACATCCTCGGTGACCTGGGTCTGGTCCACCGGGCGAACTCCGCCCACGTTGCGGTTGACCACCAAACCGCGCGGCATGTAGAGGCTATCGGGCTCGGCGCTGGTCTCGGGGAATTCCCCGTAGGCCAGGAAGTTGGTGGTGCCGCCGATGCCGCCCCAGTCCTTGTAGAACGAGGCCACGGCCAGCAGATCGGGGATGTAGACCTTCTTGATGAAGTCCTGGGTCTCACGCGTGATATAGAGGAACTCCGCGATCCGGTCCGGACTCAAATCCCGAACCGAGGTGATGCCGCCCACCACCAGGGACTGCGGGTGGGGGTTCTTGCCGCCGAAGATGGCGTGCATGCGGGCGGCCTTGGCCTGCAGGCGCAGGGCTTCGATGTAGTGCGCCGTGGCCATCAGGTTGGCTTCCGGCGGCAGCTTGTAAGCCGAATGCCCCCAGTAGGCGTTGGCAAAGGGACCGAGCTGCCCGCTGTCGACAAACGTCTTGATGCGGTCCTGAACGCTCTTGTAGTAGGAAACGCCCCCCCAGGGAGCTTCGCTGACATTGTCGGCCAGGGCGGCCGTCTTCTTGGGATCGGCACTCAAGGCACTGACGATATCGACCCAGTCCAGCGCGTGCAGGTGATAGAAGTGCACGATGTGATCGTGCTGGACCTGGGCACCATGCAACAGGTTGCGGATGATGCGCGCGTTTTCAGGAATCTGAACTCCAACCGCCATTTCGACTGCCCTCACCGAGGACAGGGAGTGGATGTACGTTCAGACCCCGCAGGAGCGGCCCACGAACAGGTGCGCGTCGCGCGGATCGCGGCCCTGAAGAATCATTTCGATACCGCGGAACATCTGCCCGGAACTCCAGGCATTGACAACCTTGCCACCTGAGATCTCCACCTCGACCCGGAGGTGGCCTTCAATTCGGGAAATTGGATCAACGACGACTCTCTTACCCATATTTTCTCCTTTCCTTCCTGAAAAGGCTGAATTGCTTAAACCTTAATGCTAAACCCGATGGTTACAGTTCCTCATAGAACGGGGTCATATTGTCCCAGAACTGGGGCTCGCTGCACCCGATGCAGGGGTGCCCCGCTTCCACCGGCCAGCTGGTGCCGTCATTGAATTTGGCCACAGCACAGTTGTTGTAGGTTTCCGGACCGCGGCAGCCCACCTTGTAGAGACAGTAACCCAGGGCCGCTTCCTCGGAGCCGAATTCTTCAACCATTTCGTCGTTCTCGAAATGCGAACGGCGCGGGCAGGAATCATGGATCGTCTTGGCGTAGGCAAACAGTGGTCGGCCTAAGTCATCCAGGGCCGGGAGTTTGCCCAAGAGCAGGTAGTTGACGATCGTACCGACGAGGTTGATCGGATTGGGCGGGCACCCGGCGATATTGACGATCTTCCCCTCCATGCCCAGCGCTTCACCGAGACCCGTGTAGCCGCCGGGATTGGGGGCGGCTGCCGGGATGCCGCCGAAGTTCGCGCAGGATCCGATGGCGATGGTGGCGGCCGCATGGGGCACCACCTCTTTGGCGATATCGATGAAGTCTTTGCCTGCAACGCGGCCGTAACCCGGGTACTTGAGCGGGATTGCACCTTCGACGACGCAGATAAACTTGCCGTCGTACTTCTTGATGGCATTGTGCAGATTCTCCTCGGCCTGGTCCCCGGAGGCGGTCATGATGGTTTCATGGTACTCGATGCTCAGGATTTCCAGCACCAGTTCATCGATCCAGGGGTACATGGACCGCAAGGTGGATTCCGAACAGCCCGTGCATTCACCCAAATGCAGCCAGACCACCGGCGGACGCTGTTTGGGCGCGGCGAAAACCTCCGCCACCTTGGGAACGAAGGACGACGATAGTCCCATGGTCGCCGTGAGGAAGGTACAGTACTTCATGAAGTCCCGTCGTGAGACTCCCTTGGCGTTTAAGCGTTCATAAAACTCCTTTTCCTTTTCCATCGGCACCTCCTTGATGCGGTTGATGAAACGCCCTAATACCTCTCCAATACTCATCCTATAAAAAATCCGGTGCGGAGAGACCAGCATGACACCAGCCCGCCACGACACCGGATATAGCCATTGAACAATACAGCCCTGTAATGCCGCACAAAAAATAAATCCCGTTCATAAACGCGCCCATAACGGCGATAGTACAAAAATTATCAACGATTACAGACAAAAAGCTACCCGCCACTCAGCCAGTCGATGGCGGGCCAATCGGCACAAGACGCCGAACGAGATAAACCAATACATTATTTCCGTAAAAATCACAATCACTTTTTAAGGGAATGGCATCGAACGGGCTGCCCGTTGATTTACAAATTCGGCTGAAGGGGGCCGGATGAGGAAAAGCCTCGGGGGTTGGCATCCCCGGGCGGGTGGTCGACCCCGGGGAGGAAACGCACAGCAAAATGCGGCACGCCTGTCAGGCGTGTATATGTACTGCGGGGTTGAGAGAAGGGGATCTAGATTTCCTCATCCACGTCCACCGAATCGTCATCGGCGATCTTGATGGAGGAATTAATTTTGCCGATCTCCTGTCCTTCTTCGAATTCACCCTCGAACTCGTCTTCGATCAATTCGTCGATATCGTCGGCCTCTTCCTTCATCGCCTCGGCTTTGGCGGCCTCCTGGCGCTCCTTGTCCAGAAGATCCAGGTCATCGAAATAGAGTTCGATCGCATCTTCCTCGGCATTGTTCAGCAGTTCCTGAACGGCCTCGGCGATCTTCTCCGCGTAAGCCTTGGGAGGATAAAGGTTGCGGGTTCGCAGAGCGGCGATCAGGCCTTCGCGGCCGTTTTCGAGGGCGGCTTCCAGCGTACTGACGTCAAAGCGCTCCTCGCACAGAAGGGACATCAACTCTTTATCGAGTTCGGCATTTTCGCGAATGATGATTTGTGCATCCGCGGCATTTTTCTGTACCAGAAATTTCTGTTTCATGGGCTGCTCCTTATGGCCTTTATTTGCGTGGGCCAAATTTGAATGGAGTGTTGAAAAACATATTCGAAATGCCATGTCAACCATACAATGCAACGATTCCAAGAAAAATGATTGACCACGGAAATCATTGTTGGTAGGAGAGCAGATTACAAAATTGGAGGGATGGCTGAGTGGTCGAAAGCGGCGGTCTTGAAAACCGTTGAGGGTAACACCTCCGTGGGTTCGAATCCTACTCCCTCCGCCACCCCGCCCATCCGGAGAGATGACCGAGTTGGCTGAAGGTGCTCGCCTGCTAAGCGAGTGTGGGGGTAACACTCCACCATGGGTTCGAATCCCATTCTCTCCGCCACGATAATGACCGACGCCCGGCAACAGGCCGGGCGTTTCTTGTTGGCTCACCCGACGGCAGGACAGGGCAGAATCAGACGCCCTGATAGACCGCTGGATTGATGGCGGCCCCTTCCGGCCCACAATCGCCAACGATGGACCCAACACGCTTCGCGCAGCCACCTATAATATGCGACCAATTCACGGGTGGACGGCCGCCTCACCACCGCTATTTGCGCTTATCGTCCTGCTTTTCGTTCAAAAGCGCTTCGGCATCCATATTGAGACTTTCCAGAATTTTCTTCAGCGGTTCGGCATGGATCTCAGCCTGCCGGCGTGATTCATCCCGGCATGTTTTGTATCCGGTTCGGTAGGCTGTCCAGTAGACGGCCGATACGAGGACAATATGGTATGCGATCAGAAAAAATGTCATCATGGCATTCCTCTTGAGTTTTCAGCGCCCGGGCGCGTGGCCCCCACCGACAAGCCCCCAAGGCTCCGCTCCCCGCGCCCTTACCTGTTTATCGCCCCATATCGTCTCGGGCTTGAGTCCTGGGCCCCATTCGCGTGATGCGCTGCCGTTCGGAGCTACGGGTGCGAAGGCATCGTTTTCCAGCGGTTTCCCCTGGTCTGCCGGCCTGCGGCCCCCTCTCCGGAAGCGCCCAATAGTGCTTGACAAAAAGGCTATTCCCTATTACTCAGGACATTTCGATCATCGCGGACTACCCGTCGTGAAAGACGACTTGAGAGGCAAAAATAACCCAAAGGAGAGGAGAGCAAATGGCAAAATTAATTGAACCTCATGGTGGCAAAGGCCTTACGATCTGCCTGCAGGAAGGGGCGGAGCTGGATGCCGAAAAGAAAAAGGCCGAGGGCCTTAAAAAGGTTGAAATTTCGCCTCGCGTCAAAGGCGATTTGATCATGATCGGCAATGGTGGCTTCAGCCCCCTCACCGGTTTCATGACCAAGGCGGACTGGAAAGGCGTCTGCGAAAACTTCCTGACCGCCGACGGCACCTTCTGGCCCGTGCCGGTCAACCTGGACGTTTCCAGCGATGATGCCGCCGCCATCAATGAAGGCGATGAAATCGCCCTCTACGATCCCGAAGGCGACGAAATCATGGCCACCATGAAAGTCACCGAAAAATGGGCCCAGAGCGCGGACGAAAAGAAATGGGAATGTGAAAAGGTTTTCATGGGCGAAGGCACGCCCACGGCTGAGGAATTCTGGAAAATCGCCGAGGATGATCACCCGGGTGTTCAGATGGTCATGGGCCAGAAAGACGTCAACCTGGCCGGCCCCGTCAAGGTGCTGAGCGAAGGCGAATATCCCACCAAGTACGCCGGTGTCTACCATCGCCCGGCTGAATCCCGCAAAATTTTTGAGGACGCGGGATGGTCTGAAGTGGCCGCCCTTCAGCTGCGCAACCCCATGCACCGCTCCCACGAGTACCTGTGCAAGATCGCCGTGGAAGTCTGTGACGGCGTCTATATCCACTCCCTGGTCGGCAACCTGAAACCCGGCGACATCCCGGCCGAGGTGCGCGTGAAATGCATCGACGCCCTGGTGAAGCATTATTTCGTGGAAAAGAACGTGGTTCAGGGCGGCTATCCGCTGGACATGCGCTATGCCGGCCCGCGTGAAGGCCTGCTGCACGCCGTCTTCCGCCAGAACTACGGCTGCTCCAAGATGATCATCGGCCGCGATCACGCCGGCGTGGGCGACTTCTACGGCATGTTCGAAGCCCAGACCATCTTCGACAAAATCCCGTCCCCCGAAGGCGGCAAGGCGCTGCTGTGCCAGCCCCTGAAGATCGACTGGACCTTCTACTGCTACAAGTGCGACGGCATGGCTTCCCTGCGGACCTGCCCGCACGATAAGGAAGACCGCGTTCTGCTCTCCGGCACCATGCTGCGCAAGATGCTCTCCGAGGGCGGCGAGCTGCCCGACCACTTCGGGCGCGACGAGGTTGTCGCCATCCTGCGCGAATACTACGAAGGCCTGACCGAAAAGGTCGAAATCAAGACCCACAAGGCCGCCACCGGCAACTAGTCTCACCAGGCTTCGAGCCTGAGGGATTTGTTTAAAAATAAGGGGTGATACCGCCAGCGGTATCACCCCTTTTTATTGTTAGCAGCTGTCAACAGATTCCAGCTCTAAATCAACCCACCTGCAACCTGCCGCAGGAAATATCCACCTTGGCATTCATGTTGTCGCGCACTCTTATGCGTTTAATTTGATTAGGTATCTTTCCGCAGTATGAGATTGCTGGTTTTATTCCCAAACTGAATTTGTGACGACCGCTGCTCGAAAGCAATGGGTGTATTCCCCTTTGTCTCGCGCCGAGCATCGGTGGCAGATTCGGAAAAAGCGTGTCGGCCTGTCTGAGCGAAGCGAGTTCCAACACGCGCCGTCATCATGAACCGGACAATGAAGCTAAGCATCGTGCTGTCAGGCGAGGCGCGCAGCAACCTCCAAATTGTGAGCACCCGAACGAGTTGGGGACTCACCGAAATACTATAACAGGCGAGGAATCCCGCAACGCGGGGCAGCGCCGCACGGCGGCATGAAGCGCCGCGTCATCGGCTGGTTTGGCGACGTGCAGGGTTAAGCGAAACACGGGCGGCTTCCTTCGGTTCGTTTTCTTTCCCGTGAAAGAAAAAAAATTTATTTCAATTAGTTCAATTAGTTATCGGTTCAAAAGGGTTCACCCGGCCTGAGACAAAAAAAAGGAGCCGCTTGCGCGGCTCCATTGGTCATTCCAATAAAAGGTATTTCTAACGTCTGCCGGAATACTCGGCATACGCCATGGCCGTGGTGCGGTAGACCAGATGGGCCAGCTTGGAAAAAGGCGTGTAGGCAAACAGGGACCAAATCGCGATCAGGTGCAGCCAGTACACAATGGCCATGAGATCGTACAGCCCGCCCAGGCGCAGAAGCTGGGTCAGCATGCCCGTGACGCCCAGGGCCAGCACCAGCCAGACCAGGTACCAGTCCCAGTAGCTGGAATTGCTGTCGGTCTTGGCCATGCGGCTTTTCATCAGCAGCAGGGCGCCCACGATCAGGGCGATCCCGGCGATGTTCCCCAGCCACTTGACCGGGTTGATCTGGGAATAGGGCCCCTCGATGTGCAGCACCCACTCGGCGATGAAAAAGCAGTTGGTGACGATGAACAGCCCGATGAAGCTGAAGAGCACCATCATGTGGGCCGTGGACCGCTCCCGGTTCTCGGTGCACTCCGTGAACTTGTTGTGCTTGAAGATCGTGGGCACGATCTTGATCAGGGCCTGGACGAAACCGGCCGGGTCGATCTTCTCCTGGGTGGTCTTGCCCTCGGCCAGGGCGTTGGCGTGGATATCGCCGATAAAACGCTTGAGGCCCAGGGCGAAGGTGATCACCGCAAAGAAAAAGGTGGGAATCATGATGATGTCCACCAGGTAGTTGTTGTAGTAGGAAGACTGCCAGATCTCGTGCCCGCCTGCGGGGGAAAAGGTCATCCAGTTAAGTCCCACCATGTTGGACACCAAACCGCCCCCCAACAGGATGACGAAGGGGATGAGCAGCAGGATCGGCAACTTGGACTTGTCGCGCACCATCCGGCCGATCGCCTTGATCCCGGCATATTCGGAGATCGCATAGGCCCGGATGGCACCCAGGGCATCCCCGGGCTTGGCGCCGCGTGGGCAGCGCGTGTTGCAGTCGCCGCAGTTGTGGCACAGCCAGATGTCGGCACTGTGGATGACTTTATCTTTGAGGCCCCAGGAGGCCGCAATCATTTCCTTGCGGGGATAGGGCTTGGTTTCGGGTGAAATCGGGCAAACTACGGAACAAGTCGCGCACTGGTAGCATTTCTTAAGATCCCCAGCGCCCAACGCTTTAACGTCCTTGATGAATCCCAGATCAGGATTAAGCACGGTCGCTTCCGCCATGTCGATACCTCCTTGTTCGGAGGGCCTGAGCGGTGATTCCGCCGCGGCCCCGCACGAATCGATACAATTTTGTTGAGGGCGGTTTCCACACACCGGCGGACACCGCCCGGTCAATCAGATTAGAAACCCTTGAAGGGGTTCGGACCCATTTCCTCGATGGACTCGACGAATTCGTTGATGATCTGCGGGATCTTGTCGTATTCGTCGATGGCGATCTCGAACTGGGCCACGCGTTCATTCTCTAAGGCCAGACTCTCCAAGGCCTCCCCGATCTTTTTCATCCGGATGCTGGCCAGCTCGCTGCCTTTCACAAAGTGGCACTGGTAGTCGTCGCCGTGCTTGCAGCCCAGCAGAAAGACGCCGTCCATGCCCTGGGAGAGGGCATCCTTGATCCAGATCACGTTGACCGATCCCAGGCAGCGCACGGGGATCAGGCGAACGTCGGCCGAATAGGAGAGCCCCTTGATGCCGGCCATGTCGAGCGCCGGATAGGCGTCGTTCTCGCAGACCAGGCCGAGAACGCGGAAGGGCGGTTCGTCATAGTCGTCCTCTGAGGGCACCCCCACCGATTTCACCTGGGAGCCGATACTGTCGATGCTGTAGTCGGCAAAACCGATGATACGCTCGGGGCAGGCTCCCATGCAGGTGCCGCAGCGGCGGCAGCGGGCCGCGTTGGGCTTGGGCGTCCCCTTCTCATCGTCGTCCAGGGCGCCGAAGGGGCATTCCTCGGTGCAACGCTTGCACTGGGTGCAGCGCTGGAAGAAGAAGTCCGGATAGGTCAGGTCACCCGAGCGCGGGTGCACGGCCATACCGCGGTTGACCGACTCCAGACACTGGATGGCCTTGAGCGCCGCGCCGGTGGCATCCTCCACCGATTCCTCGGTGGTCATGCTGCGGCGGACAGCCCCGGCGGCGTAGATGCCGGTGCGCTGGGTTTCGTAGGGGAAGCAGATGAAGTTGCTGTCGCAGTACCCCTGGAAGAGGTCGACATTGTCACGAAAGGCCGGGCCCTGGCGATAGGCCATGTTGACCACCGGGTCGTCCTTGGTGACCGGCACCATACCGGTGCCCAGCACCACCAGATCGGCGTTCACCTGGACCTTTTCCCCCAGCAGGGTATTCTCGGCCTCGACGATCATGCCGGACCCGTTCGGGGAAACACGGGTCACCTCTCCCTTGGTCAGAAAGATGCCCGTGTCCTGCTGGACCGTTTTGTAGAAGTTCTCCTGCAAGCCCGGGGTGCGCATATGCTGGCAGAAGACAAAGGCCCTGCCGTCCTCGGGATAGTCCTCGCGAACGTAGGTGGCCTGCTTGAGGGCCACCAGGCTGGTAACGGCGCCGGCATAGTCGAAGTCCGTGTCGTTGCCCTGCCCCGGGCTCTGGATAAAGACCACGGACTGGGCTTCCCCGCCGTCGGAAGGGCGGGTGACCTTGCCGGCCTTGGCAATCTGCTCGAACGTTGCGTTGGTGACCACGTCCGGCAGTTCCCCGTAACCCAGATGGGCGAACTCGCCTTCGGCCGGCTCGTAGGGCTTGTAGCCGGCGGCCAGAACGACCGCACCGAACTTTTCGCCGTCGGGATCGAACTGCAGGATGTCCTGTTTGCCCTCGTTGTATTTAAGGAAGGCCTCGTGCAGCTGCTCGGCATTAAGCTCCTTGCCGGCCTCGTCCACCTTCATCTCATCCGGAATGGGATAAGGCACGTCGAATTCGATCTTCTCGCCGGGTTTCTTGAGGGTCACCGTAAAATTACCCGGCTCACCGGCCAGACGGGCCACCATGGTGTTGGTCCGCACGGTGATATTGCTGTAGTTGTCCAGTTCGGCGATCCTGGCATCGATCGTTGGTGCGGCCAGGCTGTCATACGGGAATCCCGGCAGCTCCTTGCGCCAGTTGCGCGCCTGGCCGCCGAGTTCGTTTTCCTTCTCCACGATGGTGACGTCGTAGCCGGCCTTGGCCGCATCGATGGCGGCTGAAATGCCGGTGATACCGCCACCGATCACCAGGATCTTGCGGCTCAGGGTCTCGAGCTGATAGGGCTCGGGCAGGTCGACTTTTTCGACCCGGGCCATGCCCATGCGCAGGTAATCCTCGGCCATCATCTGCACGCGGTCGAAGTTGGCCTCGTCTTCCTTTTCCTCCTCGGTCAGGGCCGGGAACTGATCGCGCGGGTGGGACCAGACCACGCCTTCGCGGATATTGACGCGCTCCACGATGCTGCCCACGAACCGGAAGGTATCGTAATTGACCCGGCGGGAGCAGGCCGCCAGGACCATCGTATTGATGCCCTTTGCCTC
>JASJCD010000054.1 GCA_030066135.1 Desulfobacterales bacterium | reverse complement strand
CGTCGTCGGGATCTGCCGCCGGCACCCCGACTGGGGACCGGTCGGCCCACGGGTGGGGTTGCGGGAGCGCTTTTCTTCCCTGATCGGCGCCCTGGAAATGGTGCTCCTGTTTTTTCTCGTCATGCTGGGGCTTTTCTTCGGTGTTTTTACGCCCACCGAGGCCGGCGCGGCCGGGTCGCTCCTGGCCTTGGGAATTTCCGTCGTTCAACGGCGCCTCTCGTGGAAAGGTTTTTTTGCCGCGATCACCGACACGTTGCGTGTTTCCTGTATGGTCATCGTGATCGTGACCGGTGCGCTGATATTCGGCCGCTTTCTGGCGGTCACCCGCATTCCCTTTGATATCGCGGCCTGGGTGGTGGATTTGGCCATCCCCCGCGCAGGGGTCATGGCCATCATTTTCATAATCTATATCATCGGGGGCGCCGTAATGGATGCTCTGGCGCTTCTGCTGATCACGATTCCCATTTTCTTTCCGGTGGCCGCCGAACTGGGCTATGACCCGGTCTGGTTCGGGGTCACGATAACGGTGGTCACCACACTGGGGGCGGTAACGCCGCCCGTTGGCGCCACGACCTATGTGGTCGGCGGTATGGCCGGGGATGTCCCGCTTGAAGATGTTTTTCGCGGCGTCGCCTATTTTCTGCCGGCATACCTCCTGTGCATCCTGGTGCTCATGCTCGTTCCAGAAATCATTACCTTTCTGCCGGCCCTCATGCGTTGAATCACATACCGGTGGCACGCCAATGCGCGCTGCCGGTTTCGCCCGACACGATGGGTATGGCCCTCGGGTCCATAACGCGAACGGGCTGCTGCGCGGCGGCCTACAGCGGAAAAACCGAATAAAAAAAGCTTGATCTGATGGAATTGTCCTGATAAGGGCAGCGATGATGCCTGGGCCCTGTTGTGTTGATGCGCGGTGAGGTTGACAATTACGACGCGGCGTGGCGCCTGAGTTGATTGGCTGCAGGTATTAAAAAAGCGCCCGGACCGTATTTAAGTTTGTGTGAGTAACTGGTAGCCTCCCACGAATGCGGTCCGGGCCATTTTTTTATGATCATTAAATTTAATCAATATAAAATTTAAGCCTTCCCTTCTCTATTGCAAGCCCTTTATTTTGCACCTTTCTCCCCGCTGCGGTGTTTACGCACATTTATCACGCGATACGGCTCAGCCACCAATCGAATTCATCTGAGAGGCCACCGGTTGCCCGCATTCGGCACCTAGCTGATGGCGTGAGGGTTTGGCGCGCGCTGCCCGGATGAACATGTCGGTCAATTCGCGATCATCGGCACCGCGGCGCAGGGGCGCTTTGATGTCCAATTCACGGTCGGACAGCAGGCAGGGGCGCAGGTGGCCGCTGGCGGTCAGGCGAAGCCGGTTGCAGTCCCCGCAGAAGTGCTGGGTCCGCGGGCTGATAAATCCGATTTCACCGATGGCACCTGCCAGGCGATAGCGTTCGGCCGGCCCGTCGTTGGCCCCCCGTGCAACGGGTTCCAGATTGCCCAGGGACGCGATCCTGCGGCGGACGTCCTCATTGGAGATGAACGGGTCGTTGGGCAGTTGGGGATTTCCCATGGGCATGTACTCGATAAAGCGGACCTGGAAGGGCTGCTGCCGTGTAAGCGCGGCGATTTCGGTCAATTCGTCGTCGTTGATGCCCTGCATGGCCACCACGTTGATTTTCAGGGGCGCAAAGCCCAGATCGAAGGCCCGTAAAATATTGTCCCAGACCTGGTCGAAACAGTCCTGGCCCGCCAAACGGGCAAACCGTTCCCGGCGCAGGGTGTCCAGGCTGATGTTGAGGCGGCGGACGCCGGCCGCGTGCAGCTCTTCCAGAAAAGGGCCCACGAGCACCGCATTGGTGGTCAGGTTGACTTCCCTGATGCCGTTGATGGCCTGCAGCTGGTGCAGAAAATCCATCAGACCTTTGCGCACCAGCGGTTCACCGCCAGTGATGCGGATTTTATCGATTCCCAGCGCCACCCCGATGCGAACGATGCGCAGGATTTCCTCATACCGCAGGATGTCGGTATGGGCCAGACGCGGCAGTGTTTCTCGCGGCACGCAATAGATGCAGCGCAGGTTGCAGCGATCGGTCACGGAGATGCGCAGGTAATTGAGCTTGCGGAAATGACGGTCCTGGAGCGGTCTGGTGGTCACGGTACAGGCATCCTCGGCGACGGCTCTGCCCCATGGGGCAACGCGATTGATGGAATGTCTTCTACTAAGTCATCTGCCAATCGAGCGCAAGGGGCCGGCCTGCTTTTAAGGGCAGTTCCCAAATTTGGCGCGATACTCGGCCAGGTCGCAAATCGGTGGTCGTTCGACCCCGGCCATTTTGAGGACGTCGGGTCGCAGTTCGTTTTTTACAAGCTGGTACTGGACGATCTGATCGAAAATATCTTTTTTGAATTCGACGATCCCGAGCTTTTCGAGACGGTTGAGAAACGTCTTCATCACCACGAAAGACATGCGCCCCAAGGCCTTGGTGTCCTGATTGCGGTGCACACGTTTTTCGAGGTCGACCTGGGCGATAACGTCCATGCCCCACTGTTCGCAAATATCGAGGATCATGCTGGTTTCAACCCCGTAGCCGATGGGGAAGGGAATGCGTTCGAAAATCTCGCGATAGCCGGCATACTCGCCGGACAGGGGCTGCAGGATCTGGGTCAGCTCCGGAAAGAAGAGCGAAAACATGGGGCGGATAACGAGTTCGGTCACACGGCCCCCGCCGGTGGGGCGGACTTTGCTTTTACCGATGGCGATCGGCCGGTCATAGAAAGCCTTGGTGTATTTGATGCGATCGTCCAGCAGCAGCGGCCCCAGGAGCCCGTAGGCAAATCGGTGGTGGATGTTCTTGATGTCCGCATCCAGGTAGATGATGATGTCGCCCTCACAGATATAGAGGGCTTTCCAGAGGTTTTCGCCCTTGCCCTTGTATTTCTCGTGGTTGGGCAGAATGTCGTCGGCCAGGTGAACCTTGGCATCGAATGACTTGGCAATGCGCACGGTATCATCTGTGGAGCCCGAATCGATCACGACGATTTCATCCAGCAGCGGGTAGCGCGTCATCAACTCCGATTTCATGATGACGATTTCCTTAGCGATGGTTTTTTCCTCGTTGAGGGTTGGCAGACACAGCGATATGCTGAGTTTCTTTTTGTGCTTTTCATCCACCAGGCAGTCGATATTATTGAATTGACTGTAATGGAAAGTATTGTCTTTAAGCCAGTCGTTATTCATCGCATACCCCGCTGTCGATGGCCTGAATGGTGCCGATGACCTGGGCGATGCCCTTGAACATCGGTTCGATTTCCATCCTGGAATTCGGTTGCTGGTAGTTTTCGCCGCGCGTCAGTCCCAGGGTGACCGCCGGTATTTTTTTGGACAGGAAAATCGACAGCTCAGACTCGCTGGGATCACCGATGATCGGAATGCCGAGGTGACGCATGACTTCGCCGCTGGCCTTGACCAACGGATGGTTGAATTTAAGACGCGCGGCGGAGACGTTGCTTATGGTTTTGAGATCCATTTTCACGCCGAATTCGTGCCCGATGCCGGTGACGATATCTTTGATATCGTTGAACAGCGCTTTGACCATGCGGTCGGCGTCACTCTGGATTTCAAGACCCAGGGTGGCTTCGTAGGCAACGGTGCCGTGCTTGTGTCCACCGCTGATCTTGCCGATGATCACCCGGCTGCGGGGTTTCTGCGGCAGGCGGATTTCGAGCATCTGGTTGATGACTTCGTGCAGGACCAGGATGGCATTGGGGCGGAAGCGGTGTTCGGCGCCACCGCGTTCGCTGATGGTGCATTTGATTTCGCAACGGGTCATGCCGTCGGAATAGTAGCTAAGTCGGCCCAGCTCCCCCCCCTCGATACAGACGGCGGCCCGTATGGGCGTGGGCCAGGTTTTGACCAGGTGCCGAATGCCGCGCAAATTGCCCTTGCCCAGGGACTGGATGACGCCGGCCAGGATAATATCGGAGTCAAACCGCAGACCGAGGTGCTTGAAGATCACCGGCAGGGAGGCAATCGCGGCGACCCCCACGGAATTGTCCAGAACACCCGGTCCCTGAATCATTTTTTCGGTGAGGACGAAATTGTGATCCACGTCTTTGCCAAAGGCCGTGTCCAGATGGGCCACGACGACGATGGGCGCCTGGCTGTTGTCACGGCCGCGGATGATGCCGATCGGATTCTGGTAGCCGTCGGTGGTGCATTCGTCCACGTCCGATTCCACCAGGCGGTCCAGAAATTTTATGGCGCGTTGTTTTTCATGAAAAGTCGGGGCGGGGATCTGCCCCAGAAAGACAATATTGGCAATAATGGTTTCCTTGATTGCGCGCAGCTTTGCGGGGCACTCATCCAACTGGTCGATAAAAGACCTCATGGCGGCTCCTGTGCTTTGACTTGCGAGACGATTGAACGGCCGAAAGGGCTTGCGGAAGCGGCGGACAGGCAGGGCCCACGGATCTGGGAGTTCGGATAGCGACCCTTGGCAGCCCGTATTGAATGCTTGCTTTAAGCGCTTCGGACTTCAGGTGTTTGGTAGCGATTTCAATTAAACGCTTTTGGCCCTTCGCGGGCGCTGGACGTTTGGTGTATGCTTTAAAACTTTTATATTATTCCAGGTATTTAAGACCTGTAGCTGCAGGTGTCACGGGCGAAAGGCCCACATACCCGGACACTGGTATTCAGCCGTGTCCGGGCGCACAATTTTCAATTTGAGGCAGCTAAATGGGGGGCGCAGGGCGTATCGGGGCGGTATGAAAAGTGACGCCGCCTGGAGGGCGCCCGGACGATTGATCAGATGCCAAATGCGGATAATCTATTTGACACAAGATAGCGCATCGGACCCGCTGGGGTCAATGCTTCTTCCGACCAGCCGCGGCTGCCGTCTTACCCGGCAGGCCGCTAACCAAAAAATACGGCTTCAGGATGAATCCCGCGCGTACAAATCCTGAATGGCCTGGCAGAGGCCGGGGATGGTGTATTCCTCGGCCGTGGTATCCACTTTGAATCCCAGCGATTGCGCCGTCTCGGTGGTGACGGGGCCGATACTGGCCACGCGCACCCCTTTCATGAGCTGATCGGCTTCGGCGTCCGGCAGCAGGGCCCTGAAATTGCTGGCCGTTGAGGAACTCGTGAACGTTACCAGGTCCACCCGGTCGGCGCGCAGATCATCCACCAGCTGCCGGGCGTCTTCGGTGACGGGCCGGGCCCGATAGATGATGACTTCATCGACGTCCGCACCCATCCGGCCAAGCTCTTCGGGGAGCACGGCACGGGCCTCGGCCGCCCGCGGCAGGAGCACCCGACAGCCGGCCATGGTTTCATTCCGAAAGGCCGCCACCACCGATTCGGCCCGGTAGCTGGCCGGCAGAATGTCACTCTTCAGACCGTAATCCCGCAGCCGCTCAGCCGTCACCGGCCCGATGACGGCCGTACGCATGTGGTGCAGGGCGCGGACGTCGCGCCCGCGGTCAAACAGGCGCTCAAAGAAATAGCGGACACCGTTGACGCTGGTGAATACGATCCAGTCGTAGTCTGCCAAATTGTCGATGGCCTGGTCCAGCCGGCTTTTATCCTCAACCGCCTCCACCGCGATGGTCGGATATTCGAGGCAGTTGGCCCCCAGATCGCCCAGGCGCGCCACCAGGCCGCTGGCCTGGGCACGGGCGCGAGTCACCACGATGTTGCGGCCCAGCAGCGGGCGGTTCTCAAACCAGCGCAGGCGCTCGCGCAATTCCACCACCCGGCCCACCACGATGATGGCCGGGGCTTTGATGCCGGCTTCGCGAGCCGTGGCCACAATCGTTTCCAGGGTGCCGGTCACGGTGCGCTGGCGGTTGGTGGTGCCCCAGCGAACGAGGGCTACGGGTGTGTCCGCGGCCATGCCGTGGTCCATGAGTTGAGACGTGATATGGGGCAGGTTTTTGACCCCCATAAAGAAGACGAGCGTACCGATCCCGCTGGCGAGCGAGGCCCAGTTGATCTGCGAGCTTTCCTTGGTGGGGTCTTCATGGCCGGTCACGAAGGCCAGGGTGGAGGTGTAGTCGCGGTGCGTCAGCGGGATGCCGGCGTAGGCCGGTGCGGCCACCGCCGAGGTGACCCCGGGTACGATCTCAAAGGCGACACCGGCGGCCAATAGTTCTTCGGCTTCCTCGCCGCCGCGGCCGTAGATAAAGGGGTCGCCGCCCTTCAGGCGGGCCACCACGAGCCCCTGCAATGCTTTTTCGACGATCAGGCGGTTGATGCCGTCCTGGGAAAGGGTATGGTCACCCCCCTTTTTCCCGACATAGATCAGATCGGCCCCGGGGTCGGCGTGCGCCAGCAGGGCCGGGGCCGCCAGATAGTCGTACACCACCACATCGGCCTTGTGAATGCATTCCCGCCCCTTCAACGTCAGAAGGCCCGGATCACCCGGGCCGGCCCCGATCAGGTAAACTTTTCCTTTTTTCATGTCGGTATTTCCGTTTGCAGGCTGTCGAGCACCGCCTTGGCCCCCTGCGCCAGCAGCGTCCCGGCCAAGTTCCGGCCGATCGCTGCGGCTTGCGTGGGCGGTCCCACATGTGTTTCCCGGAAAACGGTCTCGCCTTTGAGATCAGATACCAGGCCGCAAAGGGCCAGACGATCTTCATCCAAGGTGGCATGCCCCGCAATGGGGACCTGACAGCCGCCCTCCAGGCGATGCAGAAAGGCCCTTTCGGCCGTAACGGCAATGCGGGTGGGTGTATCCTCGAGCGGTGCCACCAGCGGGGCGATCGTGTCGTCTGCGACGCGGGTCTCGATGCACAGGGCGCCCTGGCCCACGGCCGGGAGCATGATCTCCGGGGTGAGCAACTGGGTGATGCGCGCCTCTAGTCCCAGCCGGCGGATGCCGGCACCCGCCAGAACGATGGCCTCCATTTGGCCTTCGTCCAGTTTACGCAGTCGCGTGTCGAGATTGCCGCGCAGGGGTACGATTTCGACATCGGGCCTTATCCGCAGCAGTTGGGAGGACCGTCGCAGGCTGCTGGTGCCGATGCGGGCCCCGCCGGGCAGCTCGTTCAGGCTTTGACCCTCACGGGAAATCAGGGCGTCCACCGGTGTTTCGCGTTGGGGAACGGCCCCGATGCAGAGGCCGGCGGGGATTTCGGACGGCATATCCTTCATGCTGTGAACCGCAAGGTCGACGCGGCGCTCCAAAAGGGCTTCCTCGATTTCTTTCACAAACAAGCCTTTGCCGCCCACTTTGGCCAGCGGGACATCGAGAATTTTATCCCCTTTGGTTTTGATGACCGTCAATTCGACATGCAGGCCGGCATGGAGGTTTTCGAGACGGGATTTAACCCATTCAGCCTGCCAGAGCGCCAGCTTGCTGCCGCGGGTGCCGATGCGGATGGTGTCGGCCATCAATCCCCGCACCCGGCGCAGCTTGAGGCCGAGCATCCGCCGCAGGCCGAGGCGGAAGCCGACGATTTGATCGTTTCCCCCCCGGTGCCCTTACTGTAGAAGCCGCAGACCGACATCAGTCGGCAGACTTTTTTACTCTGGCAGGCTTGGCATTCGGGGTCGGGGTCGCCCAGGACAAGGTACTCGAAGGTCTTGCCGCAGTCCTGGCATTCATATTCGTAGATCGGCATGAGGTTGCTCCTTGCTGTAGATCCGATTCTTCAAAGGGGCTTTTATTTACACATCTTGGTCTGGTTTGGCAAGGGATACGCGCTGATTTAAGGCTGTCGGGCGGCAGGCACCTTGTGGGGGAACAGTTTGTGTTCGACCAGCTGGCAGAGGATATGCCCCATGGTGATGTGGGTTTCCTGTACACGGGCCGTATTCGAGGAGGCAACCGTCAGCAGCAGATCCGTCTGCGTCTTCATCCGTCCCCCGGCCCCGCTCATGCCCAGGCAGTGCAGGCCCCCCTGTCGGGCAGCTTCCAGCGCGGCCAGGATATTGCCGGATTCACCGCTGGTGCTAAACCCCCAGGCCACATCGTCCGGTCGGCCCAGGGCCTCCACCTGTCGGGCGAAAATGCGCTCGAAGCTATCGTCATTGCCGATACTGGTGATGATCGAACTGTCGGTGGTCAGGGCAATGGCTGGCAGGGGGCGGCGATCCATCTGGAACCGGTTGACGAATTCAGCCGCCAGGTGCTGGGCATCGGCGGCACTGCCGCCGTTGCCGAACAGTAGGATTTTTTTCCCGGCGGCGATGGCCGTGACCAGGATGTCGGCGGCCGCCAGGAGGATGTCACTCTGGCGGGTGACGGCCTCGCTTTTGACTTTCAGGCTTTCCGCCAGGATGGCATCGACGAGGGATTGCATTTCAGGAGGCTTTCTCGATCAGGCGTTCTTCCACCGACATGATCAGGCCGCGGGCGTCTTCGCCAAGCGCTTCCGCCCGCTTGAAGGCTTCCAGCGCGTCCTCCAAACGGGCTGATTTTTGAAGCAGACGCCCCAGCCGCAGAAAGGACCGGCCGTTGTCGGGGGCGATCTCGACGCTCTGCTGGCAGAAGGAAAGGGCGATCTCCATATTTTCGTTGCGCAGTTCATAACAGCGGGCCAGGCCTGAGAGCGCCGCGGCGTCATTCGGATTGATGCGCAGCGCCGATTTGTAGGGCGCTATGGCCTGATCGGTAAGGCGCAGGGCCAGAAAGATGTCCCCCAGCAGCCGCTGGGCCGGGGCTGATTCAGGTCGCAGATCAGCCGCTCGCTGGATGTAGGCCTGCGCTTTTTCCGCTTGATCGGTTTCCAGCAGGCAGCGGGCGATCTGAAAATTCAACTCGAAGATGTCCCTGCCCTGGGGCGCTGCCTGGAGCCAGAACTTGAGAGCGGTTTGCATTTCATCGCGCAACAGGTGGACCAGGCCGGCATTGTAGAGCGCCAGCACCTCCTGAGGTTCGATTTTGGCGGCCGCACTGAATGCCGTCAGCGCTTTGTCATATTCCTGGCGAACCCCGAAGCAGACCCCGAGGCTGTTGAGGACGTTGACATTGCGGGCATCCAGTCGGAGGGCATTGCGATATTCGGCGATGGCGTTCTCGATCTCGCCGGCGTCGTAGTAGCAATCGCCGCTGATGTTGAGGCTAACGGCATCGAAGCAGGCCCGGCCGCCGGGTCCGAAAAAAGTGGCGTGGGCCAGCGCCTTGCCGGCATTGTGGATGATATCGGCCGGGCCGTAGCGCAGGCATGGGAAGGCGGCGATGCCGATGGTGAGGCTGTGCCCGTCGATGGCACTCAGTTGGGACTGGATTTTTTTGGCCACGGCGACTCCTGAGGCCTGATCACGGCCGGGCAGGACGCAGCCGAGGGTTGCGCTGCTGATAAGTCCCCAGAACGCGCCCTCTTCATCCGCCACCTGGGCCACGGTCCGGGCGGCTTCACAGCGGTAGGCAAACAGTTTCTCGGGCGCCAGGGCCGGCTCGCGTCCGGTCGTGCTGTCCAGCCGCAGGGCCAGCGCACTGAACCGGGCGGTGTCCTTGAGAAGGCCGCCGGCCAAGGCGATAAACGCTCTCCCACTCTGAATGCCCGGGAATTCACGCAGGAGCGGGTCGTCCGGCGGGGTCTCGGCCGAGGCGGATGCCGACGGGCTGATATTGCCCTGGGGGCAGCCGGGGGTCTTTGACAACAGGAACGGCTGATCGGCCGGTTGATGACCGCGATTGGCGGAAACGGCGTTGGTCATTGCAGCTCCTTATCCAGCAGATGGCGAAAAGCAGTTTCAATGGTGGCCAACTCGTCCTCCTGGACGGTTTTTAAATCCATTACAAAATGATCGTTTTCGATACGCCCGATAACAGGGGGGTGCTGGCGCCGCATGAAGCGCTCGAGCGCCTGGGCGCTCAGGCCTTCACGCTGCACCATGAGGCAGCGGCTCGGGATTTCCAGCAGGGGCAGCGAACCCCCACCGGCCCGTGCCACCGCCGGTTCGGTTTTTATGGTCAGCTGCCCCTGGCCCAGGGCGTTGAGCCGTGCGGCCAGGCGATCGGTGCGGGCCGTGGTGACAGCCAGCGGTTCAGTCAGCATCCGCAGGGTCGGGATTTCCGCCACGGCCTGGGGTTCGTCACGATAAAGCCGCAGGGTGCTTTCAAAGGCCGTCAGCGTCATCTTGTCGATGCGCATGGCCCGGTTGAGGGGGTTGGCCTTGATCCGGTCGATCCACTCCTTGCGCCCCACGAGAACCCCGGCCTGGGGTCCTCCCAGCAGCTTGTCGCCGCTGAAGGTGACGATGTCGATGCCGGCATTCACCGAGGACTGAACGGTGGGTTCCGGAAACAATCCGTATTGGCTGAAATCGATAAAGGTGCCGCTGCCCAGGTCCTCCACCACCGGGAGCTGGTGGCGGTGGCCCAGCGCGACGAGTTCGGACAGGCTGACCGCTTTGGTAAATCCGCTGATGGCGAAGTTGCTCTGGTGGACTTTCAGTAGCAGGGCCGTGCGGTCATTGATGGCATTTTCGTAGTCGCGGCGATGGGTCCGGTTGGTGGTGCCGACCTCCCTCAGCCGGGCCCCGCTCTTGGCCATGATATCGGGCACGCGGAAAGATCCCCCGATCTCCACAAGCTCACCGCGGGAGACGATGACCTCCCTGTCCCGGGCCAGGGTGTCCAGCGTGATCAGGACGGCGGCGGCACAGTTGTTGACCACCAGTCCGGCTTCGGCGCCGGTGATCTCGCATAGAAGGTCCTCGACGGCGCTGTAGCGCGACCCCCGTTTGCCGGTGGCGAGATCGAATTCCAGATTGGAATAACCACCGGCAATGACCTGCAGCTGTTCCATGGCCGCCGCGGCCAGGCGCGAACGCCCCAGGTTGGTATGCACGACCACACCGGTGGCATTGATGGTGCGGCACAGGTTGGGTTGCATGCGCCGGCGGGCCAGACGTGCGGCCCGGCGCGCTACCGCAACCTCATCCAGAGCGCTTTCATCCAGCTCCGGGCGGCCGTTCAGGATTTGCGCCCGCAATGCATCCAGGGTTTCCCGGACCGATTTCACCAGTACCGAACGAGGGATGCCACGATCGGTCGTCGCGGGCTCCAGAACAGCGAGAACGCGGTCAACAGCGGGTAGTCGGCGCAGCAGCCCGGCTTTTTCCTTATGCTCGACAGCCATGATGGCGGGTTGGTCAGCCTTTGCAGATGATTGTTGATAATTCTCAAACTTTACTTCCTATCATTTAAAAGCTAAGTAGTTCAATCTCTAAATAAAGACGGCGCACCCCGATTGTGAGCTTTTGCGATGCCCTCCGGTGCGACCGGTTTCCTATCTGCCGGGTTGGCATAACGGCCGCATCCGCCCCCCGGCATGCACCTCCAGGAGGAGACGATGCGAAACCCTGCGGACCATATCATTTTCCCTCTGGACGTGGCGTCGCGCCACGAGGCTGAAACGCTGGTGACCGCCCTGGCGGGTCACGTGGGCATGTTCAAGATCGGTCTGGAACTCTTTGTGCGCCACGGCCCGGATTTGATCCGCTGGATTCGGGCCGAGCACGGGACGCCCATTTTTCTGGATTTGAAACTGCACGACATCCCCGTAACCGTTGAGCGGGCCATGGCCGGGGTGGCCGCCCTGGACGTGGCGCTCGCCACCGTGCATTGCGGGGAGACCCCCCGGATGCTGGCAGCGGCCGTGACGGGTGGCGGTCGGACGGGGGTGTTGGGTGTCACCGTGCTGACCAGCGTCGCCAGCGGGGATCTGCGCCGGGCGGGTCTGATGGGCGATGAGGACGGCGGTCTCGAAAGGCTGGTCATGCATCGGGCGGCCATGGCCCACGAGGCCGGCTGCGCCGGCGTCGTATGCTCGGCCCGGGAGGCGGGTCTTATCAAGTCCCGCTGGGGCCGGGCGTTTCTCGCCGTGACGCCCGGTATACGGCCTGATTGGGAGGGTGTCGGGCATCAGGATCAAAAGCGCGTGGTGACGCCGGCGGATGCGATCCGCCAGGGGGCCGACTACCTCGTTATCGGCCGCCCCATCCGGGATGCCGACAACCCCGCCGATGCCGCCCGGCGTGTGGCCGATGAAATCGGGGGGGCGCTTGCCACGATGGCCCCGCAGACCTGATGCGCCCTGCGCGCCACGGCGGGCGGTTTCCATAAACAAGCGCTGGGACGGCTTGCGGACGACCTGGCGGGCCGCACCATTGGGATGGCGGCCTGGCAAAGCTTCAATAAGGCCAGCCCTGTGAAGCGTTAGAAAAAGGCGCTCATGCGAACCAGGGTGATGGTGGCGATGACGATCGCGATGACCAGGATGATGGCCAACTGATCCCGGCGAAAAGAAGGCAGCGGCAAAATGCTTCAGCAGTTCTTGTCGAGGCCGAAAGCGGTATGGAGCACCCGCACGGCCAGTTCGGCATATTTTTCGGTGACCACGCAGGAGATACGGATTTCCGACGTGCTGATCAGGCGAATATTGATGTTTTCGTCTGCCAGCGCGGTGAACATCAGCGAAGCCACACCAGAGTGGTTTTTCATGCCCACCCCGATGACGGAGACCTTTGCAATTTCAGGATCGCCCAGGACGTCTTCCGCGCCGATCTCCCGGGCCACTTCGCGTTCGATGGCCATGGCCCGTTCGAAATCCGTCATGGGCACGGTGAAAGTCAGATCGGTCTGGCCCCCGGAGCGCATGTTCTGGATGATCATGTCCACGACGATGCCGGCGGCGGCCACCGGTTCAAAGACCTTGGCCGCAATCCCGGGCTGATCGGGCACTTTCTTGAGGGTGATGCGGGCCTGGTTCTTGTCGCAGGTAACCCCGGAAACCACCAGTTTTTCCATGCTGGCGTCTTCGTTGACGACCATGGTTCCCTCCTCTTCGCTGAATGACGAGCGCACATGTACCGGCACGTTGTACTTCTTGGCGAATTCCACGGATCGAATCTGGAGCACTTTGGCACCCAGGCTGGCCATCTCGAGCATTTCGTCGTAGGAAATGCGTTCCATTTTGCGCGCTTTGGGGCAGATGTTGGGATCGGTCGTATAGATGCCGTCGACATCGGTGTATATTTCGCACGTGTCCGCTTTGACCGAGGCGGCGATGGCCACGGCGGACGTGTCGGAGCCCCCGCGACCCAGGGTGGTGATATTGCCGTCGGCGTCGCTGCCCTGGAAGCCGGCCACAACCACGATTTTGCGTTCGCTTACCAGTCGGCGAATGCGCTCGGCCCCGATATCGATGATGCGCGCGTTGCCGAAGTCGCAATCGGTCAGCACCTGGGCCTGGTGGCCCAGGATGGATTCGGAAGGGTACTGCATGGCTCTGAGCGTCATGGCCAGCAGGGCCGCTGTGGTCTGCTCACCCGTGGCCAGGAGGACATCCAGCTCCCGCCGGTCGGGTGTTGTCGAAACCTGCTGGGCGAGCTTGATCAGGTTGTCGGTAACACCGGCCATGGCCGAAAGGATGACCACCACGTCGTTGCCCTGGTCATAGGTATTCACAACCCGCTGGGCAACATTGCGGATGCGATCGAGGTCGGCGACCGAGGTGCCGCCATATTTTTGAACAATCAACGCCATACTCATTCCCCATCTGTTTTTTTCAGTGCCTTTATCAAATTCACGGCGGCAAGTCCATATCCTGCAAGGGTCAGTCGACGGTGCGCAACAGCCGTGACCACCAAACCAACCTCCAGGATTTCCGCCGGTCGATCCTGGGCCATGCGCTCCGGCCATTCAATGGCCGTGACCGCCGGTGGCGTCATGAGATCGTATAGGCCGATATCGTCCAGATCGGCATCGGTGAGCCGGTAGAGATCGACATGATGCAGCGGGAGGCGGCCCTCGTAAGAGTTGACCAGCGTATAGGACGGGCTCGTCACATAGACCTCCGGGGGCACGCCGAGGCCGCGCGCCAGGCCCTGAACAAAGCAGGTTTTACCGCTGCCGAGGTCCCCCTCGATGGCCAGGACCATCCCGGGGGGTACCCGTCGGCCGATGCGGGCGGCGATCTGTCGGGTGGCGTCCGGTGAATCCGAGGTCAAGCTGATTTGCAGATAGGGGATGGGCGTCATCGCGGATCAGCCCCGTTCAAGGGCGATGATCATTTCACGGACGGCCGTCTCGATGCCGGTCAGCAGGGCGCGGGCCATCAGGCTGTGGCCGATCACGCAGGCTTCGACTTCCGTCATTTCGCCCAGCGGCCGGCAGGTCTGATAATCCAGGCCATGGCCGGCCCAGATTCTCAACTTGAGGCGAGCGGCCACCTTGACGGTGTCCACGATCCGGGCCAGCATGCGCTCACGCGTATCCGGAGAGGCGTGCCCCGCATAGATCCCGGTGTTGATCTGGACGCCGTCGGCATTGAGCCGGTGGGCGGATTTGACATGCTCCGGATCCGGATCGACAAACAGAAAGACGGGAATACCACTGTCACGGATCGTGGTGATCGTATCGGTGATCTCGGTGCGGTCCAGAATCAGGTCCAGTCCGCCTTCGGCCGAGGCTTCCTCTGGTCGATCGGGAATGAGCACGACTTCGTCCGGCTTGACATCGAGCACCAGCCCCATCATTTCCGGCGTGGGGGCCACCCCCAGACTGAAGCGGCCCTGAACCGTTTCGCGCAGGACGCGGATGTCGCGGTCGCTGATTTGCCGGCGATCTTCGGTGAAGCGCGCGGAGACGCCGACAGCGCCGGCCACCTCGGCCATCACGGCGACGCCCACCGGGTCCGGCTGGCGGCCAGGCGTCAGGTTGCGGAAAGCAGCGGTATGGTCGACGTTGACGATGAGATCGGGCATGGCGGGGTCCTCTCTGCGTACGATAAACTTGGCGGCGGGGCTGTATCCACCGGGCGCTCAGAGGCCGAGGTGCGCAAGCAGGGCCTCTGTTTTGCGGTGCATGCGCGCTTCCTCGGCGGACGATTTTTCGTGGTCATAGCCGAACAGATGCAGAATGCCGTGAATGAGCAGTTCGGTGAAGCGTTTTTCAAATCCGATGCCGGCGGCCTCGGCCTCGCGCAGGCAGGTCTCGACGGATATGACCACATCGCCCAGCAGATGCGGGCTCAGTTCTGCAAATTCACCCTCCTGCATGGGGAAGGCAATCACATTGGTGGGTCCCGTGCGGCCCAGATACTCATGGTTCAGGGGCGCGATGCCGTCATCGTCGACCACCAGCAGGGAAAGCTCGGCCTCAGGAGATGCCAAGGCGTCTAAGATGGCTTTCGCCGTTTTCTGAATCTTCTTCGCTGAGATCGGCCTTTTGTCTTGCTGATTGCTGATCAGGACTTCCATCGCGGTTTTTGCCTTTGTCAGGGGTGCGGCTATTGGCTTCGGGGTAATCAATGCGGTGATGATGGATCCCGTTGAGGATGGTGTTGAACGATTTGGCGATATTGTGAAGGTCGCGCAGGGTCAGCTCGCAGTCGTCCAGTTGACCGTCGGAGAAAATACCGTTGATCAGCCGCTGGACAAGCCCCTGGATGCGCGAGGGGGTCGGATTGTCGAGGGTTCGTGAAGCCGCCTCGACCACATCCGCCAGCATCACCAGCCCGGCCTCGCGCGTCTGCGGCTTGGGGCCGGGGTAGCGGAAATCTGCCAGATTGACGGCGGATTCGCCTTTTTTCTGTTTGGCTTTTTCATAGAAATAGCGGATCAGGCTGGTGCCGTGATGCTGCCGAATGGTGTCCGTGATCACCGGGCCCAGCTTGTAGCGCCGGGCCATTTCGATCCCGTCCTTGATGTGCGCAATCAGGATCAGGGCCGACATGGAAGGCGCCAAGCGGTCGTGGCGATTGCGGCCGCCGGACTGGTTTTCAATGAAATAGTCCGGTTTGTTGATCTTCCCGATGTCGTGGTAATAGCCGCAAACCTTGGCCAGCAGAGGGTTGGCGCCGATTTGTGAAGCGGCCGCTTCCACCAGGCTGCCCACGATGACCGAGTGGTGGTAGGTCCCCGGGGCTTCGATCATGAGCTGGCGCATGAGGGGCTGGTCGAGATTGGCAAGCTCGAGCATTTTGATATCAGAGCTGTAGCCGAAAACGATTTCAGCCAGAGGGACCAGGCCGGAGGCTACGATGCCGGCACCGATGCCGCCGAAGAACCCGAAGGCCCACTCCCACATCAGGGTCGGCAGCGAGAAGCGGCCGGAATAGATCGCCAGGGCCGTTACCAGGGCGACATTCAGCAGGCCGATCTGCATGCTGGCCTTCAGGAAAACCTTACGCTCGCGGCAGTGACGGATCCAGAAGGCGGCCAGGCTGCCGTTGACAAAAAAGAAAATAAAGGCCGCCAGGGAGCCCTGGAAAATAATCGCGGCGGCGACCGCCAGGATGGCGGCGATGGGCAGGGCCGCTTCAAGGCCCAGGAAAATACAGGCCAGCATGGGGGCGGCGGCCATCGGGGCCAGGTAATAGATGGAGTTGGCCCGGAAGGCGAACGGCGTGTTCTGGGCCAGGGGACGGGCCAGAGAGGCCGTCAGCTCGGCCACGATAAAGAAAGTGCAGAAAACGGCGGCGATGAAAATCAGATTGCGAATCGAGGCTTGATCCCCCCAGGCCATCTTGTCGTAATGGAGCACATAGGCGGCCACCAGCAGGCAGATCAGAATCAGGGCGGCCCCCAGACTGCTGAGGGCGATGCGCCGGCCGCGCCGCTCTTCTTCCAGGGCCCTGAGCTTAAGAAGTTGAACGGCGGTCACGCGTTCTCCCTCGCGGAGCAGCATTTCGCCGGCCTTGATCTTGTGGAAAACGGGTTTGGCAGCCGCGATGGCCTCCTCGCGGCGTTTGTTGGTTTCGTTGCGGTTCAGCGTAATGTTGGGACGCAGCAGATCCTGAACCAGATCGACGATCAGCTGGTAGTCGGAATAACCCAGATCCTTCAGCATCGGCTGACCGATAACCCTGACCATGGTCTGCGCCTCGTCCAAGCCGTAGAACTGACGCAGATTGCGCACGATCTGTTCTTGGCCGCCGGACACCGCCCGCAGCGCAATCCCGCGCTCGCCTTCCTTGAGCAGGATATCCTTGCTGGTGACAATGCCGCTTTTGAGAATTTCGGTCAGGATGTGGGTGATCCGCTGGGCTATGGCCGTGGCAAAGTCGGATGCGACCAGAAAACTGTACGTTTCCTCATCGAGCTTGGTGCCCAGCCGCTCCTCTATCGTCTGGCGTTTGCCCGCCATGATTTGATCGATCGATGGTTGCGGTGCGGGCGGGGGAGTGGTTGGTAAATTGGCAGCCGGCCCGGGGGGTGTGGTGATGTCGGCACTGGCCAGTTGGGCGGCTTCTTCGCTGATCGGTGGCGGTGCCAGGGCTTCGTTGGCCTCGGCCAGAATTTTGCGCATTTCGGCAAAAGCCTGGTTGACGGCCGTGGCCGTCCGGCGGGCCAGTTCGGTATCATGGTCGTAGACGGTCAATACACCTGCCGCCGCATCGGCCCGGTTGGTTTCAGTGGCGCTGCGGTCTTCGATCAGGAAATCCCGGGAGGCCTTGATGTTGCGCGCGGCCACATCGCCGATCTGGTAGTTCAGTTTGGTGTCGGCCAGCCCGGGGTAGAGGATCGCGCAGAACACGAGCACGCTGGCCAGCAGGATTACCCAGCGCAGGTTATTCGGCTGAAGCAGCAGATGAATGATACGATGAGACTGCGGATCGCTTCGCATGAATCCAAAAAGGGCTTCCGGACGGCACTCGAGGCCTCAGGCGGCCGCGTCGCCCGAAGGCGTGCTTTTCTCCTTTTGGTCGTAGGCACGGATAATGTCCTGGACCAGGCGGTGCCGGACGACGTCCGTATGTGAAAAGAAAATGAACTGGATGGCGCTGATCGAGCGCAGGATCTTGGACGCTTCGATCAGTCCGGACGACTTGGCGGCGGGGAGGTCGATTTGGGTGATATCGCCCGTGACCACCGCTTTGGAGTTGTAACCCAGCCGGGTCAGGAACATTTTCATCTGTTCGGAGGTCGTATTTTGGGCCTCGTCGAGAATGATAAAGGCGTCGTTGAGCGTGCGGCCGCGCATGAAGGCAATGGGGGCGACTTCGATGACGCCGCGCTGCATCAGGCTTGAGGCCTTTTCAAACCGCATCATATCGTGCAGGGCATCATAGAGGGGCCGCAGGTAGGGATCCACCTTTTCTGTCAGATCGCCGGGCAGGAAGCCCAGCGCTTCACCGGCTTCGACCGCCGGACGGGTGAGGATGATGCGGTCGACGATGCCTTTTTGCAGTGTGGACACGGCCATGGCCATGGCCAGGTAGGTTTTGCCGGTGCCGGCCGGACCGATGCCGAATACGATATCGGAGCCACGCATCGCATCGATGTACGCTTTCTGGGTAGGGCTTTTAGGGGTGATGGCCCTCTTTTTGGCGGTGATATAGACGGTGTCGAGAAATATATCCTTCAACTGGGCATGGTCGTCGGCGCTCAACACGCGCAGGGCATAGTCGATGTCATTGGGGTAGACGGGGTAGCCGTTCTGGATCAGGCCGTAGAGCTGCTGGAGGGTATTGCCCGCCAGGGCGGCGGCGATCGGGTCGCCCTCGACGAATACGTTTTCGCCGCGGGTGTTGATTTTTACGGCCAGCGCATCGGCGATGCGCTGCAGATGGGCGTTGCGTTCACCGAACAGCTGGCGCGCCAACTCGATGTCCTGAAAGGTCAGCTTCAGGGGTGGCTCTCTGAGATCGTCATCCATATGGCGTTCTATCCCGGCTGTAAATGCGGCCGCCCGGGGTCGCCGCACGGCGGATTGGCCGACGCGAGGTCAACCGTCAACGCGCATGGCGCCCAGATGATGTCCGCGGCCGCCGTGGGGCTGTTCCCCATTGCGCCTAATTCATATC
>JASJCD010000053.1 GCA_030066135.1 Desulfobacterales bacterium | reverse complement strand
AATCGAGATAGGGGGAGGCCTCACGACCTCCGCCCTCTCACACCACCCGGCATACGGGTCCGTACCGGGCGGTTCACATAATCTTGGCTAAATATGCGTAACGATCTTGGAGGCAAATAAGACCCCTCTCAGCAAAGAAACGATTTGGCATCGCTACTTTCAGTGGTTTGGCATTGGACAAAGCCCAAGGGCCTTTTCGGGATGCTGCGACCCCGCAGGCCGACTTGTTTCCCACACCCAATGCAGTCAGTTTCTCAAATCGGGTGTGGCAGCTGTTTATCCATTGCTTGATGACAAAGCAGCGGAGACGACGACGTATCCAACTGTCCAGATCTCTAAACGTTGTCGGCGTATCAACCAGTTTGTAGTATCCAAGCCATCCGCCAAGGTAGGCGTTTAGCTCTTTGATAACTTGAAGCAGTGAGATTCCCCTCGACCGCCGGGTGATCTTTCTGATCCGGTGTTTGACGTTCTTGAGGGCCTTTACGGACGGCTTGATCTTCAGCCATCGCCCGGAGGTGAAGCTGAAGCCCAGAAATTGCCTGTCCTGGGGCTTGGCCACCGCGCTTTTCTGACGATTAACCCTAAGTTTCAGTCGTTTAGCCAGAAAGCGTTCGATGGATGCCATCACCCTTGTTCCCGCCCTTTGTGAGCGCACGTACACATTACAGTCATCGGCGTATCGGCAGAACTTGTGCCCACGAGATTCGAGTTCCTTATCCAGTTCATCCAGTAGAATGTTGCTCAGCAGTGGGGACAGCGGTCCTCCCTGGGGTGTTCCCTCGTATCGCTCGATGACGACACCGTTGACCATAACGCCGGCCTGAAGATACCGGCGGATCAGCTTTAAGATCCTTTTGTCCGATATCCTTCTGGCGATTCGCCCCATCAGGATATCATGATTGATCCGGTCGAAGCACTTCTCCAGGTCAATATCAACGACCCATTCATAGCCTCGGGCGATGTATTGCTTGGCCTGCCGTAACGCTTGGTGGGCGTTTCGTCCCGGCCTGAACCCGTAGCTGCTGGATGAAAACGTCGGATCATATACCGGCGATAGGACCTGTAACAGTGCTTGCTGGATCAACCGGTCTGCCACGGTGGGAATGCCCAGCATGCGGCGCCCTCCACCGGGCTTGGGGATCATCACTTGCTTAACCGGCTGCGGCTTGTATTGCCCGTCGAGTAGCTGTTGACGAAGGTTCGGCCACTGACCGTGAAGAAAACCTCGTAGGTCGTTAACCGTCATTCCGTCAATGCCTGGGCTGCCCTTATTGGCCTCTACGCGTTTCAATGCCTTAAGCAGGTTCTCTTTGCGGACCACCTCCTCCATTGTTACGCTATTTATGGGCTCAGCGTTATCGGATGCCGTTGACACTTGACACACCGCGCCTGTTTCCTTTCGGGCTTCACCCTCAGGATTTGCAGAACGGCCCCATTTCAATGGAAGTTGCTGTGCCGCCATGCCAATGAATCCAGTAAGCTCTACCGCTGATTACATGTTCGGCCCTTCAGGCTGGTCCTTAGCCCTACTATGGCCTCTGCTGACTTCTGCCATGAGATCAAGGTCCGATTGCTCGAACCCTCAGCCAATTCGCCTCGCACGCGACGCTCCAGGGCGACATGGCAGATCTCCCCGGGTAAGTATAGCTGCCTCCGCTCCACATCCGCCGCATTTACTACGGTATCCCTTGATGGCTATGGGCTTTGCTTTGACACGTAAGCTCACCCGAATATCGCAGCCTTTTATGCGGTTCGTGTCCCTCGGATCGGAGCTTTGCCTCGGGCTTCCTTCAGACCCCACCTCGCGGTGGACGCCCTTGCCTCTGGCTAGCAGTTTCCGCCATCAGGACCTGCAGGGGACTTTAACCCCCAAGCCGCTACACATGCCGGGCACACGTGAGTCTCCTCCCGCGAGCGGGAGGCCTCAGGTAGCCCTCTCGAAGGGGGCTTGAAAACGGTTTGTATCTTTTGGTTTTCTTACTTCCCTTTGCCCCGCGCCGAGCATCGAAGTATCGAGCGGATTAGGCTCGCGGGCCTGTTTGAGCGCAGCGCGTTCCCGCGAGACCCGTTCGCAGCAACCGCTCGTTGAAGCAAGCATCATGCTGTCAGGCAAGGCGTCCATTGAGGCGAGGCGCGCAGCAATCGACTGATTGTGAGCACCCGAGCGAAGTGGACAACGCCGCATGGCGGCATGAGGCGCTGCTTCAAAGAACGGTTGGGAGACGCGCAGGGTAAGCGGGGCACGGGCGGTTTCTTTTGGTTCGTTTTCTTTCACGCGAAAGAAAATGAACAGAATAAAAACGATGCGCATTGCATCATCAATGGGAGAAAACAATGCGTGAAGCTGTGATTGTCAGCGCGGTACGGACCCCTTTGGGAAGTTTTGGAGGATCGCTAAGTCAAATCGGCGCCACCACCCTCGGTGGCCTCGTCATCGCGGAGGCGGTGAAGCGGGCCGGAATTGCCCCGGAAGATGTCAACGAGACCATCATGGGCCAGGTCCTGCCGCTGGGCTACGGCCAGAACCCGGCCAAGCAGGCGGCCCACAAGGCCGGCATGCCCCAGGAGGTGGAATGCATCACGGTCAACAAGGTCTGCGGCTCCGGGCTCAAGGCGGTCATGCTGGCCGCCCAGGCCGTGCAGGTGGGGGATGCCGACGTGGTCGTGGCCGGTGGGATGGAGAACATGAGCATGGCCCCCCATTTTCTGGACAAATCCCGCAGCGGCTACCGGATGGGACATGGCGTACTCCGTGATCATATGATCCATGACGGCCTGTGGGATCATGTCAACGACTTCCACATGGGCATTTCCAACGACCTGTGTGCCGAAAAATACGGGGTATCCCGGGAGGACCAGGACCACTATGCGGCCGAATCCTATCGCCGGTCGCGCGCCGCCATCGCCGCCGGTAAATTCCAGGACGAGATCATGCCCGTGGAAATCCCCCAGCGCAAAGGGAATCCGATTGTCTTCGATCAGGACGAGTGCCCCCGGGAGACAAGTTACGACGCGCTGGCGGCCATGCGGCCGGCCTTTCAGAAAACCGGTACGGCCACCGCCGGAAACGCTTCGATCATCAGCGACGGTGCGGCCGCCGTGGTGGTCATGGCCCGTGAAAAAGCCGAGGCCCTGGGCTGCCGTGTGATGGCCACGATCGGCGCCCAGGCCGCCTTCGGCATCGAGATGAAATACGTGCTCGTGGCGCCCATCTGGGCCGTGCCCAAATGCCTGGCCAAACAGGGTATTACGGCCGACGCCGTTGATCTCTTCGAAATCAACGAAGCTTTCAGCGGCTCCACTCTGGCGGCCCTGCGGGAACTCGAACTCGATCCGGAAAAGGTCAACGTCAACGGCGGATCCGTATCGCTGGGACACCCCATCGGCGCCAGCGGCTGCCGGGTGCTCGTAACCCTGCTCCACGAAATGATCCGCGCCGACAAGAAGACGGGCCTGGCCTCGCTGTGCCTCGGCGGCGGGGAAGCCGTGGCGCTGGTGGTGACAAGGCCCTGAAAAAAGGAGCCAAGGATCCAAGGGGCCGAGGGGTCAAGGGGGTGTTCCACTCGAATCCTCGGCCCCTCGAACCCTTGAATCCTTCTCCTAAGTGACACGCTCCTAGTTAACATGGCTAACAACATTGGCGAAAAGGCTTTGTAAAATGTTCAAGATCAAGGCGTGCAAATTCTGAAGAGTGAGGCTGTACTTGAGTACGCCGAACGATGAAGAATGCAGCACAACGCTGATATTGGACATTTTTCGAAGCCGTCAACCAAGGAGAACATCATGGATGTAAGAGTCTTCGGCGTCGTGGGCGCCGGTCAAATGGGCAACGGCATCGCCCAGGTCGCCGCGGCCAGCGGCCTCGAAGTGATCATGAACGATATCAAGGAAGAATTCGTCCAGAAAGGCCTTAAGACCATCGACGCCAATTTGGAACGCGGGGTCGCCAAGGGGCGCATCCGTGCAGACGAAAAGGCCGCCATCCTGGGACGCATCAAACCCAGCACCGCCCTCGAGGATATGGCCCGGGCCGATTTCGTCGTGGAGGCGGCCACCGAAAGGGAAGATCTCAAGTTTGGAATCTTCCGCGAACTCGACGCCGTCTGCCCGTCGGCGGCCATCCTGGCCACGAACACCTCGTCCATCCCCATCGGGCGGATCGCCGCCCAGACCGGCCGTCCGGAAAAAGTTATCGGTATGCACTTCATGAACCCGGTGCCCGTGATGAAACTGGTTGAGGTCATCAGGGGGCTGGCCACGTCGGATGAGACCTTTGCCTTGACCTGGTCGCTGTCCGAGCGCTTCGGCAAGACCCCGGCCCAGGCCAACGACTATCCCGGTTTCATCGCCAACCGCATCCTGATGCCCATGATCAACGAGGCCGTCTACTGCCTCTATCATGGCGTCGGAACGGCCGAAGATATCGACACGGTGATGAAACTGGGCATGAATCACCCCATGGGCCCCCTGGCGCTGGCCGACCTGATCGGACTGGACACCTGTCTGGCCATCATGGAAACCCTCAACGACGGTTTTCGCGACTCCAAATACCGGCCCTGCCCCCTGCTGCGCAAGTATGTGGAGGCGGGCTGGCTGGGGCGTAAAACCGGGCGCGGTTTCTACGCCTATGATCGGAAGCCGTGAGCGCATGTGGTGAAATTAAGTGCGGATGTGTAAAAGTTGGTTACGCTGCTGACCAAAAGCAATTGATTATCGGAAGAAGTTTAGAGGAGGTCTGATGGCCGCAAAAAAAAAGGGCGAACTTGAGCCCATTGGTAAAAAAATCAAAAAAGTGCGCACCCAGAAGAAAATCACCCTGGACGGCATGGCCAATGAAACCGGCTTTTCGATCGATTACCTGAAGCAGATCGAGGCCGGTAAGAAAATCCCCCCGGTGGGCGCCCTGCTGCAGATCGCCCGGGCGCTGGAAATCGACACAGGCTTTTTTCTGCGGGAGCAGGAAACCGCGCTTCAGACCCGGGTGCGGGCCTATTCCAAGCGCACGGACAACTACGCCTACACCACCCTCACCCCGGGGGCCGAGAACAAGCATCTCAAGGCCTTCAAGGTGACGGTCGAACCTAAAAAAGACCACGAGGGGGTGGGTTACCAGCACGAGGGCGAAGAATTCGTCTATGTGCTCCAGGGCCGTATGGAAATCACGGTGGGCGAGCATGTCAACCTGCTGGACGAGGGCGACTCGTTGCACTTCAACTCCGGTATCCGCCATCGCATGCGCAATGTGAGTGACGAGACGGCCGAAATGCTGGTGGTCGTCTACGGACCCTAGCTGCAGGGGAGATAACCATGCTGTTCAGCCTGACCGACGAACAATTGATGATCCAGTCCATGGTGCGGGAATTCGCCCGCAAGGTCCTCGGGGCCACCGCGGCCGAGCGGGACCGCAGCAAGGAATTCCCGGCCGACAATCTGAAAAAAATGGCCGAACTGGGCCTGATGGGAATGATGGTGCCCCCGGCATACGGCGGCGAGGGGGCCGATACGATCAGCTATTTTCTGGCCCTATCCGAGATCGCCTATTCCTGTGCGGCCACCGCCGTGGTGATGTCGGTGCACAATTCCATCGTCTGCGAGAGCATCCTGCGCTACGGTTCGGAGGACCTCAAACAACGCTACCTGCCCGTTCTGGCCGACGGCGACAAAATCGGTGCGTTTGCCCTGACCGAACCGGAAGCGGGTTCGGACCCGGTCAGCCAGATCACCACCGCTCTGCGCGACGGTGACCACTACGTGATCAACGGCACCAAGCGCTTTACGACCACGGGTAAAAACTGCGGACTCGTGATCGTCACCGCCAAAACCGACGAGACACAGCGCCACAAGGGCATCAGCGCCTTTGTGGTCGACAAGGGCACACCGGGCTTCAAGGTGGGTCACACCGAAGACAAAATGGGGCTCAAGGCCTCGGACACCACCGACCTGATCTTCGAGGACTGCCGGGTGCCGGCCGCCAACCTGCTGGGAGAAGAAGGCCAGGGGTTCAAGATCGCCATGACCGCGCTGGACGGGGGGCGTATCGGGATTGCGGCCCAGTCCATCGGCGTGGCCCAGGCAGCCCTGGACGCCTCGGTGAAATACGCCAAACAGCGTGAGCAGTTCGGCCAGAAGATCTCCAAGTTCCAGGGGTTGCGCTGGATGATCGCCGATATGGCCACCGAACTGGAAGCCGCCCGCCAGTTGGCCCTTTCAGCCGCCGCCATGAAGGACCGGGGTGAAAAATACACCCAGCGCGCGTCCATGGCCAAGCTGTTTGCCTCCGAGATGGTCAACCGCCTGACGGCCAAGGCCATCCAGATCCATGGCGGCTATGGGTTTACCAAGGATTACGACGTCGAGCGCTATTACCGCGATGCACGGGTTTTCACGATTTACGAGGGGACTTCCGAAATCCAGCGGGTGGTGATTTCCAATCACATCCTGAAGGATAAACGCCGGCCCTGACCGGCGGTGAAAAATCATATGCGTCCGCGGGAGTGCACCCCACCTGGTAGCGCACGCCAGGATCACAATCCATCGGTGTCGGTATCGCTATCGGGATCGGAATCGAGGCGGCTGGACCCCGGCCGTTGATTCGATGACCGATGATTAGGGCATAAAGGGCGGTAGCCCCACTGATGGCCCCACAAAGTGCAAAGTGAAACGGCTTGATAAGTCGTTTGAAATCAAGGCTTACGAAAACCAAAGGGTGAGACGCACCTGAAGTGCGCCGTAGTGAAGAGGATTACGCGTAACACCAATAACGGATCTTTTTCAAATCCGATTTTAGTCGAAAGAGAAGCGGTTGCTGTTGAAGAGCGAAATACAGGCCTTGGCCATTTCAGGATCGTAGAATTTGCCCTTGTTCTTGTCGATTTCGCCCAGGGCCACATCCACGCCCAGTCCGGGTCGATAGGGCCGGTGCGAAGCCATGGCCTCCACCACGTCAGCCACGGTGAGCACCCTGGATTCGGGTAGGATTTCATCGCCGGCCACACCCAATGGATAGCCGCTGCCGTCCATTTTCTCGTGGTGCTGATAGACCATGGTGGAGACATCCCAGGGGAACTCGATATCCTTGACGATATCAAACCCCACCTGGGGGTGCTCTTTGATCAGGTTGAACTCGTTAGCGGTCAAACGGCTGGGTTTGCTCAAGATTTCGGCCGGAACGCTGATCTTGCCAAGATCGTGAATGATGGCCGCCACGCGCACGGCTTCGACCTGATCCCGGTCAAACCCCACTTCCTGGGCAATCGCGGCCGCCAGATCGGCCACACGCCGTTGATGACCGGCGGTGTAGGGGTCACGGGTTTCCACCGTGTGGGCGATCGCCCGGACGATGCCGTTCATGGCATTTTCAAGTTGACTCATGCTGCGCTGCAGGGAATTGGTGCGCTCGTCCACCATCTGCTCGAGGTTGCGCCGGTAGGACCGGTTGGCCATTTCCAGCTCCCGGCGGCGAAAGGCGTTGGCCACGCTTATCAGAATGCCGTTGCGGTCCATGGGCTTGATGATGTAGTCGTACACGCCCAGTTCCAGCATGGATTCCGCCAGGTGCGGATCGCCGATGGCCGAGACCATGATGGCCGCCGTATCCGGATAGGCCTTGAGCACGAAGCGGATGAAATCCAGGCCGGATTCCCCCGGCATATTGATGTCGCAGAGCACCAGATCGGAGGGCTTCTCATCCAGAAGTTCACGGGCATGACCGGCATTCTCGGCCGTACGGCAGATGTACCCGTTGGCCTCGAGAATCTTCTGGAGCAGCATCCGGATGGGCATTTCGTCATCCACCACCAGAATCTGCTTGCGGGCGCCATTGCCTCCCTTGACCACCCTTGTGGGGGCATCCGGCACCGGTCCCGAAGAATCCTGAACAATATCCGTTTCGGTATTACTTTCAGTAACTTGTGTTTGCTGACCCATTGCTCGCAACAGCCTCCTGACTATACTTATCGGCCGATTGTCAAATTAGTTTACCACTTAGAACCTGAATCAATCGGGAGGACCCGCCGGCGTGCAAATGGGATCACTGGGATGGCTGGTCGGCGCGCAGCCGGCCCCTATCTGAAAGCCGTGGAAACGTCCCGGAGGAATGGATTTCGGCGGGATTTCACATCTATTTCAAATGGATTTCGGTGTTCAACAAACCGCAGCCGATCCGGCGCCCGCAGGCAAGTCCCAGGGGGCTTAGAAGCAAGCATCAGACCGCCAGGCAAGACGCGGCGCGAAGCGGGAAGCGGAGCAACCGACCGGTTGTGAGCACGCCCGGCGAGGGCCAGCAACGCCGCATGGCGGTCTTAGGCGCCGCTTGTAAGCCTCCTGGCGGCTACGTCGAGGATCGACAGGAGGCGAGAACGCCGCCCGGGGCCGCAAGATGCCCCTTCAGGAAGCTTCCCGCTTGAAGATCTGGCTGGCCAACTCAATATCCTCCGGGCAGAAAACAAACAGGCACTTTTCTTCCGGCGACGACACCGAGCCGTAGACATAGTTGATATTGATACCAGCCTCCCCGAATTTGGCCGTGACTTCCGCCAGGGCGCCCGGCTTGTTGTCCAGCTCAAGTGCGATCACCGGCAGCATGTCGAACAGGTAGTCGTTGCGCGAGAGCAGGTCAAGCGCGGCGTTGATCTTGCCGTCAGCGGGCAGCAGGCGAATCAGGGCATATTCGGCCGAGTCCTTGCGCATGGAGTTGTAGCTGGCCGCCGAGGCGATCCGTTTGAGGGATTTGCCGCGGGCTCTGAAAAGCTCCTGCACGTAGCTGGAAGCATCCTGAATCGTGATGGCGTCGATGTTGATACCGGCCTCGGCAAAAAGGGTCGAGAGTTTGCCGAGTTCGCCGGGGGCATTTCTCAGAAACAGGGATATTTCGGTGCGTACCATCATAAGTCCTCTCATTGGTCGAAGGCGTTGCCAAGCCACGACCAGCGCAGGTTGGAAGCCACTTCGGGATTACGCCCTGAGCTATAAATCAAAGCCCGGGGGGGAGTCAAACCGTAATTGTTCGCCGGCTTTGACATTCGCGGCCTTTTTCTTAGAATATCCACCAGAGCACTTCGATCCAAACGTCAAATTTTCAGGCATCAGTATGGCTTTCCAGGGTGAACTCCAACAGCGGTGCACCGCAATGGAGCCGTGACATGCAAAACCGCGTCATTTCGTCTCGTGGATCCTCAAACCCCGGCACCCGCTGGATGGCACCGGCCACGACAGCGGTTCTGATCATCCTGGTGATGGGGTGCATGTCGCGCTCTTCGGTGACATATCAGGAAATGGCCCAACTCAAACCGGCTGAAGCCCCTCAATCGATTGCCGTACTGCCCTTTCAGAACAAAACCACACAGCCCGACCTGGGTGCTTTTGTGCGCCAATCGTTCTACGCCCATCTCAGCTACCGTCGTTATCGGGATATCGAATTGGTGGTCGTCGACCACGTCCTGGCCGAACATGGGCTGGGGGCCGATACGCAATGGACCACGGACCGCATTCGTATGCTGGGCGAATGGCTGGGCTGCGATGCAGTTGTGACCGGGCGGGTCGATCAAATTGAGCGTATCTATGCGGGTGTTTATTCCCAGTTGAACATCGGCGCCAGTGTGAACGTTCATAGCACCCGCTCCGGAGAAAAAATCTGGGCGGATACGCATGTGGCGCGCCTGCACGAGGGCGACGTGCCCTTGAGCCCGCTGGGAATTCCATTGAGCGGTTTGCGCACGGGCCTCAAACTCCACGATCGTGAAATCGTGGCGGTCGTCGACAAACTCACGCGCCATCTGGCCGGCCAGATCCCCGACCATGGCCGCAAAGGCGATGCGGCCGGCAAGTACTTCTATGATCTCCAGATCGGCGCCTTTCTCGATCACCAGCACGCTCTGGAAGAACGCGACCGCCTTGCCGCCCTTGGTTATCCGGCCAGCGTTCGCTCCGAAACCACGCCCGATGCCATCTGGCACCGCGTCGTCATTGGTCCCTACCATAGTGAGAACAAAGCCATTGCCGCCCGATCGGCGCTGGAGGAACTGCTATCGATCCGGCCGCTGATTCGCCGCCAGCCGCTATAATATAGCCCTGGGCATGGCGGTTCTCCGGCAAAGCTCCCAAACATCGCCGGCCTGAGGCCGCAAGGGCGCTCGGCGACTGGCACAATCAATGCGGTAGGCGAAAGCCGCACGTATGGTTCGGGAAATTATTTTATCCAGGCAGGGAATCGGAAGCTTTCAACGGCGCCCTGTAAAAGGCCCGCCGTCAGGATTTGACCGTCACCACCGGGCAGCCGGCTTTGAGGATGACGTACTGGGCCGTCGACCCCAGCAGAATCTTCTGTGTGCGGGATTTCTTCTCGACGCCGATAAATATGAAATCCACGGCCTTGTCGGCAGCGAATTTGACGATATCTTCACCAGGTGACAGCCCCCTGACAAGCTGGTGGGTTTCGCACGAGACCCCCGCCGATCGCAGGGCCTCACCAGCCTCTTCCAAGGTGAAGTTGGCCTCGCTGATGGCCTCGGGCTTCTCCTTGGACCCGCCGACCATCGATGTCACCAGATAGACATGCGAGCCGCGCAGCAGGGCCTGGTGCTTGGCCAGTTCCAGCGCTTCAATGGAAGACGGCGAACCGTCATAGGCCACCAGATATTTCTTTTGCATTGTATTTCGCCTCCCGGCCCCGCCATACCGGCGGGATGTAGGCCGGTATCCTATGTATTTTGGTGTTCAACAAACCGCAGCCGGCTTGGCGACCGCAAGCCCATCTCCAGATTCCCATTTAAACGCACGCTGTCGTTTGATTCGTTTGGGGTGGTAGATTTTGGTCCCAGGCAAGGCCGCAGTCATTGGGCAACCGCAGGCGTAGCCCATGCTACGTCGAGGATTGCACAATGGCGAGAACGCCGCATGGGGCCGAAAGATGCCGCCCAACGATTAACTCGACTGTTTTTCGGTTGAGGGTGGTAGATTTTGATCCCAGGCAAGGCCACAGTTATTTTGCAACCGCAGGCGTAGCCCATGCTACGTCGAGGATTGCACAATGGCGAGAACGCCGCATGGGGTCAAAAGATGCCGCCCTCAAGCGAAAAACGGTTACATCCAACGCTTGCGCCGCTTATACGACTTCACCTCCTTAAAGGACTTGCGCCCCCCGGCCTGGGTGATGCCCATATAGAATTCCTTCACGTCCGGGTTGTCCTGGAGTTCACGTGAAGGGCCCTCCAGGACAATCTTGCCGGATTCCATGATGTAGGCGTAGTCGGATATCTCCAGGGCAATCTTGGCGTTCTGCTCCACCACCAGGATCGTGGTGTTGAGCTCTTTGTTGATCACCTCGATGTTGCGGAAAATCTCTTTGACCAGCAGCGGCGCAAGCCCCAGCGAGGGCTCATCCAGCATGAGCATCTTGGGAGCGGCCATCAGGGCCCGGGCAATGGCGATCATCTGCTGCTCGCCCCCGGAACAGTAGCCGGCCAGGCGGTGGGTGATCTCCGACAGGCGCGGAAAGTGCTGGTACATTTGGGCATGGTCCTTGCGGATCTGACGTCCCCCGTCCTTGCGGGTAATGGAGCCCACGCGAATGTTCTCGTCGACGGTGAGGTGTTTGAAGACGCGTCGCCCCTCGGGCACCATCACGGCCCCTTCGCGCACCACGTGGGTGCCGAGGCGGTTGGTGATGTCGACCCCGTTGAACTTGATGTAGCCGTCGCGGATGAACCCGTTTTCGGGTTTGAGCAGCCCGCTGATGGCCCGCAGGGTCGTGGTCTTGCCGGCCCCGTTGGTTCCCAGCAGGGCCACGATAGACCCTTCGCGGACGTTCAGGCTCACCCCGCGCAGCACCTGGATGATGTCGTTGTAGACAACCTCGATATTGTTGACGTCCAGCAGGTTGCCGTTGGCTTGCGCAGCCTCCATCCTTCTCCCTCTCAGTAAGACGTAACGATCGGTCCGGGGTAGAACATCCACCGTCGGAGCAAGGGCCCCGACGGCGGATTGAACACGCTAATTCAAAGCCCTAGAACGTATCTCATGATTAAGATTAGCGTTTCTGGCAAGGCGTGAGACGGCGAGAAAGCGGAGCATACACGCCGTATGTATGCAGGTTCGTAGGGCAGGGACCCTACGGTCCTGCTCAGAGCCGGCTCACGATGCACCGAATTATCATTAGATCCGATGCTGAATCCCGCAACGCGGGTAACGCCGCCAGGAGCGCTTAGATTATTTATGAGATAGGTTCTACATTTTCATTGCAAATTCGGGCATAAAGGGAGCGCCCACAGCACGGAATACACCCTCTTCCACGCGGTAGATCTGGAGTTCATCCACCCCCTCCTTGTCCGATTGGGAATACGTTACCGGTCCCACCGTGGTCAGCGGGTAGAACGCGTTGTAACCGTTCATGGCCAGCATCTCGTCATAGAGCGACTCGCGCGTGATGGGCTTGCCCGAAGCCTTGGCCCGGCGCAGAACCTCGGTCGCAATCTGGGCCACCATCACACCGTTGGTGTAATTGTGCGAATTGGCCGCCTTGTCGTCGCGGCCGTAGCGCTTGGCCAGATCGAGCTGGGCCGCGGTGCCGGGCCCTGCCTCGGAGGTCAGGGTGTATGAGGTGCTCCAGAAGTAGTTGTTGGCCGCTGACCCTGCCAGGGCAATCAGGTCGTTGCCGCCGGTGTAGTGCGCCCCCAGGAAGGTGATCTTGCCGGCTTCGCCGAATTCTCCGGCAACCATGCCCTGCCGCTCGGCATCCTTGATCAGGGTGGCCACCGGCGACTGGACCGTGTGGCAGATCACATACTGCACGCCCTTGCTCTGCAGACGCTGCAGGGTTGCCGTATTGTCAAGATCCTTACCGTGCTCCACGACCTCGACAATGTCGATCTTGAGGCCTTTTTCCACCGCCTTCTTGGTGTCCTCAACCGGCCCGCGGCCGAAGGCCGAGGGATGAATGAAGAGGGCCACCTTGGGCGTGTCGCCCGCGTGGTTGGTGGCCACATATTCGGCCAGACCGATCATCTGTTTGGAGTAGGAGGCAATCGGCAGGAAGATGTAGTTGGAGTCGTCCAGGTTGCCCGCATGGAAAGAGGCCGGCACGACCGCGATTTTTTCTTCTTCGAAGTCGCGCTTCAATCCCAGGGTGCTGCCGGTGGAATAGTTGAGATAGAAGACGATGCCCTCCGTCATGAAGTCCTCGAAATTTCGCTTGGTGACGTCGGTCTTGTACTGGTCGTCGCGGATGAAGCACTCGATGGTGTCCTCGCCCAGGATCTTGGTTTCATTGGCGTAGCGGAAATAATCCTCCACACCCTTGGAGTAGGGATTGCCGGCATCGGAGGTGGGGCCGGTGATGGCCAATGAAAGTCCCAATTTATAGACCTGGGGGGCGTCGGCCATCATGACTTCTTCTTTTTTGGCTTCGGCCACCGGCTTCTCTTCTTCCTTGGCGCATGACCAGGTAAATGCGAGCGCAAAGGCGATCATCAGGGTCAACACGATTACGCTTGTCTTTTTCATTTGCTCCCCCTTGGTTAGAGTGTGTTTGTTTGAGCAATATGCAGCGTTGTAACTTTAAAACGTGAAGCGGCCACCGGCTAGTAGCGGAACGGCCAGAGTTTCAGATAGGTCCGGATGATGCGCCACCAGTTGGCGATCCCGCGGGGTTCGAACATCAGGAACAAAACGATAACAAACCCGAAGGCCAGGGGCTTGAGGGCCGTGGCCAGATTCATGGCGCCCGTCAGAATGGTGCCGGCGAACTCCGCCAGATGTTCCACCTGCAGGTCGAGCAGACGGATCGCAATGGGACCGAAAAAGGCCCCCGGCAACGTGCCCAGCCCTCCCACGATGGCCATGGCCAGGTAGGTGATGGACTGATGCAGGGTAAACGACTCGATGCCCACCCCACGGTAGAGATAGGCGTGCAGCGCCCCGGCCACGCCGGCGAAAAAACCCGCCAGGGCAAAAGCGTAGACCTTGGTGAATCCCGGATGCATGCCCATGGCGTCGGCCGCCCGATCGTTGTCACGCACCGCGATCAGGCAGCGCCCGTAGCGCGTCCGCATGAGGTTGCGTACACCGAAGCCCATCACGACCACCAGAAACATGATGACGTAATACCAGAAAAAATAGTGCTCGTCGCGGCCAACAAAGCCCGTGAGCCAGCGCACGCGTCCGATATAGATGGTCTGGCCCTGGTCGAAAAATTTCAGGTAATTGATCACCCACTGAAAGATCATCTGGAAGGACAGGGTCGCGATGGCCAGGTAGAGATGCTTGATGCGGATGGCCGGCAGCCCCACAAATGCGCCGAAAGCCGCCCCCATGCAGCCCGAGACCAGAATCATCAACGGCCAGGCATGGGTGATGACGACGTGGCTGTCACCCAGGAGTTGGGAAAAGGTGGCCAGGGTGTAGGCACCCACACCCACGAAGGCGGCATGGCCGATGGAGATCAGACCGGCATAGCCGGTCACCAGATTCAAGCCGTAGATGGCCACGATGGCAATCAGGATATTGTCGATCACCAGCATGTACTTGTTGCTGAGTTTAAAAAACAGCGGCCAGATGAACAGGGCGGCCAGAAAAAGGGCGAATGCCAGGCGATCGATATTCGTCAGGAAGATGCGCTGTTCTTCCTTGTAGGTCGTGAAGAAATTACCGGTTGCAAACCAACGATTGGCAGACATAGGCTAAACTCGCTCGATTTCGTGGATGCCGAAAAGCCCGTGGGGCTTGAATAGCAGGATAACCAGAAGAATGATGTACGGCAGGACGTCGGCCGTGCCGTAGAGCCCCCAGTGGCCGTCCAGGTAGCCGGCGGCGAACTGCTGGATGAGCCCCATGATGATACCCGCCACCACCGCCCCGATGATGGAGTCCAGGCCGCCCAGGATGACCACCGGAAACACCGTGATGCCGAAGGCGTGCAGGGTGTCGAAATTCAGCCCGGTGATGTTGCCGATGATGCTGCCGGCCGCCGCGGCGCTCAGCCCGGCCGTGGCCCAGGCCAGCCCGAAGACCTTGGGCACCGAAATACCCACCGACATGGAGGCCAGCTGATCGTCGGAGACCGCCCGCATCGATACCCCGATGGTCGAGCGTTTGAAGAACCAGGAGAAGCTGGCAATCAAAATGGTGGTGATGATGACGCCCACCAGTTGGGTCCAGGAGATCGAAACCCCGCCGAAGGTGATCGGCGTCTTGGGCAGAAAGGCCGGGAACGAGAAATTCTCAGTGCCGAAAGGCGTCAGATAAACCAGCCCGTCGATGATCGACATCAGCCCGATGGTGACCATGATGACCGAAATGATGGGCTCGCCGATCAGGCGGCGCAGAAAAATACGCTCCACGCTCATGGCCAGAAAAAAGGTGATCACGACGCTCAGCAGGAAGGAGATGTAAATTGAAATCCCGGCCCAGACCGTCAGGGCATAGGTGATGAAGGCCCCGGCGGCGATGATCTGCCCGTGGGCGATGTTTAGCACCCGGCTGGATTTATAGATCAGAACAAACCCCAGGGCCGAGAGGGCATATATGGACCCGACCACGATACCGCTGACCACAAGCTGAAAAAAATAACTCATTGAACATCTTCCATGGTGTAAAAGGGCAGTTGAGTTTCGACGGTGGTCGTTTGGCCGTCCTGGTACTGGAACTGCGCTTCGACCGTCTTTTCGCCGATGGCCTGGTTATACAATGCATCGTAGAGGTCGGCATATTTTTCGCGCACGAACTTGCGCCGGATCTTGCCGGTTTTGGTCAGCTCGCCGTCGTCAACGTCGAGCAGCTTGTAGAGCATGGCCCAGCGCCGGATCCGAAAATGAGGCTTCTCCACGGTGCGGTTGAATTCTTCGATCTGTGTCTGGATCAGATCCGCCACTTCCGGTTTAAGGGACAGATCCATATAAGTCGTAAAAGAGATGCCGCGGTCTTCGGCCCATTTGCCCACGATGATGGGATCGATATTGATCAGGGCGGAGACGAATTCCATCTTGTCGCCAAAAATCACGGCCTCCTTGACGTAGGGGCTGAACTTGAGCTTGTTTTCCAGAAACTGGGGGCTGAACATCTCGCCCTGGTGGTTGTGCATGACGTCCGAGAGCCGGTCGATCACCACCAGATGCCCCTGTTCGTCGATGTAGCCGGCATCGCCGGAGTGCAGCCAGCCGCCCTCCAGCAGTTCCTCGGTCTTCTCCGCCAGGTCGTAGTAACCCCGGCAGACCGAAGGCGAACGCGAAAGGATCTCCCCCTCGTCGGATATCTTGCATTCGGTCTCCGGCAGCGGGATACCCACCGTATCGTTGCGGATATCGCCGTCGCGGTGCATGTAGGCAATCCCGGTGATTTCGGTCTGGCCGTAGATTTGTTTCAGGTTCACGCCCAGGGCCTGGTAGAACGTGAAAAGCTCCGGTCCCAGGGCCGCACCGCCGGTGTAGGCCCGCCGCAGCCGCAGGAACCCGATCTGATTGATCAGCGGCCTGAACATCAGGGTTTTACCGAGCCAGGCCTTGAAAGCCAATAAGGCCGGCAGGGCTTTGCCGGTCATGCGGTAGGTCGCCGCCTGCTCACCCACCTTCATGAAATAACGGTAGAAGGCGCGATTGAGGTAGTAGGACTCGTCGATCTTGAGCCAGATCTGGGAGCGGATGGTTTCGTAGATCCGCGGCGCGCCGAACATGAAATGCGGACCGATCTCCTTCAAGTCCTCCATGGCGGTTTCGACCGATTCCGGAAAATTGACGGTGATGCCCGTGGCCATGGCCACCCCGAAAGCGTTCATCTGCTCGCCGATCCAGGCGAAAGGCAGAAAGGAAAGATATTCGTCGGTGGGTTCCAGGTGGTCAACCTTGGTGATCTGCACGCCCATGTTGATGTAGTTGCGGTGCATCATCTCGGAGCCCTTGGGAAGCCCGGTGGTGCCCGAAGTCAGGCAGAGGTGACAGACATCGTCGGCGCTGCCCTCATCCACACATTTTTCAAAACGCTCCGGATCCTCCCGGTGCACCTCTTCACCCAGGCGGTAAAGATCCTCGATGAACATAAACCAGTCGTCGGTGCGGTAGCTGCGCATACCGCGCGGATCCTCATAGATGACTTTCCTGACCTGGGGAATGCGCTCACGGATCTCCCGTAATTTGTCCACCTGTTCCTGGTCGTCGCAGAAAACCAGGCTGACACCCATATAATTCAGGATGCCTTCGATCTCATCCGGCAGGCTGGACTGGTAGAGGCCGGCTGAAATGCCGCCCAGGGCCTGGGCCCCCACCGCCACGAAAAGCAATTCGGGAATATTATCACCGATGATGGCGATCCGGTCGCCCTGACGAAACCCGAGTTTCTCCAACCCCAGCCCGACCTTACGGACATGGTCGTAGTAGTCGGTCCAGGTATAGGCATTCCAGCGTCCGAAATCCTTCTCGCGCAAGGCCACCTTTTCGCCGGACCGCTGCACCCGCCAGCGCAGAAGCTGGGGGATCGTATACTTCACCAAGTCGTCATGGTTTTCCATAAGCTGAAAACAATCTTCTCCGTGCTATGATTTCTTCTTAAGCCGAAGACGTCATGGTTTCGAGACCAGCGCGCCTTAAGGGCCGAGGCGCCCGGCGCACATCAACTCGCTTCAACAACGAAGCATGCCGGGCAACAACAACGATCTTGATACCAAAACCCACTCCTCAAAAAAACCCTGTCAGACGGATGCGTCATCGGCCCAAGACCAAGGCGTCCCAAGCACTAAGGAGTGAGGCGTACATCAGTACGCCGCAGCGACGAAGTGCGCCGGGCAACGCCGGTATTGGGTCGATGACGCATCCGTCTAGTCTTCACCGATATATGCCTCGATCACCTTCGGATTCGCGGCCACCTCATCCGGCTGCCCTTCTCCGATCAATTGCCCGAAATCCAGAACGTAAATCTGGTCGGAGATGTCCATCACCACGCCCAGATCATGCTCCACCAGGACGACGGTGATCTCACGCTCCTTCTGGATATCGAGGATGAAGCGCACCATGTCTTCTTTTTCCTCGATGTTCATGCCCGCCATGGGCTCGTCGAGCAGCAGGAGATTTGGTCCCAGCGTGAGGGCCCGGGCAACTTCCACCCGCTTCTGGACCCCGTAGCTGAGACTGCCCACCGGCATTTTGCGGTAGGGTTCGAGTTCCATGAAGTCGATCACATCTTCCACATAGGCCCGGTTCTGGGCTTCGATACGCGACGTCCGTCCGTAGTAGATCAGGGCCTGAAAAAAATTGTATTTGAGATTCTGGTGACGGGCCAGCAGCAGGTTGTCGAGCACCGTCATGCCGCTGAAGAGCTCGATGTTCTGGAATGCGCGTGCAATGCCGAGGTTGGAAACCTGATGCGGCGATGCCTGGGTCAGCCGGCGCTCGCCGTAG
>JASJCD010000052.1 GCA_030066135.1 Desulfobacterales bacterium | reverse complement strand
GGGCCTGAAATGGACCGTACGTCCGTTGGCGAGTTTAAGCGTGCTTTTATATCCCTCCAGAAAAAGAAGATCTTCCTGTGAAGGGGGTAATTGGTCGGCAAAAATGTAATGTCGCTTCTTGGCGGCTTGGATCAATTGATCGCGAAACTTGGGGTGCGCGATCTGCGCCAGTTCCATGACACGCTGGTAGATGCTCTTGCCCTGGAGCTCGGCCACGCCATACTCGGTGACCACAAAATTGACGTCAGCCCGTGTCGTGGCGACACCGGCCCCCTGGCTCAAATGCGGCACGATCCGCGAAACCGCATCGTTGCGTGCCGTGGACGGCAGGGCGATAATCGAAAAGCCCCCTTTGGACATGGCGCTCCCGCGCAGAAAATCCACCTGATCGCCGATGCCGCTGTAGAAAAGATGCCCCATGGAATCGGAGCAGACCTGGCCGGTGAGGTCCACCTCCAGGGCCGAGCTGATGGAAACAAGATTGTCATTGCGGGCGATGACGGTGGGGTCGTTGACGAATTCCGAGGACCGGAAATACAGCGCCGGATTATTGTCGACGAATTGATAGAGTTTCTCGCTGCCCATACACAACGAGGCCACGACGCGGCCCGGCAGCAGGGTTTTCTTGCGATTGTTGACGACCCCTTTTTCAAACAGGGGCATCAGGCCGTCGGTGATCAGCTGGGTATGAACCCCCAGATCCTTTTTTTGATCGAGGTACCGCAGAATCATATTGGGCAGATAGCCGAACCCGATCTGCAGGGTGGCCCCGTCCTCCACCAACTGAGAGACGAAATGACCGATGCGTTTGGCCGTCTCGTTTTCTTCGACAACCGTCGTGGTTTCCACCAGGGGTTCTTCGTGCCAGACAAAATAGTCGATTTGATCGATATGCACAAAGCTGTCGCCCCAGGTTCGCGGCATGCGTGGATTGACCTGGGCGATCACCAGCGCGGCATGCTCCATGGCCGAGCGGGTGATATCAACGGAAACGCCGAGGCTGCAGTAGCCGAACTTGTCCGGCGGGCTGACCTGCACGAGGGCGACATCCAGACCGATGCGGTGACTCGAAAAAAGTCTTGGAATTTGCGATAGATACGCCGGAAGATAGTCAATCCGGCCTTCGAAGGCCGCGTTGCGCATGGCCTTGCTGATAAAAAACAGTTTCAGTGAAAACCGCTCCAGAAAATCAGGATCTTCGACATACTCCGCCAAGGTCGAAGAGAGCATCTGGTAAAGCATGATGTCCTGCATGCTGGGATCTTGCACCAAGGCCCGGATAAGTTTCTGGGGTTCACCGCAACCCGTACCGATGAATACCCGACTGCCGCGATTGATTTTTGATATCGCCGCCTCGGCAGGCAACAGCTTTTCAGCGCAGCAATCTTTGATATCCACTCAGGGTGCTCCGAATTAGTTGAATTTAGGCTCTCAGGCGGTGCTTCGCCGTGTTGATAGGCGCCACCCCCGTCACTGTGGCGGCATCATTATCGTCTGACGTCTCTATTCCATCTCAAATCAAACAGTTAGTCAAGATGGTTCACCTCGCCCGAAACAGGGTCCCGAGAATTATTGAAGCCCGGACGAATATTTTTTCGATCCCATCGGATGCGTTTCCATTTGGCCGATCCTGTTATATAATACAATCATTCATCGGAAATTAGCAGGAAACCTTGAACGATGAAATCTGCCGGCGCCTTCAAACCCTTTCGACACCTCAAGCAAATGCTGCAGCGCAATGCGACCCCCGTGGAAACCCTGCCTGCCGAGCGCTTTCCCTTGACCGCCAGCAAGGATGACGCGGGCGATACGGATGCAACCCTGTTCGAGCGGGCCATGGCCGATGTCACCCCCTTACGGAAAACCGATTCCTGGCCTGCCCCCTGCCCCCATCCACCCCGCCAGGGCCGAATGACAGACGAAGCCTGGCCCCTCGAAGCGCTTCGCGAACTGGTGCGCACAGGGCGCGGATACCGGGTGGCGGATACCCCCGAGTACATCGAAGGCACCGGATACCGGGTTCCGCCCGGCATCACCCGCGAACTGCACCGCGGAACGTTTTCCATCCAGGCCCACATCGATCTGCACGGCATGACCGTTCCCGTTGCCCGGGAGGCGGTCAATGCCTTTCTGCAGGATGCCGTGCAGAGGGGATTCAGCGCCGTACTCATCGTCCACGGCCGCGGCCTATCGTCGGCCGCCGAGCCGGTTCTGAAAACCGGGCTTGTCCGCTGGCTCACCACCGGCACCTGGCGCAAATGGGTCATGGCATACGCCAGTGCACGTCCCTGCGACGGCGGCGCCGGCGCCACCTATGTTCTTCTGCGTCAACGCCCGCTGACCAAACGCCAACGCCGCTGAAAGCGGCGCGCGCTGGCATACCGGCCGGCATCCGCCGTTCGAATCCCAAGATATGGATTGCATTTTTTTCTGTTGACAAATTAATTTTTAGTGATGTATTATTCATCCTTTAATAATTAATGCCGATTTTCCTTCACTCGGAAGCCTGCGAGTGAAGGATTTTTTTTGAGGCCACCATTAAAGCGTTCACATAAATCTGTTTGCTGGTCGGCACCATTAGCGCCAAACCATCATTTGAGGTCAGAAAATGAACAAGGACATCCGCAAAGTAAGAAACATCGGGATCAGCGCCCATATTGATTCCGGCAAGACAACCTTAACCGAACGCATCCTTTTCTACACCCAGCGCATCCACGCCATTCACGATGTCAAGGGCAAGGACGGTGTCGGGGCCACCATGGATTCCATGGAGCTTGAAAAGGAACGCGGCATCACGATTGCTTCGGCCGCGACTTACTGCGAATGGCAGGGGCACGAGATCAACATCATCGACACCCCCGGCCATGTCGACTTCACCATCGAAGTCGAACGCTCCCTGCGCGTTCTGGACGGCGGTATTCTGGTGCTCTGTTCGGTTGGCGGTGTGCAGTCGCAATCGATCACCGTGGACCAGCAGATGAAACGCTACAAAGTGCCTTCGATCGCCTTTATCAACAAGTGCGATCGCAGCGGCGCCAACCCCTTCCGAGTGATCGGGCAGCTGCGTGAGAAGCTTGGCCACAATGCCGTGGCGTTGCAGATTCCCATCGGGCTGGAAGCCGATTTCGAGGGTGTGGTGGATCTGATTGCCATGCAGGCCGTTTATTTTGACGGTGACAATGGTGAAACCTTGCGGATCGAGGCCATTCCTGAAGCCATCCGTGAGGAGGCCCTGCAGCGCCGTGAAGAGCTGATTGACGCCGCCACCATGTTTTCCGATGAACTCACCGAGGTGGTCCTGGAAGAAAAGGAAGTTTCCGAGGAACTGCTGATCAGCGCCCTGCGCACGGGCGTTCTGGCCCGCGAGATCACCCCGGTCATGGTCGGTTCGGCTTATAAGAACAAAGGGGTCCAGCTGCTGCTGGATGCCGTCAACAACTACCTGCCCTGTCCGGACGAGATCGAGAATGTGGCCCTGGATACGGAAAACGATGAAGCCCCCGTGATCCTGACCAGCCAGAACGATGATCCCCTCGTGGCGTTGGCCTTCAAACTCGAAGACGGCCAGTACGGCCAGTTGACCTATATTCGCGTCTACCAGGGGCGCCTGGCCAAAGGCGGCACCATCATCAACGTACGCACCGGCAAGAAGGTCAAGATCGGGCGCGTGGTCCGCATGCACGCCGACCAGATGGAGGATATCGAGGCCATCCCGGCCGGTTACATCGGCGCCCTTTTCGGTATCGACTGTGCATCGGGCGACACCTTCGTGGCCCCCGGTCTCGATCTGACCATGACATCGATGTTCGTGCCCGAGCCGGTGATTTCGCTGGCGGTGAAGCCCGTGGACCACAAGGCCGAGATCAACATGTCCAAGGCGCTGAACCGTTTCACCAAAGAGGATCCCACGTTCAAAACCCATGTCAGCGAGGAAACCGGGGATACGATCATTTCGGGCATGGGCGAGCTGCATCTGGAAGTCTATATCGAGCGCATGAAGCGTGAATACAGCGCCGTGGTCGATACCGGGCAGCCCCGGGTGGCCTACCGCGAAACCATCACGGCCCAGGCCGAGTTCGACTACATCCACAAAAAACAAACCGGCGGCGCGGGTCAATACGGACGGGTGGCCGGGTATCTCGAACCGCTGGCGGACGAGGAATTCGTGTTTGAAAGCCAGATCGTGGGCGGGGCCATTCCGACCCAGTTCATCCCCTCCTGCGAAAAGGGCTTCCGTCGGTGCCTGGCCAAGGGACCCAAAATGGAGTTCCCGGTAACGGGCGTCAAGGCCGTCATCACCGACGGGGCTTCCCATGCCGTGGATTCCTCGGACAAGGCCTTCCAGGCGGCCGCCCGCGGGGCCTTCCTGCAGGCCTATGCCAAAGCCAAAGCGGTGATCCAGGAACCGATTATGAAAGTTGTGGTGGAAAGCCCCACCGAGTTCCAGGGAGCGGTCATGGGATCGTTGAACCAGCGCCGCGGCATGATCGTCGGCTCGCAGGACGAAGGGGTCATGACGGTGATCGAATCTCAGGTGCCGCTGGCCGAAATGTTCGGTTATTCGACGGTCTTGCGCTCTCTGACCCAGGGCAAAGCCCAGTTTACGATGGAATTCGCCACTTACCGCCAGGTACCCCAGTCAGTGGCGGAAGAAATCGCCAAGAAACGCAGCGAGGAAAAGAAAAAGGTTGCCTAACGGCACGGCCCCGCGATAGCGATGGCCATTGGTGCTGCCTGGCGTAAATTGCCGGCATGCAGCCCCCCGCGCCGTCTGCACTCGCGGCCGTACGCGCTGAGCGCCCTTTCAACAGCCGATGTTAACCAGGATCAAAACGCCGGACCGGCCTCCATCAGCCGCGGAACGCAGCGCGGGCAACGCTGGGCGGCGACCGTCGCCACCCAATGTCATCGCCATCCGCCAAAGGAGCCTGACCATGATGAAAAAAGATTTGTTGATGCGCAATCCCCTGCGCCAACTGGGATATGGAAGCGAGGATATTCTCGCAGACGGTGCCTTTGGCGCCATTCTCGCGAGGGCCGGTCTCGGGAAGACCGCCTTCCTGGTCCAGATTGCCCTGCACACGATGCTGCGCGACCGCAGCGTTCTGCACATCAGCCTGGATGACCCCGTAGACAAGGTCAGCCTGTGGTACCAGGAAGTCTTCAATCTGATGGCCAAGAGCCGTCAGGCCATCCCGAGCAGCGATTTGTGGGACCACCTGCTGCCTCAGCGCTTCATCATGACCTTCAAGGTGGAAGGTTTCAGCGTGCCCAAACTGCGTGAGCGTCTGACCGATCTCACGGAGCAGGATATCTTCCATCCGCACACCCTGATCATCGATGGTCTGCCCTTTGACGGCGATATGGGCGGCTTGCTGGAAGATCTGAAAGCCATGTGCGGCGAAACCGGTATCCGCAGCTGGTTCACGGTGCGCACCCATCGGCATGAAGAACCCGGCCCGGACGGTATGCCGCCGCAGCTGGCCGATCTGCAGAATCTGTTTGACATCGCCCTTCAACTGCTGCCCGACGGTCAGGATATCCACATCCGCCAACTCAAAGGCGGCACCGGCCAGGACACGCCCCTGCGGTTCGATCCGGCCACCATGCTCATCAAAGCGGACTGATCCCGCCCGTCTCAGGGCCGCTTGAGCGCCTCGTAGGCGGCCTGGATGGACTTGAATTTTTTCTCGGCCAGATGGCGCAGGTCATCTCCCAGATGGGCGACCTTGTCCGGGTGATACTGGGCGGCCAGGCGGCGGTACGCCCGGCGAATTTCATTTTGACCGGCATCCGGCCCGACGCCCAGGATCCGGCGGGGATCCGCCCTTAGGTCCTCCCCGTTGACTCCGGGTGGCGGGTCCATGTCTGCCCGCTCACGCCGGGATGCTTCTTCACCTTTGATGCCGCGGTATCCCAACCGGTAGAGCCAGTACCCCACTATCCCCAGAACGGCCAAATCATCCAGCCATCCGGCCCCCACGAGCATATCCGGCAGTAAATCAAAAGGATTGAGCAGGTAAACCAGCGCCGCGATAATCAGCACCCATTTCATCTCGTGCCCTCGGGGCTTGATGTCATTCGGAAGCGTTTATTATCCATTGGCGGACAGGCGATCGAGGAGATTCGCGATGCGCTCACGGTGGACCAATCCATCGCGCCATTCGGCGGGGATGCCATCCACTCCCGCGCTGGCCCCCAGAATGGTGCCGGCCACCAGTCCGCGTGCCGCCGAATCCCCGCCGGCCATGACATTCGCCACCAAGACATCTTCGAAGCTGTCAGTATAGGCGGCAATCAAATGGATGACCCCCGGGAAACCCGCGCCGACGTCGCACATCTGACCGAATCGCCGGATAGCGGATCGGGTGGATTCGGCCACACTCTGCAGCCCCTGGTCCACCCAGCCGTCGAACGGGGGCCGGTCGAAATAAGCTCGCCGAACAGCCTGCAGGGCATCCAGCGGCGGCTGACCCGCCAGCACGTTTCCGAGGGTGCGCGCAAAAAATTCGGCGCTGTCCACGACATCGGGCGTGTTGTGGGTCATGGCCGTCTGCGCCCGGGCAGCCGCCACCAGTTCCTGGGGATCATCGGCATAACAGCACACCAGGGGGGCGATGCGTGCCGCGCCGCTGAGATCGGTGGAATTCGAACCGGCATCCGGGGGTAACTTTCCAGCTTTGAATCGCGCGAGGGTATCCTTGGTGGCGTGGTCGAAATACCCATCGTAACCGTCAAACAACGCCTGCCATTGCGTTGCGAATGCTTCTAGTCGAAACCCCCCGGATTCCGCCAGGGATGTCAGCAGCACCATGATTTGATCGCCATAGTGCGTGAATTCACCCTTTTGCTTGGTTTTGTGAAATGAATTGGCCGGCGGGGCCATGAGGCGATCGACCCGGCCGATCTGGTTGTCGATCTGGGCCGTGTCGTAGATCCAGTGGGCACCGAGCGCCAGGGCGTCGGCCGTCAGAGCGCCCCATACAGCGGCGGCAGCGTTGGGCATCATGGCATCCTCCGTGATGATGGCGTGGTTGCTTCGGGCGCATGCCGGGTGTCATTGTGCCGGGCCAGCATATAACGGTAGCGGCTCCGATTGATGCAACTATTGTTTGGGTAAGAGTATACACCGGCCGCTTGATTGACAAGCCATTCGCAATAGCGCCGCCGGAAATGTCGGGTATACCAGGCGGGCTCATGGCCGGACCCGCGATAGGGACCTTTCCCGGTCATGATCACCGTGTGTGCAAGACCTCTCAGTGTTAGCGGTCTTCCACCAGGGTTGGGTTCCGGATTTCAATTGCCCGGGAGGCGGTCAGCCGCCGAGGTAGGCTTTCTGGACTTCAGGATTTTCAAGCAGATCCTGGCTGCGGCCCTCGAGGACCAGGCTGCCATTTTCGAGAACGTAGCCGCGGTTGGAGAACTGGAGCGCCAGCCGGGCGTTCTGCTCGACCAGCAGGATCGCCGTGCCCTCCTGTTGATTGATATCCTTGAGGGCCTCGAAAACATCCATCATCAGCAAAGGCGCCAGTCCCATGGAGGGCTCGTCCAGAAGCATGACACGGCGTCCGCTCATGAAAGCCCGCGCAATGGCCAGCATCTGCTGCTCGCCCCCGCTCAGCGTGCCTGATTTCTGATTCTCGCGTTCTTGCAGACGGGGAAAAATACCGAACATGCGGTCCAGGTCGTCCTGAATGCGCCCCTTGTTCTTGCGGGCAAAGGTCGCCAGATGCAGGTTTTCCATGACCGTGAGGTTGCCAAATAGTCTGCGCCCCTCGGGGACATGCGTGATCCCCAATTCGCTCACGACCTTGTCGGCCGGGAAATCGAGGAGATTCTTGTCGCCATAAGTCATGCGACAGCCCTCCTCCACCGGCACCAGTCTTGATATGGCTTTCAGGGTCGTACTTTTTCCGGCCCCATTGGCCCCGATGATACAAATAATCTCGCCTTCTTCGATGGTAAAATCGATCCCGTGCAGGGCCTTGATATTGCCGTAGGAAACTTTCAGATTCTTGACCGCTAGCATTAATGCACCGCCTCCTTGCCCAGATAGGCTTCGATGACCTTGGGGTTCTGCTGGATTTCCTCGGGCGTGCCCTCGGCGATAACTTCGCCGAAAACCAGCGTCTGAATACGCTCGCACAGTTCCATTACTATTTTTAAACGATGCTCGATCAAATAGATGGCCAGCCCAAGTTCCTCGTGCACTTTGCGGATGATGCCCAGCATCTGGTCAAGTTCTTCCGGGGTCATGCCCACGGTGGGTTCATCCAGAAAAAGGATCTTGGGCTCACTGGCCAGGGCGCGGGCCATCTCCACCCGCCGCTGGGCGCCGTAGGGCAGATTGACCACAACCTGGTCGGCCAGGGGCGCAATGTCCATCAAAGCCAGCAACTCCTTTGCTTTGGCCTTGCTGGCCGCTTCCTCACGGTTGCGCCTGGGGGTGCCGAAAAAAGCGCCTGTCAGACCATAGGTCAGACGCGAATAGCGCGCCATCATGACATGTTCCAATACCGTCATGTGGCGCCAGAGGCATAGATTCTGAAAGGTGCGGCCCAACCCGCGCGATGCCACCTGATGGGGTTGCAGCCCCACGATATTCTCGCCGCTCAGGGCAATGCTGCCTTCCGTCGGGGTGTAGATTCCTGTAATCAGATTGAAAATGGTGGTTTTACCGGCCCCGTTGGGTCCGATCAGGGCACGGATCTGCCCCGGTTCGATTTCCAGATTGAAATTATGAACCGCCCGCAGCCCGCCGAAATAATGGGTCATGTTCTCCACTTGCAGCAACGACATGCTATACCTCGTCTTCCGGTTTGCGCTTGGATTGAATCAGTTTGCGGACATCGAATTCTTTGAAGGCCACCAGACCGGTGGGCCGGTAGATCATGACCAGAATCAACAGCAGCGGGATGACGATCCATTTGTAGAGGGCCAGGGGCCGCAGCATTTCGCCCAGCAGGTTGATGCTGACCGCCCCGACGATGGAACCGTACACGGAATTGAGCCCGCCGAAATACACCATGGCCAGCAGCTCGGCCAGCCGCTTGAGATCGAAGGTGCCGGGATTGATGAACCGCACCGTATGCGCAAACAGGCCGCCGGCAATGCCGGCCCAGAAGGCGGCAAAGAGAAAGGCCACCATCTTGGTGAACCGTGTATTGACGGTCATGGCCTCGGCGGCCATCTCGTCGTCGCGGACGGCATTGAGCGCCTTGCCCATGGTGGAGCGCACGAAATTGTTGATGATCCAGATACACAGCACGGTCCAGCAGAACACGGTGGGCAGATCGGCATAGTCCGGCTGCCCCTTGATGCCCCGGGCGCCCCCCAGAAACTGCAGGTTCTCGAACAGGCTCTTGACGATAAACAGGAACGCCAGCGAAATAATGGCCAGATAGTCGCCGCGGGTTTTAAAGGACGGAATGGCGATCAGCAGGGCGCCCAGGGCGGCCACGATGCCGCCCAGCACCAGGGCCGCCGGAAAAATGAAAGGCCCCAGGTATTCAGGCAGCAGGGCCTCGCCGAAGAGCCGGTCGTTGACGAAAAAGAGGACCATGACGGCAGAAGCCGCGTAGGCCCCCAGGGCCATGAAGCCCGGGTGCGAACAGGAGAACTCCCCCATGTAGCCATTGATCAGGTTGAGGCTCAGGGTGAGCATGATGGCAATCAGGGTGAGCCGCAGGGTAAGCATGCGATAAAGACTCACATCCGCCCAGAAATGCATGATGGCGTAGAGCAGAACGAGATGCAGGACGACAGGGATGGCGATCGGCCATGACGTCATTCGGTCTGCCATCCAGTTGCCGGGCCGGGCCATCAGCTTGCCCAGCAGCAGGATCGGCGCACCATAGACCAGGGCGACAAAGATCAGGGCACTGGGAATGAGGGTCGGTTCTTTCAACATGATCATGCAGCCGAACAGCACCGGCACTTTGGGCAGGCCCACCAGATCGGCCAGGGTATCGCCCACCGTCTGTTCCAGCAACACGGCGACCAAACCGCCCAACAACCAGGCCAGCAGCGGTACGTCCGCCACATAGGCGCGCAACCTTCCGAAACGGGTACTCCCGCCCTTCGCTGAAACGCTTGTATCATTAGCCATTACAAACCTCGTTCCATCCTTCGCTCGAATTCAAAATCCACAGGCACCGATCCATGGGCCTCGTCTTAGAGTCGCAGTTTGGCACTGTGCGGTTCACCGAAAAAGCCGTGGGGCCGAAATACCAGGATGAGGAGAATAATCGAATAGGCGATCAGATCCCTGAGACTGGATGACAGGTAGGCCCCCACGAAGATCTCGATAAAGCCCAGGAGAAATCCGGCCAGGCAGGCGCCCTTGACCGATCCGCGCCCGCCTAAAATCGCGGCCACGAAAGCCTTCCATCCGTAAGTAATGCCGATATAGGGATCGAGCACCGGGTACGCCACGGCAAAAAGGATCCCGGCCGCGGCGGCCAGGGCCGAGCCCAGGGCAAAGGTCAGGCTGGCAATCGTGTTCAGGGGCACGCCCATGAGCGGAATCACCACGTAGTCGAAGGCCATGGCCCGCATGGCCATGCCCCAGCGGGTACGTTTGATGAATTCATTCAGGGCCAGCATCAGCACGAGGGAAACCACGACGATCATGATCTTCTTGTTGGTGACGACCACGCCACCGATGTCATAGACTTGGGTCTTGATCAGTGACGGGAAACGAATCCGCTGGGCCCCCAGAATGGCCAGGTTGCCCGTTTCGAGGATGATCCCGATCATGAGGCCCGTGATGGCCGCCGAAGCCCGCGGCGCCTCCCGCAGGGGACGGTAGCCGATGCGCTCCACCAGCATGCCCACGAAAGACGTCAGGTACATGGCGATCAGGATGGTGAGCACCAGAATCACCCAGTTGGGCAGGGCCAGTGCGCTCAGGGCCGCCAGGGCGGCCAGGGCCGTGGCCACCCCGAAGCCGATATAGGCACCCACCATAAAGATATCGCCGTGGGCGAAGTTGAACAGCATCAGGATGCCGTAGACCATCGAATACCCCAGTGCAATCAAGGCATAAAAACTGCCCCACTGAAGCGCGTTGATCAGGTGTTGAAAAAATAACTGCATCGAGCGAACTCCTCGTATTCTCACGAAGGCGGGCGCAGGAGCTTGTTCGCCCTGCGCCCGCCATTCGCATTCACGGCTTGAACGCGCACATCGAATTAAACCACGGCGGTCCGGTATCGCTCAGGTGGCCGCCGTGGTCTGTTATTGCTGTTTAGGGGCAGGCGGATTTGTAGAATTCAAATTCGCCTTTTTCACTGATGCGCACGACCACGGCGCACTTGATCGGATCCCCCTCGGGCGTGAAGGTCATCTTGCCCGTGATGCCGTCAAATTCCTTGATTTTAGCCAAGGCATCCTTGACAGCCACACGGTCATTTTTGAGGTTGCCGGTCAGTTTGCCCGTATCCTCAATGGCTTTCTGTACGAGCCGCAGGGCATCCCAGGTCAAAGCGCCCACGTCGTCCGGCGTGTAGCCGTACTTCTTTTCGTAGCGCTCGATGAATTCTTTGGTGGCGCCGGTGGCACCGGCGGCCGCATAGTGGGTGCTGAAGAAAAGGCCGTAGCAGGCCTCGCCGCAGAGTTTCACGGTTTCAGCCGAACCCCAGCTGTCGCTGCCCACGATGGGACCCTTGAAGCCCAGTTCCTGGGCCTGCTGCACGATAAGGGCCACTTCATTGTAATACTGCGGGGTGAAAAGAAACTGCGCTCCGGAGCTGATGATATTGGTCAGCTGGGAACTGAAATCGGCATCCTTGGTGGTGAAGCTTTCAAAGGCCACCACCGAACCGGGGCCATTGATGTTCTCCCAGGCTTCCTTGAAAACCTCGGCCAGACCCTTGGGGTAATCGCTGGCGATGTCGTAGAGCACAGCCGCCTTCTTGAAGCCGAATTCGTCCTTGATGAAATTGGCCACCACCGGTCCCTGGAAGGGGTCCAGGAAGCAGCCGCGGAATACAAAAGGACGGTCCTTGGTGGTGTCCGGGTTGGTGGACCAGGGGCTGATCATGGGGGTGCCGTAATTGTTGGCCATCTCACCGGCCGGTATGGCCTGGGATGACGCCTGCGGGCCCACGATGGCCAGCACTTCGTCCTCGGTGATCAGCTTGGTGGCCGCTTTGGCGGCGGATTCGGGTTTCGACTCGTTGTCCTCGACGATGATCTCCACCATGTACTTCTCTCCGCCGACTTGAAGGCCTCCCGCTGCCTTGATGTCTTCCAGCCACATCTCGGCCGCGTATTTGGATCCTTCACCGACTTTGGGGATATCGCCGGTAATCGGGGCATTGATACCAACCTTGATGGTCTTGGATTTTGCCCAGGCGCAGGGCGATAGGGCCAAACCCACAACCAGGATTGCGACCACGAGTAACAAACCTTTGCGCATTACGACCTCCTTTGTCTCTGCCTCGGTGACGAAGCGTTGGTTGGATACGACAAGCTTGGGGCATCTCAGCTTAAGCTTGCCTGATTAGCATGCTGCCGGTCAGTTTTCAATCATTAAAGTCGGCTGCATTCGATGCGGACGCGGCCTGAAAACGACCGCGGATGTTGGTCGTTCGATATCAGCCCACGATGGCACCTGTCAGGCCCAGCAAACGGCAACGTCGGTGCCATGTTCGGCGGGGCCGCGGTCCTTTGCCGCTTTGTGCACGTGGCAGGCACCAGCGGACCGGACGGTCACGATCGACCGTTTTTTAATTTAACAATTTTGTAATTCTGGAGGGTAGTGACAACATTTCTGGATGGTGCGCCCTCTTCCGCGCGACGGACTCAGCGTCGCAGATCTTCTACCAGTTCCTTGAGGATCACAACGACATTCTGCCCCCTTCGTTTGGCCACCTCATGGGCTTTGGTGACCAGATCGGCGGCCATGCGCTCCAGGGCCGCACCGTCGGGTGGCTTCTCACCCTGGCGTTGAAAGTGCCACTGCAGAAGACGGGCCGCCATTCTTTCTTCCTGCTGTCGCCAGAAACCCATCGGTTCAAACCTCCTGAAGCATTGCCTGTTGGTCGTGACGACGGCCTTGCGGCACCGTCCAGTCACAGCTTGACCGGATGACCGGCCTGAACAAAGTCAGATTGCGTTCGGTTCGGCCGCGGCGGACGACCATATGAATCGTGCCCCGGAATAAAGCGAGGAGCGTTCCGCATGCGCAACCTCAGCGCCGGTAAGGATTCTCACGCTGGCAGATACCGATGATCACCTGCTCGAGGAGCAGTCGTCCGCCGGGCCCGGTGCGTTTCAAGCGGCGGTCGGCCTCTCCGGCGGCACCCAGCGCCGCGGTCAGTTCCCGGCGGGTGAAGTGTTCGGACTTGACCAGGGTGCGGTACACCGGATAGGGGCTGCGGCTCTTTCCCATCATCGACAGATCCGAGCTGATTTTCTTTTGTTTGGACGCGCGCTTGGTCTTGCCCTTGACGGCCGCGTCGGGCTGCAGCGATGGTTGCCACGCCGCCAGTTGATCTCGTAAACGCGCGTCATAGGCTTTAATGGCCGGCACCACCTGCTGCTGAAACTGGGGGTAGGAGCAACCGGTATGCCAGCCCTTGCCAAAGGTGCTGCGGCTAAAATCCTTGGCCACGATCAGCTTGCGCACCTGATTGGTGACCGCTGCCAGCAGCGGCAGCGGATGATCGAATTCGCCGCTGTCGAGCAGGGACCGCAGATAAAACAGAGATTTGTCCAGGTTGCGGTCGGTCACCGCATCGGTAAATTCGTAAAGCGGATCACGGCGGGTGCGCGCCAGGCAGCCGCGCACGTCCTCGCTCGAGATCGCGGGCCGGTCACCGCTGAAATTCACGAGTTTCTCCACATTGGCGGTCACGGTCCGCAAATCAAAGCCGGTGAGCGCATACAAGGCCTGGCGGGCGTCGCGCCCCATTTTCTTTCCATAGGGCTTGAGAACATCATCCACCGTGTGATCCAGGACCACGGCCTGGGCGTCGCGGTCGGCTTTGCGCTCACCGCCGGGCACACTGCAGTCGATGACCATGCCCTTTTCCTTGAGGGCCTGGAAAAGACGCCGCCGCTTGTCGACGATCGGCGTGGTGATAATCAGGTGGTGGCCGTCCGGGAAGCCTTTGGCGACGGCCTCTTCCAGAGATTGGGACGGGTCGGCGGCCTGGGGGATCTTCAGGGCGTTTGCGCGGCAATAGCTGAAAACGGGTTCAGCCCACGACCAGGTCCCGCCGCCGGGAGAGGCACCCAAGAGCGCCTGCCAGTCGGCGCTGCCTTCGAAATCTTCCCATTTAAGCCGGCGCAGACTGAGGCCGTCGCGAAAATAGCGGGCCGCCTTGGCCAAATTGCTGCCCTGGGCGGCATCGTAGGCCTGCTGCCAGATGCGTTCTTCGTTGCGGCGCGAGAGGAACAGCCGTGCATCGGTCAGGGCCACGATCTTGGGCGCCGCCAGAAGAGAGAACGTGTTGACGGCGGCCAGGGCGGCAGAAACATTTTCGTTCAGGCCCTCATGTGGCTCGTAATTTACAGTCCGGGAGGCTTCGCCCAATAAAACCTGAAGAAGGTGATCGAGGATTTTCTTGTAGAGGACCTCTTCGCCGAAAAGCAGAAAGATCTGCGGCCAGGGAGACTGTCCGCTTTCAAGGTAATGCTGGGCTTCCTTGAAATCGATTTCGGCCATGACGAAGGTGTTCCGTTGACCGGCGACCGGATGCAGGCATCCCGATCAGTCCGGAATCCGTCCCAAGACGACGTGAATGATGAAAATGGTGATCCCGATGGTAATGGCGCTGTCGGCGACATTGAATGCCGGCCAATGCCAGCCGCGGATGAAGAAATCCAGAAAATCGACCACCTTGCCGAAACGCACCCGGTCGATCAGGTTGCCGATGGCGCCCCCGACGATGAGGGCAAAGCCCGCAGCCAGCCAGCGGTGGGTCGGCGGGGTCTTGTGGTAGAACCATAAAACCAGCCCCACCGCCAGGGTTGAGACGAACAGGAACAGGATGCCGCGCACGATGGCGCTCTGGTTGGCCAGGAAGCCAAAGGCCCCCCCGGGGTTCTGAATGTGGGTGATATGGAAAAACCCGGGGATCACCGGGATGGAGGCGTGAAGCCCCACCTCCTGAAGAATAATATGTTTGGTCACCTGGTCGGCAATGACGATGCCGCCGGCAATGACCGCCAGCCAGAAATACTTGCCGCGCCAGCTGTTCGGCGGGGCATTGCCCCCGGCAGGGCGATTATCAGAAGCGGTTTCGGTCGTCACAACGGCGGCCCTTCCCTTATCCTGGAATGCGGCTCAGTTCGCGCCGGCAGCGATCGCACACCGTTGGATGATCCGGATCGTCGCCCACCGTGGTGGCGTGAATCCAGCAGCGTTCACACTTCGTGCCCGGGGCTTTGGCCACTGCGATGGCCAGCCCTTCGATCTCCGGACTGTGGTATTCGTGCTCGCCGCCCGGGGCCGCGGCGGCCAGATCCACCTGGGAAACGATAAACAGTTTGTCCAGGATTGGGGCGTAGGCTTTCAGGACCTCGTCATGGGGCGGAGGTGCCGCCAGCGTCACGGCCGCATCCAGAGGATGCCCGATGAGCTTGGCGCTGCGCGCCGCCTCCAGGGCCTTGGTCACCTCGCCCCGCACGGCCAGGAGGTGGCCCCATTTCTCGGCCAGGGCCTCATCCTGCCATTCGGTGCGCACCGTCGGCATCGGGGCCGCATGCACACTCGCCGGTTTATCCGCAAGATCCGGCATGTATTGCCAGACTTCTTCGGCCGTAAAGGCCAGAATGGGCGCCATCAAACGCGCCATCGTATCCAGAACGATATGGATAACGGTCTGGGCCCCGCGCCGGCTCTCCACGTCCGGGGCCGAGGCGTACAGCCGGTCTTTGAGAATATCGAGGTAGAAAGCCGAAAGATCGAGCACGCAGAAGTTGTGCAGGGCGTGGTAGATCAGATGAAACTCGTAGTCCGCGTAAGCCTTCTCGGCCCGCTGCACCAGTCGCTGGAGCCGATGCAGGGTGAAGCGGTCCAGATCGGTGAGTTGATCGTAGGCCAGCGCGTCGACGGTCGGATCGAAATCATACAGATTGCCCAGCATGAAGCGGCTTGTATTGCGGATCCGGCGGTAGGCATCACTCAATTGCTTCAGGATGGTATCCGAAATGCGAATGTCGTCGCGGTAATCCGCGGCGGAAACCCAGAGCCGCAGGATCTCGGCGCCATATTTGTCAATCACGGCCTTGGGGGCGATGACGTTGCCCAGGGACTTGGACATCTTGCGGCCGTCGGCATCCACCACGAAGCCATGGGTCAGCACCGACTTGTAGGGGGCCTGGTCCCGTGTCCCCACGGCCGTCAGCAGCGAGCTGTGGAACCAGCCCCGATGCTGATCACTGCCCTCGAGGTAGAGATCGGCCGGCCAATTCAGGTTATCGCGCTTTTCCAGAACCGCGGCATGACTGACCCCCGAGTCGAACCAGACGTCGAGGATATCGGTTTCCTTGGAAAAGGAAGACCCGCCGCATTGGGCACACACGGCCCCCGATGGCAGCAGTGCATCACCCTCCGGGCCAAACCAGGCATCGGCGCCCTTGGCGGCGAACAAATCGTAGAGGCGCTGCCCCATGGCCTCATCGCGGTAAAGCTCGCCGCAATCGTCGCAGTAGAAAATGGCGATCGGCACCCCCCAGGCGCGCTGACGCGAAACACACCAGTCCGGACGGTTCTCGATCATGCCGTAGATGCGTTCCCGACCCCAATGGGGCACCCATTCCACCCGGTCGATTTCAGCCAGGGCTTTGCCCCGCAGCCCGGTTTTCTCCATGGAGATAAACCACTGGGGCGTGGCCCGGAAGATGACGGGCTGCTTGCAGCGCCAGCAGTGCGGGTAGCTGTGACCGATTTCTTCCTTGGCCATCAGCATGCCGGTATCACTGAGATGATCGATGATGGCAGCATTGGCCTTGAAGACGAACTGCCCGGCGAAACGGTCGACTTCTTCTGTGAACACGCCGCGGTCATCGACCGGTGAATAGGGATCGATACCGTATGCGAGTCCGACCTCATGGTCTTCGCGGCCATGCCCCGGAGCCGTGTGCACGCAGCCCGTGCCGGCCTCGAGGGTGACATGCTCCCCCAGCACGATGAGCGCGTCGCGATCGTAAAACGGATGCCGGCATTTGCGCCGGTCGAGGTCCTGGGCTTTGATGGCGCCCAATGTCTCAAAAGGCGTTTTGCCGAAACGCGCCATACAGTCGTCGGCCAGCTCACGGGCCAGGATGTAGACCTCCCCGTCGTCCCCCGCCACGGCCACATATTCGAAATCGGGATGCAGGGCCACGGCCAGGTTGGCCGGCAGCGTCCAGGGGGTTGTGGTCCAGATGACCATTGCCACTTCACGGCCCGACAGGGCCGGGTTCACCGCCCCCAGGTCCTCTGTGAAGGGGAACTTGACGTAGATGCTGGGCGACGCCTCATCGGCGTATTCGATCTCCGCCTCCGCCAGGGCCGTCTGGCAGCTGCAGCACCAGTGGATCGGTTTTTTACTGCGAAACAGACTTCCCTCCCGGGCAAATCGAAAGCACTCCGCGGCGATGGTGGCCTCGTAGCCGTAGCTCATGGTCAGATAGGGATTCTCCCACTCACCCTGAACCCCCAGGCGTTTGAATTCATTGCGCTGGATATCGATATACTTTTCCGCATAGCGCCGGCAGCGCCGCCGAATAGCGGTGAGATCCATATCATGCTTTTTGGCACCCAGTTCCTTGTCGACATTGTGCTCGATGGGCAGCCCGTGGCAGTCCCACCCAGGCACGTAAACCGCATCAAAGCCCATCATCTGGCGGGAGCGCACGATGATGTCCTTGAGGATCTTGTTCAAGGCCGTACCGATATGGATGTGACCGTTGGCATAGGGCGGGCCGTCGTGCAGGATGAAGCGCGGTCGACCCTCTGAATCCTGGCGAAGGGCGGCGTAGAGTCCGCTTGCTTCCCACTGTTTGAGGCGCTCCGGTTCACGCTGGGCCAGATTGGCCTTCATGGGAAATTTGGTTTGGGGCAGGTTCAGCGTTTTCTTGTAATTCATGTTCCCTCCGGTGAGCGGGGCGGCGCAACGCAATACCCAATGCGCTTCAGGTTCAGGGTGCATCCAACGCATGGCGCGAAATAA
>JASJCD010000051.1 GCA_030066135.1 Desulfobacterales bacterium | reverse complement strand
CTGGAGGGGGAGATTTTCAAATCCAGGCAGGGTCGCACCACGCTGCGCTTCCGGCGGGAGGGGTGCGCCTATTTTGCCAAGCTGCACCGCGGCGTGGGCTGGAGGATTTTGTGGCGCTACCTGCGGCAGTTACGCTGGCCGGTGACCGATGCCGTCAATGAGTGGACGGCGCTGGGCGAACTCGAAGCCATCGGCGTGCCCACCATGAAACGCGTGGCTTGCGGTTGCAAGGGCTGGCACCCGGCGCGCCGCCGGTCCTTTCTGATCACCGAGGCGCTGGAAAACACGATCAGCCTGGAAGATTTCTGCCGGTCCTGGCGCCACCGTCCGCCCTCAACGGTTCTCAAGCGCGCCCTGATTGCCGAGGTGGCCCGCATTGCGCGGCGCCTTCACCGCAACGGTCTGAATCACCGCGATTTTTATCTCTGCCATCTGCTGCTGCAGCGTCGTCCCGATGGCGAGATACCGGACGAAAAGGCCCCGCGACTGTACCTGATCGACCTGCACCGCGTCCGGCGGCGCCAACCGCTGCCGCGGCGGTGGCGGGTCAAAGACATTGCCGGCATCTACTTTTCGAGCGATCTGGCCGGATTGACGCGGACGGACCGGCTGCGTTTCATCCGCACCTACACAAGGGAGCCCTTGCGAAAGGCCCTGCAGGATGAAAATGGATTATGGCGGCAGGTGGCCCGGAAGCGTGACCAGGACTTGCGCACCTTTGCACGGCATCACCCCGAGCTGGTTTGAAGGTCGACCACGCGGTCCCATGGATGCAAATGGCTCCAGGAAACGGACCTTTAACCCAAATCCAAGGAGAAATCATGTTCAAAGAATTCTGTCTAATGCTGTTGGCGGGTCTGCTAATGATGGGCTGCGCCGATCAGAAGCCCGAAGAAGTGGCGCGACAAATCGTCGACCAGCAGGTTGCCGTCTATCACGAAGGTTTTGAGATGGACACCTCACGGGTGGCCTACAAGGTCATCGAGCAGGACGGCGATACGGCCATGGTGGAGGTCTCCGGCGACATTGCCGTCAAGGCGGTGATCTTTCTGACGAAAAAAGAGGGCCAATGGGTGCTCAACGTGCCGCACGCGGACAAAGCCGCGAAAGACGCCCCTGAGCCCGCCAAACACGCCGCCGGACACTGACCGTCCCGGTGCAAAGCCGCGCTGCGCCGATTGGCGGCGTGGCCTGATGCCGGGCTGGCCTACCAGGGTTCACAGCGCCGGAAGGCCGCCAGGGCCTGTTCAATTGCTTCGGTGGTTATGCCGAAGTGCGTGACCGCCCGTATCTGGTTGGGGCCCGTGGCCAGCACCTTTATGCCGCGCTCGGACAGCCGGTCGACAATTTCCGCGGCTGATGGTGCCGGTGGTGCGAGATTGAAATAGACGATATTGGTCCGGACGTTTTCGGGGTTGAGTTCAATACCGGGCAGCGCGCTCAGCCCCCGGGCCAGATGCTGTGCATTGGCATGGTCTTCGGCCAGTCGTGTCGTCATCGTCTCCAGGGCCACGATGCCGGCGGCCGCCAAAACCCCGGCCTGGCGCATCCCGCCGCCGAGGACCTTGCGGTAGCGTCGGGCCTGCATGACGAAATTCCCGTCGGAACACACCAGCGAGCCCACCGGGGCGGCCAGCCCCTTGCTCAGGCAGAACGAAAGGGAATCCGCGGCGCCGGCCAGGCGTTTGACGGATACTCCCAGGGCAGCGGCGGCGTTGAAGATCCGGGCACCGTCCACATGAATCCTGAGCCCGTTGGCGGCGGCCAGATCTGCCACCTTTTGTAGATAATCCGGCGGTAGGGGGGTGCCGCTGCAGCGGTTGTGGGTGTTTTCGAGCGCGATCAGGCGCGTGCGGGGAAAGTGAACGTCGTCTGGACGGATGGCATGACGCACGCCCTCCAGATCGAGGGTGCCGTCGGTCAGATTGGGCACTGTACGCGGGTGGATTCCGCCCACTTGGGCGGAGCCTCCCTGCTCGTAGTAGAAGATATGCGCCTGGTCGCCCACGATAAACTCGTCGCCCCGCCCGCAGTGGGTCAGCAGGCATACCAGGTTGGCCATGGTCCCGCTGGGAACGAAAAGGGCGGCTTCCTTGCCGGTCAGGTCGGCGGCCAATTCTTCAAGCCGCCGGATGGTGGGGTCCTCACCGAAGACGTCGTCGCCGAGCCGGGCTTCCGCCATGGCGCGGCGCATGGCATCTGTGGGTTGGGTAACCGTGTCGGAGCGCAAATCAATTGTGGACATGGCATTTTTTTCCTTTATCGCAGATGGATGGTCGGCGGCCCTTCCGGGCCGATCCGCTAAACACGCTGGGGATACCGGATTTGGTTGCCGGGATCAAGCGTGGATCCACATGCCGGCCCCCCGACGACGCTTCACTGTGCGCCCCGCAAGATAGATATTGCAAAACCCTTTGGATTCCCACAAGATAGCGTCAATCCGCCTTGGGGATTATCACTGTGCAACCAGGGGAAGCCCATGCCGCCAAGCTTTGAAATAAAACCGATTGGTTTCGTTCGCCGCAGTGACGACACCCTCTGGATTGAAATCGACGCATCTTTTTTACCGGCCATGGCCGGGCTGGAAGACTTTTCACACATCCAGGTTCTGTTTTGGTTCGACCAGAATGATCACGCCGAGGGGCGTTCCGTGTTGAAGGTCCATCCCTGCCGCAATGAGCAAAATCCGCTCACGGGGGTTTTCGCCACCCACTCGCCCCTGCGGCCAAATCTCATCGGATCGTCCCTCTGCCGCATTGCGTCCATAGATGCCAACCGCATCTATATCGACCGGATCGATGCCTTCGATGCAACACCTGTCATCGATATCAAATGTTTTATTCCCACCAGCCGCGATCTGACGAATCTGCGATTGCCGGACTGGGCCTGATCAGGTGCCCGCCATGGAAGCGCTCTCAGGGCAACTGGAAAAAGTAACCTACTACAATGAAATATCGGGTTTCACGGTGGCGCGTCTGATGACGAAAGATGGCGGCGTGCCTGTGACGGTGGTCGGTCCCTTGATGAACCCCCGGCCGGGCGAGGTGCTCCATCTGGAGGGCGAGTGGCAGCAACATGCCGCCTACGGTCGCCAGTTTCGCGTCTCGTCCTTCAAAATCGGCTATCCCACCACCGAAAAGAGTATCCGCAGCTACCTGGGTTCGGGGCACATCAAGGGCATTGGGCCGGAGATGGCGACCCGGATCGTAGCGCGCTTCGGCCGGCGGACCCTTGCGGTCATCGAAGCGGACATCCAGCGCCTGCAGGAAGTCAAAGGCATCGGCACCAAGCGTATGGCCCAGATCCGGGAAGCCTGGTCACAGCATCGGGATTTGAGGGAGATCATGCTCTTTCTCCAGGTCCACGAACTGCCCACCGGCCATGCCGCCCGAATTCTGCAGACCTATGGCGACAAGGCAGTGGCGGTGCTGCGCGGCAATCCCTACCGGCTGGCGGACGACATTCAGGGGATTGGTTTTAAAACCGCCGATCGGATGGCGCGCCAGCTCGATTTCGATCCCACCGCGCCGGCGCGGGTGGAAGCCGGTGTGCTGCATCTGCTGGGGGCCGACGCCGAAAAGGGTCATGTCTACTGCCCCCGGCCCGAACTCGAAAAGGAAGTCACCGAACTGCTTGGCGTCGATAACGCCCTGGCCTCGGCAGCGATCGATCGTCTGGCCAAGAAAAAGCGCCTTGTTCTGGATTCCCGGGCGGCGCCGCCCACGGCTTCTGTTTACCAGGCGTCGCTGCACCACAACGAAGTTAGCGTGGCCCGTCATTTGTTGCGGCTGCAGCATGACCAAGGCGGACTGTCTCCCCTGGATGCCGATCAAGCCCTGGCCTGGGTTCAGCCTCATCTGGGCCTCGAACTCGCCGCCCAACAGAAAAAGGCCGTCGCGGCGTCGCTGGATGCCAACGTCCTGGTGATTACCGGTGGCCCGGGTACGGGGAAGACGACGATCATCAAAGCGATTCTGGCCCTCCAGAACCGCAGACAGGCACGCATTCACTTGACCGCCCCGACCGGCCGGGCGGCCAAGCGCATGGCCGAGACCACGGGAAGCCGGGCCACCACCATCCATCGTCTCCTGGAATTCAGTTTTCAGAAAGGGGGCTTTCAGCGCAATCCGGATCGGCCGCTGGTCACCGACCTGGTGATTGTGGACGAAGCCTCCATGATCGACATCCGGCTCATGGACCATCTCCTGGGGGCGCTGCCTTCCAGTGCGCGGCTGATTCTGGTGGGGGACATCGACCAACTGCCCTCGGTGGGACCGGGCAACGTCCTGCGTGATATCATCGCCTGCGGGTGCTTCCCTGTGGCCACCCTTACGGAGATCTACCGCCAGGCCCGCAGCAGTGCGATTATCGTCAACGCCCATCGTGTCAACGCCGGAGACATGCCCGGGTTGAAAAACGATTCGGCCGACAATGATTTTTTCTTCATCACGCGCGAAGACCCGGAACAGGCCCTGGAGACCGTCGTACATCTCGTGGCCGAACGCATTCCCAAGGGCTTCGGTCTCGATCCGGTGCGCGACATCCAGGTGCTCAGCCCCATGCACCGGGGACTGGTTGGCGCGTCCAATCTCAATCGCGTGCTGCAGGCACGGCTCAACCCTTCCGATCAGGAACTGGTGCGCGGCGCCTATACGTTGCGGCTCAACGACAAGGTCATGCAGGTACGCAACAATTACGATAAGGAAGTTTATAACGGCGACATCGGCTTCGTTGTGCGCATCGATTTAGCGGCCGCGACGGTGGGTATTCTATTCGAGGGCCGGGAAGTGGCCTATGACACCAGTGAACTGGATGAAATCGTGCTGGCGTATGCCGTTTCGGTTCACAAATCGCAGGGATCGGAATTTCCGGCCGTGGTTGTGCCGGTATTGACTCAGCATTATGTTCTTCTCCAGCGCAACCTGCTTTATACGGCCATCACGCGTGGTCGCCGGCTCGTGGTTATCGTGGGCACGTCCAAGGCGCTAGCGTTGGCTGTCAAGAACGCCTCCCCGCGACGGCGCTACACCGCCTTGGAAAGACGTCTTCGTCGTCCGGAAGTGAATGACGCGGCTGGATAGCGTTGCGGGTTCTGACCCGGCTCAGCGGGGTGGCAACAGCATTTGGTGGCCGCAGTGATTCGAAGCTTTTAAAACCCAGTTAAATATGCCTATGATGCCGGGTATTCTGGCGGATGGATCGAAAAGCGGCGCACACCGAGAATGCCACCATCAGGAAAGGGGGCTTCGGCATGAATACGGTTGAATTGGCCCATGGTTATGCACTCGAAGTGGGAACGGCCCTGCAGGTGCGAATTGAGGACATCGATTATATATTCGGCAGCGAGTTCGTCGGTGCGGGCGAAAACGGTCGTGTCTTGATCAGCACCGATGAGGCCATGGATCTGATGAAGGACCGTTTGAAGGCCGGTATGATCGTGTCGACCTATTACCTGGCGGACGATATCTACCATATGTTCAATACGCGGTTTGAATGCCTGGCCGATGACCCGCGGCCGGCAATGGTGCTCGAGGCCCCCAAGGAGGTGCTCAATATCGAACGCCGTTCCCAGCGGCGCATCAATTGCACACTGCCGGCCCGCGTCGATGTGCGCAAAACCCTTTCCATGGAGATTGTCAATATCAACCACAAAGGCTGTCGCATCATCGCGGATGCTGAGACGGTAGAAGCCGTTCGGCTGGAACCCTCCGACAGGATTCTGTTGCGGATTCGCGCGCCCCAATCCCCTCACGGCTACATTGTCGAAGGCCAGGTTCGTAATGTGCAACAGCAGGGCGAAAAGGTTGAAGCCGGCGTCCTGTTCGACACCTTGCCCGAAACCCTCAAGACCTATATCGAATCCCTCACCAGCGTTGATGGCTGAAGCTTTGGGCTGGCATGGCCCCTCCGATTCGCCACTCTTTTTGCTGTAAGCTCAGCTTGCGGTGGTTTGTTGGCACCGGGTGGCAAGAACGCCGCGGTCACTGCCGCACGGCCACGATCGGATCATGGGATTACAAAGCGGTGGATGGGTGGCGGGGGATTGCCTGACAAACGTTCCAACTGACGTCGCAAAGTGACCTTGGACGGGGCGCGGGTAAAATGGATCAAATGGGCACGGCAGGCACAGTCCGAACTCCCGAAACCTCTGGCTGGCCGCGTGGCCCCGCGGATTTGGGCCAGCGCCAGTGCCCACTCGTGCTCATCCGACGGGGCCGTGCGGGCATACCAGATTTCCTGCACTACCGCGTGGGGTCGCAGCCAATCGATATGCCAGTGCGGCGACGCGCTGACCCTCAAATGGTGGGCCAGCCGGGCTGCCAGACCGCCGGGTCCGAAGGCCCGGCCCACATAGGCATAGCGACCAGACGCAAACCAGATGGACCCAAGTTTTCCGACCGTCAGTCGCTTTTCTGATCGCAATTCCAGATGTAGAACATAGGTTCCATTTCCCGGAATGACCCTGATGCCGGGGTCCGTGGCGGGTCGCGGCATTATTGGGCGCCAAGCGGATAAAGGCTGCTGGTGGACGCGGGTTGATGCAAACCGGGTTGCATTTCCTAACTGCGTGCCAGGCGCTTGAGAGCAATCATGATGCTGCGGTTCATCGCGTAGTAGCCAAAGTCATTGGCATCCGACGCCCAAGTTTCATGGTCGGCGCAGTACCCCAAATGGCTTCGTTGGCCCAATGCCCTGGCAATATCGGCATCAAGTCCAAAATAGCCGCAATCAATCGACCCGCGCTCTCCGGATGTTGGCATCGTTTGGTCCCTGAGACGGTTGGCAGATTTGATCATGGCGAACCTCCCTTAACCAAGGAAAGGATTGACGATGATGGGTCTTTAAAAGGAAAGAGCAACAATTTTCATGCCAGATCCACGCTATCTCAGGGCGCCTGATATTCGGGAACGAATCCAAATCGGGGATTGAGATGAATTGGGTCCGAATACATAATATGTACATGTGGCTGTCATCTGATGTATAGAGCAGGGAAAAGGGGGCCCGATGAAAAAGCCGCTGCAGTTGTCCGCCGAAGAAAGAGCGTTCTTTTACCACGTGTACAAAGCCGGCCTGGCAAGCCCTTTCAGTGACGATCGGATCGCACTGGAAGGCAAGATCGCCGGTGCATCCAAAGCACCGAAGTCGAAGCGCATCGAACGGGCGATTCGTCAGGTCAAAACGCACATCGATTCTCTGGAGCGTTCAGGGCCGATCGATTTCAACCGCTATGGCGGAGAGGACCGCCATCTGGTCAGGGCTGGGCTGCTGTTCGATTTCTTCTACGATTTCCGCGTACAATTCGATCAACTCATCCAGGACCAGATCGCAGCGGGTGATACCCCCCTCAAGGTGTCATTTGCCGACGATGCCCTCGAGCGGCTTCAGCGGCGTGGCTTCACACATGAGGATGCCCTGCGCTATTTTGCGCTCAGCTACCAGCTCCGGCGGGCCTATTTTTTTCTCTATCGGACCCTTGTGGGTCGCAGCCCCTGCATGAAGAAGCTGCGGCAGGATCTCTGGCACAATGTCTTCACGCACAATATCGAACTCTATGACCGCTATCTGTGGAATCAGATGGAGGACTTTTCCACCCTTCTGCTGGGCGAGACCGGTACCGGCAAGGGAACGGCGGCCATGGCCATCGGGCGCTCCGGTTTCATCCCCTTCAATCCGGACGGCAACGTGTTCGTGGAAAGCTTTACGCGTTCGTTCGTCTCCCTAAACTTGTCGCAGTTTCCGGATACGCTGGTGGAGTCCGAGCTTTTCGGACACAAGAAAGGGGCCTTTACCGGGGCCGTGAAGGATCATCGCGGGGTTTTCGACCACTGCAGCCCGTTTGGCGCCATTCTGCTCGACGAGATCGGGGAACTCTCAATCCCGATCCAGATCAAACTTCTTCAGGTGCTCCAGGATCGTAAATTCGCTCCGGTGGGCAGCCATCAGGAAGGTCGTTTCGAGGGCCGGGTGATTGCCGCCACCAACCGATCGCTCAAGGAGATTCACACCCGCAAGATCTTTCGCGATGATTTTTACTACCGCCTCTGTTCGGATATCATCACCGTACCGCCGCTGCGGCAGCGTATCCGGGAGGATGCCGGCGAGATGGACGACCTGCTGGGCTTTACCGTCAAACGCATGGTGGGCCGCGCTTCGCCGGAGCTCGTGACCATGGTGCGCGAAGTAATCGATTCACGCCTGGGGGCCGACTATTCCTGGCCGGGGAATGTACGCGAGCTGGAACAATGCGTCCGCCGGGTGATCCTGAAACGTGAGTATGTCGGACGTCAGACCGACACATCTTCGCAGTCGGTGCCCCAGTTGCTGAATGCCGGGATCGAGAACGGTTCGATCGACGCCCACCGCCTTGTCACCGGCTACTGTTTCCATCTGTATGAACGGTTTGGTACCTATGAGGAAGTTGCCCGCCGCACCGGCCTCGATCGGCGTACCGTCAAGAAATATGTACAGGAATGGGCGGCCCGCATCGCCGTCGGTGAGTCGCTGGCCTGAGGGCCAATCAGCACGGGTCGGTGGACATCGGCAATTCGGGGAGAACGCAGGTTTCATCGGCTTGGGAAGCGGCGGGAATGCCTAGAAGGTATTGCCCGATGCGGGTCGAATAGTTGATGGGCGCATGATCCGCCAGAAAGCGGGGCGGGTCGTACCAGCGGCTCTCCTGAGATGTTGGGTCCGTGTTATCTTCCGTAGCACAGGCCAGTTCAGCCGCTTTTTCATCCGCGATCTGGTGCAGGCGCCCCTGGGCGCAGATATAGACCAGGCGGCCGGCCGGTCGAAATTGGAGAATCTGGCTGGCCGGCGGCAGCATGGCCACGATATCGCGGTTGTTAACGATGCGGTATATGGGGATCGCCCGCATCATATCAGCATACCCGCCGTTGCCCACGCGCGGGGACCCGAAGCAGTAGACGGCCTGTGGTTTAAAGCGCGTAGCTGCCAGCTGCGCTAAAGCACCCCCCATGCTGTGACCGGTGAAAAAACAGGGCACCTCGAGGTCCTTGAGGGCGGGGTGCAGATGTTCCCAGATTTGCTCAAGGGCTTCGGAAAAACCACGATGGACGGTCGCCTGGTTGTCCAGTTTTTCCGGGCGGACATCCAGATCGAGAAGCCAGTTGCGAAACCCGGTGGTGCCGCGGAAGACCAGCACAGCAAAGGCTGATGCGTTGCCTGTGGGTTGGATCAGGGCGCATTGCGTCTCCTGGCGGTGGATGAAGAGAACTTCTTCGCAGGCGACCTGGGCCAGGATGTCGTGACGCGTCGGGGAATCCTGCCGGTCAGGGTCTTCATCCGAATTGCGGCGATATATGAGGCGGCAGATTTCGCTGAGCCAGAACGCATTGACCGGGTCGAAGTCCTTCCGGTGGGCGTTAAAGGGCGGCAGCGGATTGATGCCGAAATAATCCCGACCGCTCCCCGGCTGGGTTAATCCCTGCCAACTGAAGTCAATTTGCATCGATTATAACTCCAACGGCATTTGAAGCCCAAACGGGATCGATGCCGCCCAATAACCCATCAATTCACTCACTCCAGACCATCTGGATTCAAAAAATGCATCATGGCGTCCAGGGCCTGCTGCCGGTCGCGCATGCTTGAAACGAAATGATCACCTTCAAGGCGCAGGAATTCAGCCTGCGGGCAGATGCGACGCATCGCCCGCTCGTAATCCCAAGGACTGTTGTAGTAGCGAAAAGCCCGGAAGAGCCGATCATCGTGGGAGTATAGACAAAGCACCCGGGTCCTTGCAAGACGCACGGCGTGCAACTGTCTGGAGGCCAGCCAGTCCACCAGCGTCTGCAGCATCCGGATACGCCGGAGCGCCAGGAGGCCGAATTGTCGGCGGTTGATCGTGATGCCGGGCAGAAGAAACTCGGCATAGCGGCGCAGCTGCAACGCCAGATGAGCCGCCGACCAGGCCTTGGCGCCGAAGCGGCGACGAAAATCCCAGAAAGAATGTAGAAGGTTGCGGGAGAACAGCTGGGGGATGGCATTGATCAAAACGACGTGCGAAAGGGGCTCCCCGGTGTAATGTAGCGCGTTTAATAGCGGTATGGCCGCATAGCAGATGCCCACCCCATAGAGCGGCCCGGGAACACGGTCTGGATCGCGCCGGGCGAAGTCCAGCATGCAATGCGTGTCCCGGAAGCTCTGACGGATCGAAAACGGCCGGCTGGAAAGGCCGTGTCCGGAGTAGTTGAAGGAAAAGAGGTGGTACCCGCGTGATTTCAAGGGGCGCAGGCACCGCAGCGTCAAAAGCCCGTCACCGCCCACCAGCGGAGGGGCGAACAGGGTGCCCCCAGGCTGGGCGGTTCGCACCTGCATCCACTCGATACAATGCCCTTTACCGTCCGGGTGAAGCCGGCGCTCCAGATGGCGGCGGTGCTGCGACTGGCGGTTGGCCCGGCGCCTCATGTCGAGCCGCCGTCTTCGGCTGTGGGGTCCGGCGATCCGTGGCCGTCGATAATAAAGTCGCGCATCGCGGCCAGGGTGCGCCGGGGTGCCTCCCGGTGGGGGGCGTGGCCACAGGAGGGGATCAGGAGCGGGCGGGCCCGTGAACCGATACCGTCGGTGATGGCTTTCACCTGGCGGAGCGTACCATAGTGGTCGGCCAGACCCTGCAGCACAAGAACTTCACAGCGGATCCGGGGCAGGCAAGCTTCGATGTTCCAGGACCGGAATGCATCCGCAAGCCAGATGTCGGCCCAGTGATAAAACATTTCCCGGGTGCGCCTGCCATGGTAGTGTGCCAGCCGCGTGTGCAGGCCGCCCTGCTGGAAAGCCGATACCGCCGTGCGAATACCCCTTATGGTGATGGGTTCCACCAGCACATGGGCCGCCTCCGTGATGACGGCCGTCACCCGCCTCGGGTGCAAGGCGGCATATTGCAGGGCGATCGTGCCGCCGTCGCTGTGCCCGATCAGAACGGGGGCTTCGATATCCAAGCGGTCAAGCAGGGCCGGGAGGTGCGTTTGGGCTTCCTCCTGCAGATAGTCCAACCCCGGCGGACGGCGGCGGGGGGCCGAACGACCGTATCCCTGCCGGTCGTAGACCAGTGCCGGTCTTTGGGTGGCCTGCACCAGCCGGTGCGGAAAGTCGCGCCACATCGCCGTGCAGCCGAGCCCCTCGTGGAGAAAGACCAGCCATGGCGCTTTATCTGCCCGCAGGTTCCGGGGCGTGAGCGTCAGGGTATAGAGCTCCTGGGCACCGACCCGTACGTGCCGGGATTCGGCCGTGAGGGTCGATGCGAAGGCTGTGCTGAGGGGGGCGATTGTCATCCTGCGGCCTGTGAAACCGAGTGGTCCGGTTTTGTCCAAAGTGTCGCCGTATCCATTAACACGCACGTGCGTGGATCAAGCATAATGGATCCCGAACCGAAATCAAGCCCGGTTCTCGCGTTTTGCTTCTCCGCGGAACTGTGTTATCCGAAGCCCATGCGCTTTACCTTCGAAACCATCGGTACCATCCATTCCTGTTTCAAAGAAAAATTCGGGATTCCGCGCCAGGCGGGGCTGGCCCCGGATGCCCGGGCCGTGCTGAAGCTCAAAACACCCTACAGCCGGGTAGAGAATCTGCACGGCCTGGAAGAATATTCACACCTATGGCTGCTCTATGTCTTCCATGCTGCTGCTGCCCGATCGGAAAAAACCTCCGTCAGGCCCCCACGGCTCGGTGGCAATCGCCGCGTGGGCGTTTTCGGCTCACGCTCGAATTACCGCCCCAACCCCATCGGCCTGTCCGCCTGTGAGCTGGTGCGTATCGAGGTCAGCCATGGACACGGGGTTCTGCATCTCAGGGGGGTGGATATCCTCGACCAGACCCCGGTTATCGATATCAAGCCCTACCTGCCCTATGCGGATGCCTGCCCGACGGCCGCGGCCGGTTGGGCCGCCGAGCCTCCCGCAATCGTGTTTAGGGTTCATTTCAGTGCGCCGGCCGAGGCCGTGCTGACGTCCCTGGCGCCGGCCGAACGCCAACTGTTGCGGCGGCTGATCCAACAGGTATTAAGCCTTGATCCACGGCCGGCTTACTATCGTGAACAAAAGACGTGCAAATCCGGCTTTGGGATGCGACTTGGCCGCTGGGAGGTGCGATGGGAAGTCCGGGCGGACGAAATCCAGGTTACCGAACTCATCCCGCTGGCAGAGACATGAGGCGGATGCCGATGGCAGACGTATACGCCGGTGGCGTTCCGCTTCTCCTGGGCAAGCTTGCAGTGCCAACCGACTTTAACTATGTTTAGGATGTAAGACAGTGGAATGGCTGCTGTCGCTGCATCGCAAAGCCAACGATTTCGGGAGGTGGAATATGCCCATCAAGAAGATCCTATGGCCCACCGATATGTCGGGGCGGGCCCAGGCCGCGCTGCCGTATGTGACCTCTTTGACCGAACGCTACGAGGCGGAGATTCACGTGCTCTATGTCATCGAGGACCTGACCGCCCATCGCTGGTACGGCGAATTCGAACCCGATCATATCGATAAAATTATCAACTGGGAAAACAAGACCGCCAAGAAGCGCCTGCAGCAGCTTTGCAATGATCATCTATCGGGATGTCCGCTCTACATCCGCCATGTCGCCGTGGGCGAACCGGCGCGTGAAATCCTGAAACTGGTGGCCGACGAGAAAATGGATATGGTCGTGATGGCCACGCGGGGGACCGAAGGCCATTTCGCCTTCGGCAGCGTGGCGGAAAAGGTCGTTAAGAATTCCCCGGTTCCCGTGGTGACCATCCCCGGCCAGGGCGGGCAGGCCTGATCAGGGATGGGGACGCTGCGCCACGATCTGTATCCGCGCGCATACGGGGCTTGTCTGGGAGGCCTCTGCAGCGAGCGCCGCTATCCTGTGATAGGATGATCAAAACGCCATTGCCGTGCCCAGACTGAAGATCCCATCCATCCGTGTCTTTCTAAAACGGCTGGTATTGCGAGATGCCCATGTTCCCTCGAGAAATCTACCGCTCCCGTCGCCGCCGGCTGACGCAGGCGCTGTCTTCCGGCCTGATCGTCGTCTTTGGCCATCAGGCAAGCCCAATCAATTTTCAAGACAATGCCTATCCCTTCCGTCAGGACAGCAGTTTTCTCTATTACGGGGGCTTGGCGGTCCCCGACCTCGTGATGCTCCTGGACTGTGATGCTGGTCAGTCCTATCTCTACGGTCGCGAGGCGAGTCCCCACGAGGCGCTCTGGACGGGTCCGGCACCGGCTCTGGCTGAATTGGCCGAAGCCGTCGCATTCGACCACCATGGCGGTCTGCCCGACCTGGCGCAATGCCTCCAGTCCAGTCAGCGTCAACAACGGGCGATACATTATCTGCCGCCCTACCGGGCGGATCAGATTCTGCTGATGAGCGAATTACTCGCTGTCCCGGCAGATCAGGTGGTCCGGACGGCATCGCCTGACTTGATAAGGGCCGTCGTCGCGCAGCGTGCCGTCAAATCCAGCGAAGAAGTGGCTGAAATTGAACTGGCGCTCGGGATTGCCCGATCCATGTACCAGGCGGCCACCGATGGCCGCCTGGAAAACCAGACGCCCCTGGAGATCGCCGGGCGGATGGCGGCCGTGGTTGCAGCCCATGACAGCCGTTTTTCGTTTGCCCCCATCGTCACACCCCGCGGTGAAATCCTTCACGGCGGCGTACCCGCGGAACCGCTGGGCTCGGACGACCTGCTGCTCATGGATTTCGGGGCCGAGTCGCCCGGGGGGTATGCCTCGGACATAACGCGTACCCTGCCGGTAAGCGGCCGTTTCGACACGCGGCAGCGTGAGCTCTATGAAATCGTGCTGCTGGCGCAGAAAGCGGCGATTGCGGCCATTGCGCCGGAGAAACGGTTTCTCGATATTCATCTGCTCGCGGCCGAAATCATCTGCCGTGGTCTGAAAGAACTTGGCTTGATGAAAGGGACCTGTGCCGAAGCCGTGGCCGCCGGCGCGCATGCCCTGTTTTTCCCGACCGGGCTAGGGCATATGCTGGGGCTGGATGTACATGATATGGAGTCACTCGGCGAGGATCTCGTGGGCTATGACGACCAGATCCGGCGCAGCGACCAGTTTGGATTGGCCGCCCTGCGTCTGGGACGCCAACTTAAACCGGGATTTGTCGTTACCGTGGAACCGGGAATTTACTTCAACCGCGGTCTGATCGAAGAGTGGCGTCATGGGCGGCGCGCAGAGGCCTTTATCCACTACGATAAACTCGCCGCTTATTATGGCTTCGGCGGCATCCGCATCGAGGATGATATTCTGGTCACCGAAACCGGTGCGCGCGTGCTGGGGCCCACCATCCCTAAATCCATTGCCACCGTGGAAGCTTCGCTGCAATGACCGCAAGAGGGCGGCCCAATGGCGGTCGGTCTCCCGATCTTTCCTATTTTGGAAGCATATAGAATCGGATTGCGGCCCGGAATACGCATCATGGGGTTTTGTCGGCCGCGGTTTTCTGAGGGAAAATATCTTCGAAGGGAATGGATTCGATTTTCTGCAGGCAGTCTTCCAGGGCCTGCGCCTCGGTGTGGCCCGTGCCCTGGTATTGGGTTTGGGCGATGATGTTGATCAAATTGGGCACGGCCACGAAAGGGGCTGCCAGTGATCCGCGGATGGCTTCATGGATGTCGATATAGAGCATCCGTCCGTCCCGGATTAGATTGTAGCGGGTCACTTTGGTCAGCAGGTCGTCGATCTGTTTAGGCGGCATTGGATAATTCCGGCTATCGGCAGGGTGATGGCCAACATTCAGCTTTGGAGCGTCTCACAATCCGTCCGGTTCAGCGTTTGGTCTGCGGATGTTGGCGGCGCAGGAACTGAATGGCGATGCCTTTGGCATCGTGCCATACGATTTTGCCGAGTTTCTTAACATCTTCGTTGCGTTGGCCGAAAGGACCGGCCACAACCACTTCCTGCCCCACCGCAAATCGTTCTTTGGTTTGAACGTAGATGCCCCCCTGACTCATATTCTTGATCGTTCCCCGAAATAATTCCCTGTTGGCGGAGAAGTGGGTGTCCTCGGAGCAGGGAACACGGCTGTAGACACGGGCTTCCTTGTTATCAAGCCGTCGAAACCCGCGTTCGAATTTGTCGTCGGGATCTTTGCGCGGTATTTTTTTTTCGGGATTTGTGCGCGGCGGTTTCATGTGTGTTGACCGAATCAATGTTGATGAAGGCTGAATGGCCCGTTGATTTGGAAATGCACAATAATTTCTCCTATTAATTCGATTTTCAAATGTCAACCCCAAAACAACCGAAAAAATTCATAAAATCTAATATCATCGGATCATTCCGATAAAGACTCAGCGTTCGCCGACACGGCGCTGTGGTCGGCTTGAGACGCGGCATCCGTCATCATCGTGTCTGTGCGGGCTGGTGTTTTCAGGGAGTTGTGTTTTAGGGCATGCTTTGGTAGATTTGATGGGTTAGACACGCCGCCATTTATAAACTTGATCCAGCCCCAACGGGCGCACCGACTGGATCGACGTCGCGCGTGAGGCGGACAACACGCGACTTGATTGATGCTGATATAGCCATGAGCGTTTCGGAACCAACCAAATTCGGGAAATACTGGCTGACGGATCGTATCGCCGTCGGCGGGATGGCCGAACTCTATCGCGGGAAGATTTCGGGAGACGAGGGGTTCGAAAAGGCCGTGGCCGTCAAGAAAATTCTGCCCCATCTGGCCGCCGAGCAGGACGCGGTGAACTATTTCATCGACGAAGCACGCCTGGCGGCGCTGCTTCAGCATCCCAACATCGCCCAGATCTATGATTTTGGCCGTCTTGAGGATTCCTATTTTATTGCCATGGAATATCTCTTCGGCAAGGATCTCAAAACCATTTTAAATGCAGCCGAAGAGCGTAACATGCCCCTGTCGCTTGAAAATGTGCTGCATATCGCCTCGCGCATCTGCTCTGGCCTGGATTATGCCCATAACATGAAAGACCTTCAAGGGGATCTGCTCAACATAATCCATCGCGACGTCAGCCCCCAGAATATTTTCATCACCTACGACGGCCAAGTCAAAATTATTGATTTCGGTATCGCCAAGGCTGCCAGTCGTATCACCAGCACACGTTCGGGCGTTATCAAAGGCAAGGTGGCCTACATGTCGCCGGAGCAGGCCGAAGGCCTCGAGGTCGATCATCGGGCCGATATATTTTCAGTGGGGATCTTGCTCTACGAAATGGTCACGGGGCGTTTCATGTACGATGGCGACGCCATGGAAATCCTTTCCATGGCCCGGGAAGCCAATTTTACCCGGCCGGAACGGATTGTACGCGATCTGCCGGAGTGCGTGGTCCTGACCCTCGATATGGCCTTAGCCAAGGATACGCGTACGCGTTACACCTCGTGCGGCGAGATGCTGTCTGATCTTGAAGACTGCATCTATCATTTGAATTTCAGACCCGGTGACCAGAAACTGGCGCAGTATATGAAGGCCCTTTTCGAGGATGAATTCGTATCCGAGGAAGCTTCGATGACACGGGCCTTGAGACGGGTGATGCCCACCGATTCGGCGCTGGAAACGCCGGGTGCCAATCGCCCCGGCTACCAGGAAACCATGGTTCTCGAGCCCCCGGCGGGCGCGAAACGGCCGAAACGCTGGTTTTGGGTCGGTGTGTGTCTTCTGGCGCTAGCGGTGGGCGCCGGATTCTGGTATTTCAACCGGCCGGATGGGCCCGGCCAGAAGGGGCCCGTCGTTGTCCACGTACCCATTACCTCGCCCCCCCGAAAGACCGCCGAGCCGGCGCCTCCCATGACCGTCAAGCCCATTTCACCGAGCGAGGGGCGCAGTGCCAAGCCGAAACCCGACCCACGCATCGCGCAGGGCCTGAAAAAAGCCGACCAGTATCTGCGGGCCTACAATCTGACCGCACCGGCAGGACGCAACGCCTACGACGCTTATCGGGAAGTCCTGAAGCTCGACCCCAATAACACCGAAGCCAAGCGGGGAATCAAAAAGGTGGGGGCGCGATACGCCGATTTGGCCGACAAGGAACTCAAGCGTGGTAACCTGGACAAGGCCATGGGTTTCATCAAAACCGGTCTGGAGGTGGATTCGACCAACCGCCGCCTGTGGTCCCTGCGTGAAAAGATCAACCTTCGCAACGAAAAGAACCGTCAGAAAAAAATCCAGAGCCTGCTGATCAAAGCCAATGACCGCATTGCCGCGCTGCGGCTGACGAAGCCGGCCGGAGACAATGCGCTCTATTTTTTCCGTGAGGTGCAAAAATTAGACCCTGAAAACGCAGAAGCGCGTCGGGGACTTAGTAAAATTGCCGACCGCTATGCGGCCCTGGCTGAAAATGAGATGAATCGGTTTCAGTATGATGATGCGCGCCGCTTGATCGATACCGGGCTGAACGTTTATCCCCGTCATAAAAAATTGCTGACCCTCAAGACCGAGGTCAACAAACGGCTCGATCAACGCGTGATGCGGAGCCTCAAGAATATTTTTGATTAAAAGCGGTCTCCAAGCCCCATCCAACGCCCGATGGCGGCGTTCCAGCCTTCTTCGCCAACCGCACAAGTCATGATATGCCGCGCATCTCGTCTGGCTGCGCCGTTTTTCGGACGCGATCGGAGTCTTCGAAACGGTTTACAGGCGCTTCAGGCGGCAGCGCCCGCCTCCCCTCATCGCATCCATCAAAGCACAGCCGGCCCGAGAGATGACACGCGCCTGGGGGCGAACCACAAAAAAAGGGAGCGCCGCAGCGCTCCCCCTTCAGTTGTTGGTATTGATCGCTGCTACCAGTTGAACACGGTGTCCAACTCTTCGTCGGCAATGTCGAAGGTGACATTGTGGGGCGGCAAGGCTTCACGTCGCATGAAGCGCGGCAGGCGGTCATGTTCCTGGGTGAAGCCGGCCCGTTTGTTGAAGTCGCGTTCCATGGAGAGGATCTTCTTGCCCAGGGCGACCACGTCATCCGCCGTGAGGCTCCAATCATACATGCCGTTGATGGTGTCCACCATGGCGTTGAAGGTGTCCTCCTGGTCCAGGATCGCAAAGGCGATAAACAGGCAGTAGCCGGTGGCATCCAGGGCGGCCGTGGCGATCTGCAGATTGCGGGAGAGTTCGATCTGGCCTTCGGTACTCAGCGGATCGACGTCGCCCCCGACCTTGAGGATATTGGTGGCGATGGCGTAGCCGGCCGTGTGGTCGGCGCCCATGGGGGTGGTGGCGTAGGTGACGCCGATTCCCTTGACC
>JASJCD010000050.1 GCA_030066135.1 Desulfobacterales bacterium | reverse complement strand
CTGGCGCTAAACGCCAACGCCTTCGAAGCCGTGCACGACCTCGAGATCCAGTTGACGCCGGCCCACGCCCGCCTCGACGGTATCGATCGCATTGCGGTCAAGAATCATACGCAACCTTTGAACCTGTTCCTAGGCGCCGCGGTGGTCATCGATCGGCTGACCGTAAACGGGCAAGAGGCAAACTACAAACGCAAGGGCAGCAGGATTGTCATCGCCCCACCCGCTTCCGCCGCCTCCGGATCCTGGGAGCTGACCATTGCGTATCATGGACGTTTCGACGACCCCGCCCCGATCAATCCGGTCAATACGGATAATCCCGGATACGGCGTCACGGGCACCATCTCGCCCCGCGGCACGCTGCTGCTGGGCGGCGCCGGATGGTATCCATCGGTTGCGTCCGCTGCTGAAAGCTTCCGGCTTGTTGTGATCGGGCCACCTGGAACCTTGGCCGTCACCGCCGGGCGTTCCGTGGAGGCCGCGCCTCGGGCGGGTTTTTCAGTTTCCGCCTGGCAGATCGACACCCCGGTCGAGAGACTGGCCCTGGCGGCCGGTGATTATACGATACGCACACGTGCCGAGGGACATCTTCAGGTGGCGACCTATTTTATGAACGACGATGCCGCCCTGGCCGACCAGTATCTGCAGGCCTCATTGAAATTCCTTGCGGCCTATGAATCCCTTTTCGGTCCTTACCCCTTTGAAAAATTTGCCGTGGTCGAAAACTTTTTCCCGACCGGCTACGGGTTCCCTTCCTTTACCTTGATCGGCGGTCGGGTGCTGCGACTGCCGTTTATTATCCCCACCAGCCTGAGGCACGAAATCGCCCATTGCTGGTGGGGCAACGGGGTGCTGGTGGACTATGCCGGCGGCAACTGGAGCGAGGGGATTACCACCTATGTATCCGACTATCGCTACCGCGAATTGAACGGTGCGGCCGCCGCCCTTGACTATCGCCGACAGATGCTGCGCAACTATACCGAACTGGTCCCGCCGGGTGAGGATATCCCGCTGACACGCTTCGCCGGTCGCCACAATCCGCTGACCAAGGCCGTCGGCTACGACAAGGCCACCATGGTGTTTCATATGCTGCGCCAGCGCGTCGGCGATCAGATGTTCTGGGCAACCTTGCGCCGTCTTGCCGTCGATCGCATGTTTCGGGTCACCTCCTGGGAGGATATCCAGGCCGCATTCGAATCCGCCTGCGACTGTTCGCTCGAGACCTTTTTCAGACAATGGGTCAACCGGGCCGGTGCCCCACAGCTGGCCATAACGCAGATCGAGCGCACGAACACCGCTGCCGGCAGCCGCATCAGCGGTGTTATCCATCAGCGTGGGCCCGTCTACAAACTCGAGGTCCCGATCCGGCTCAGCAACGCGGAGACCGCTCAAACCGAGACGATTCGCGTGCAGACGGAAAAGACCCCATTTGAAATCCAGACCAGCTTTGTGCCTGAACGCCTCGAAGCGGATCCCCGGGTTGATCTGATGCGGCGTCTCGCTCCGGAAGAAATGCCGCCAACGATCAATCGCCTGAAATCGGCCCGGGACCTGCTCGTGGTCCTACCGGACGGCCAGGCCGCCGAACCGGCGCGCCAGGCGGCTGATCGCTTGGCCCGCGCCCTGGGAACGGCACACGTGGAGATGATCGCTGCGGCCGACTGGACGCCCGAACAGCCTCCGGCACGCAATATTCTCATCATGCAGGCCAAGGACTTTTCGGCGTGGGCGCCTGTCAGCGCCAGCGGGCTCGTCATCACACCGAACCGCTTCCGGTACCGCGAGGCGGCCTATGACCGTGAGGGGCATACTTACGTCGGGGTGTATCCGCACCCCGACCAATCAGAGCTGATCGTCGCGGTCTATCTTTTCGGCCAGGCCGAAGACCGGCTAAAGGTGACCACCAAGGTACCGCACTATGGCCGCTACAGTTATCTGATCTTCGAAAAAACCCGCAATGTGGCCAAGGGCACCTGGCCGGTAAACCGCTCGCCCCTGATCCATGTCTGGCCACCGGCGCCCGGCGGGTAACCTGAATCGGTCGTCAACCCCTTCGTCCGGCCGGCGCCGCCGGGCCAGGGTAAATTAAGAGGTGTCACCATGAAACCAATGCTTATTGCCACCCTTCTGGTCGGACTGCTGTGTTCACACCCCTTGTGGGCTCACGACCCCGCAAATATGGAACTGCGTGATCTAAATAACGGCAAATCAATCCATTTGAGCGATCTGCCCGGTGCCTACCCCCACCACCGCATCATTCTGGTGGGCGAGCATCACACCTCGGCCGGTCATCACCAGGCCCAGCTCGCTGTCATTCAGAGTCTGGTGGCGGCTGGTCGCAAGGTCGCCGTGGGGATGGAAATGTTTCGCAGCGACAGCCAGCCCGCACTGGACGCCTGGGTCGCGGGAAAGCTCGAACCGGACAAATTCGAGGCCGTCTACCAGGACAACTGGAACTACCCCTGGCCGCTTTATCAACCCATTCTCATCTACGCCCGTGATAACCGGTTGCCGGTGGTGGGCCTCAACGTACCCCGCGAAGTCACGCGCCAGGTCGCCTACCAGGGCTTTGACTCCCTTTCCGCGAAGGAGCGCAAGGATCTGCCCTTTGTCACCTGTGACGTGGATCCGGATTATATGGCTTATATCCGTAAGGCCTATGGCGCCCATGGTCACGGCCAGATGAATTTCACCCATTTTTGCGAAGCCCAGCTCGTGTGGGACAAATCCATGGCCGCAGGTGCGCTGCGCTTCCTGAAAGCCAACCCTGAGCACACCATCGTGGTGTTGGCCGGATCCGGGCACGTCCGCAAGGGCGGAATTCCCGCCCAGCTAAAAAAAATGGCCCCGGTGGACCATCTCGTCATTCTGCCGGAAATCGATGGCCGCACCAGTGAGGGCGGTCTCGATCATGAGGATGCCGACCTCCTGATCCGCGGTTTCTAAAGCCCCACGCGATATGCGCGCTCCCAGGCAAGCCGACGGGAAGCGCTTGCTGCCGGATCAGGGGAAACCCTGCGTATTAACGATTTTGTTTACCGAAACCAGCCCAGCCCTGGCCTTTGGATGACCGGTGGTTCGCTTGACAGCCAACCGAATCCTCATTATTTTTTGAATATAGCTCAAATGCGCGCTGAAGCTGATCACGCGTCTGCCACGAACCAATAGAACGACTGCATGCTAAGCTCAATCTGCTTTCGCGTAAACCGGGGCCCCCGCTCATCCCGATTTCGACGCACCCCTTACAGCGACATGCGCTTCCATCGACTCCGATCGTTCAATCTCCCCCTATCCTGCCGGTATTCACACCGGGGCAGCAGCTCTTCTGCCACCATGGTTGAATACCGTTAACAAGGCACCACCACTTACAACTAAGGTCTGGGTCTCCTGAACACTTTTAGACACAAGCGGCGGGACCCCAGACCGCCGCAACGCATTTCTGGAGATGGACGAAAGGAGGAATTCATGGAGAAACACCTGCTGAACTACGAAACCCTACTGAAGATCACCGAGCGTCTTTCCATGTCGCGCAATTTTGACGAAGTTACCCTGCTGGCGGTCACCGGCATCAGGGATGCTCTCAAAACCAAGGGCTGCGCCCTTTTCCTGATCAATCCCAAGACGCATGAATTGGAAGTCGCCGCCTCTGCCGGGCTAAGTGACGAGTACCTGAACAAAGGTCCCATCAGTGCCCTCAAATCAATTGCCGATTCACTCAAGGAAGGCCCGGTAGCCATTTACGACGTCCTAGACGATCCGCGGATCCAGTATCCGGAGGAAGCCAAACGCGAAGGCATCGCCTCGATCCTGGCCGTACCGATCATGGCCCGCGGCAACCCCATCGGGGCCGTGCGTATTTATACGGCCGAAAAGTGGGAGTTTACTATCGAAGACGTCAACCTGGTGCAGGCCGTAGCGCAAATAGCGGGCATGGCCATCGAGATGTCACGACTCTACAAAGGGTTGAAGAGCAGCATCGAGATTCTCAAATCCAGACAGGACCATCGTGCCCTGGGTGAGAAGCGCTGGACACCCCATGAAGGGGTGCCGGTCAGCGAGGGCAGGATGACCTCCGCCACCTCGGGATCGAGCTGAGAAAGTACCGGATTGGGAAGGGTAAAGCTGCATGTCCCTTCATCCGTGCCGATGCTTAAGCACCCATTATCAATGATCGCCTGGATCCGGACGGAGCCTGAAGCGCGATTCTCCGCCCGGATGCAGGCTTTTTTCTGCCCGCCCGGCACCACATGGGACACCGGACTTCAACCTGCCGATCCGCCCGGTACCCAATGGATTGCGGTCACTTCCGGGGCTTCCGTGCAAGAAACACTTCCCTAGACGCTGACAAACATCTCAAGCTTTGTTATTTTAGATGCGTCGCAAGTCATTTGTGACACCGTCGCGTTTGGTTACCGCCTTTGATGGACGGTGACCCTACCTTGTTCCGCCTCTCAACACCGGAGATCGTTATGCCGTTGTCGCGCCAAAGCAAAGTGCTCATGGGATGTCTGCTGTCCGGTCTGCTCGCGCTGATGCTCATTTCTGTATTTGCCCTCACCCGTCCGCAGCGCGATATTCCTCGCAACGAGGCCGCCCAGGCCGAGACCGCGCCTGCGGGGTTCAGTTTTTTCGATATCCGTAGCGATACGATTCTGAGCCGCCGCCTGCGCGAGAACCTGGCCGACCAACTGGGGCCGGACGCCATTGCCCGGCGGGACCTGATCGATCTGGTCATCATCGATGAGACCTTCACCCAGACCCATTTTCCTCAGATCTACAATTATCACCAGGATTTGAATCCCGCCTTTGGTGTGCGTCGGGAGCATGCCGTTACGACGCTGACCTATCGGCGTGCCCGGCTGCAGGGGCTACCATTTAAATTGATTCGCCTCGTATTTGACCAGCACACGGGGAAACCCCTTTATCTTACGGTTGAACCGACCGGTGACGACCTCGGGCTGTTTAGAACCCTTGAAGACAAATGGGGAATGCCGGTCCGGTATGACGGTTCTCGGGAGGGCAATCAGGCACTCGCCTGGCGGAAACCAGATGAAATTCTGGCCGGCGTCTCGATTCGGCGCCGGGGTGGAAGAATAGAGCGTCAGGTGCGCATTTATTTCATGGCCAATATCGGCGATCTGGTCGAGCAGGTGCGCGCGGCCACCGAAGCCCAGCGCCGCCAGACCGACAAGGCCAAACAGCGCGCTTTCTGAAATTCCCTGTCCACCGTGGTTAACCCCGCATGACAGTAGCATGGCCATCTGCCATGGATCCGGTGACGCCCCCCTGTTCATTGTCGCGCCTCAAAATGGTCTTATTTTACGTGCAGTCTGATAATTAGAACCGAAACGGGCCGATTGTCGGGAGGCAGGCATGCAAAGGGAAATTCTGATTGCGGTAGACGATTCCCCGCCTGCACGCAATGCCGTGCGCTATGTGGCCAGACTGTCCGAATCCATAGATCGTCTGAAGTGCCGTCTGGTCCATATCCAGCCGACCATCTCCCCCTTTTTGATCGCGGAAGCGCCCAAAGAGCCCCGGTCGCAACAGGCCCTGGAACACCTGCAGGCGGCTTATGGGGAAACCTCGCAGCTCATTTTGAACCAGCAGCAACAATTTCTGATAGAAACCGGCTTTCCGCACGCCGGCATTGAAACGGTCAGCCTGGCCGGCCAGGAAGGTCTGGCCAAATCGCTCCTTGATTATGGACAATCCGAGCGAATCGATGCCATCGTAACCGGACGTCGCGACCTGTCGACCCTGCAAAAGCCTTTCATGGGGCGTGTCACCGCCGATCTGGTCGAGAATTCGACCTTTGTGCCCATCTGGATCGTGGATGGCGAGGTGGACTCCACGCGGTTTATCGTGGCTGTAGACGGATCCGAGAGTTCAATGCGGGTGATCGACCACCTCAGCCATATCTTTCACGGCAACCGGAAGGTTAAATTTCATCTTCTGCATGTCATCCCACGCCTGCTCGAATCCTGCGGCATCGAGTTCGGTGACGGTCGCGACCGTCTTGAAATGGTGGGGAAACGCGGGGCGCATCATTGCATCGATCATTTCTACAGCAAAACCCTGGCCCGGTTCAAAGAGGCCGGCATCGATACCCACCAGATCGAAATTCAAATCCTTGAAAAGAAACTGAACCCCGGAAAAGCCATCATTCAAACCGCCATCAACGGCAATTTCGGCACGATCGTCATCGGACGCCGTGGCATCAACCGATCCTTTTTTACCGGCAGCGTATCGCGCTATGTTATCAACCGCGCCGAGAACATGGCCCTTTGGCTGGTCACTTGAATCGGTGGGGCGCATTTGAGGTTAAAAGCGGGCTTTCAGCCCTGTGGTACGGGCTCGCAGCCGGATCACCCCGCCACTGCCAGGATATAAATCATTAGGAGCGCTCACGCAGGCCTAACACTGAATTAGCTTTTAATTAACATTATGCTAACATGCTGGCCCTAAACGCAAATTGAACATTTGCCGTGACCCAAAACCACAAGGCCTCCCATGAGCAAAGAAAAAATCCTGGTTGTCGACGATGAAGAGGATATCCTGGAGCTGGTTCGGCACCACTTGAACCGCGAAGGTTATGAGGTTCGCTGCGCCGAAAGCGGTGAGCAAGCGATCCAGACCGCCAAGTCCGAATCGGTGGACCTGATGATCCTGGACCTGATGCTGCCCGGAATCGATGGCCTCGAAGTGACCCGCCGTCTGAAAAACGATCCCCGCACCCAGCATATCCCCATTCTCATGCTGACGGCCAAGGGTGAGGAATCCGATGTGGTCACCGGGCTGGAGCTGGGGGCCGACGACTATGTCACCAAACCCTTCAGCCCGCGTATTCTCATCGCCCGCGCGCGTGCCAGCATTCGCCGCCAGCTCAAGGAACCGCCCGATGAGACCGCGGTCATCCAGGTGCATGAAATTGAAATCCACCCGGGACGGCGCACGGTCCAGATCAACGGCGCGGACGTCAACCTCACCTACACTGAATTCCAGGTGTTGAGCATTCTGGCCCGGCGTCCGGGATGGGTCTTTACACGCTCACAGATTGTGGACATGGTGCGGGGCGACGATTATCCGGTAACGGACCGTTCCGTCGACGTCCAGATCGTCGGACTGCGCAAGAAACTCGGTGAATGCGGTAAATACATTGAAACGGTCCGCGGCGTGGGCTACCGCTTCAAAGACATCTCATGAAGAAAAAAAAAAGACTCGTCTGGCAGATTTTCCCGGCCTTTTTCCTGATTGCCCTGGCCTCCCTGGCGGTCGCCATCTGGTTTGCCACCAATGCCTTGAACTTTTTTTTTCTGAAGCAGACGACCCTCGACCTAAAGGATCACATCGCCCTGCTTCAGAATCAGATCAGGCCCCATTTCCAGGATCAGCAGCTCCCCCAAATTGAGCGCATCTGCAAAGAGGCCGGCCAGCTGACCGATATCCGCTTCACCGTGATCCTGCCGGACGGCCGGGTCGTGGGGGACTCACGCGAAAACCCGACCCACATGGACAACCATGCCGACCGGCCTGAAATTCGCGCGGCCGTGGCCGAAGGCTTTGGGCAATCCATGCGCTACAGCAATACCCTCGACCGCAACCTCCTTTATGTCGCCACGGCGATGCGCAACGGAGAACATCTGTTGGCGGTGACCCGTGCGGCGCTGCCGGTGGTTTTTCTGGATGAGCAGAAAAAGGCCATCCAGTGGCGCATGGCCGGCGGCGGACTGGTGATCGCCCTTCTGGTGGGCGTCATAAGCCTGCTGGCCACCCGCAAAATCAGTCGCCCGATTGAAGAGCTGCGCATTGGTGCGGATGTCTTTTCCAGCGGCAATCTGGAGCATAAACTCGCCATTCCGGATACCGAAGAACTGGCCAGCCTGGCCGAAGCCATGAACAAGATGGCCGGCCAGCTCGACCGCCGGATCAAAACCGTCGTCGATCAGCGCAATGAGCTGGAAACGGTGCTGGCCAACATGCATGAAGGCATCGTGGCCATTAACACCCATGAGGCCATCATCAGCATGAACCGTGCGGCCGCTGATATGTTTGAAAACGATCGTGAAAAAGCAACGGGTCGCAGCGTCCAGGAAGTGGTCCGCAACATCGAGTTGCAGACATTTGTTCGGCAGGCCCTGGCCACGGATGACGAGCAGGAGGACGACATCTCCCTGTTCAGACCGAGCGAGACCATCCTCAACATTCGCAGCTCGCCGATTCTGGATGTTCGCGGGCAGCGCATCGGCACCCTGCTGGTGATGGCGGATGTCACCAAACTGCGCCGGCTCGAAAATATGCGGCGGGATTTCGTCGCCAATGTCTCCCATGAAATCAAAACCCCCCTGACGGCCATCAAAGGCTACGTGGAAACGCTGTTCAACCAGGAGGTCGATTCCAAGGAAGACGCCGAACGTTTCTTGGGCATCATCATCAAACACGTCAATCGCCTTAACGCCATCGTCGTAGACCTGCTTTCCCTGTCGCGCATCGAGCGCACAGGTGAGGATTCAAGTTCGGCCCTCGATTTCGCCGATACGCGTCTGGGTGACATCATCCAGACGGCGGTTCAGGTCTGCCAGAAACAGGCCGATGAAAAAAACATCTCCATCGAACAGCGGGGCGAGCTCGATCTGAAGGCCCACGTCGATGCCACCCTCCTCGAACAGGCGATTCTCAACCTGCTCGACAATGCCATAAAATTCAGCGACGATGGGAATATGGTGGCCATCGACGTTGAGCGTCGCAACGGCGCCACCGGCATCCACATCACCGATCACGGGTGCGGCATTGCCCGAAACCACCTGGCCAGGCTGTTTGAACGATTCTATCGCGTGGACAAAGCCCGCAGCCGCCAGATGGGCGGCACCGGTCTGGGGCTGGCCATCGTCAAACACATCGTCCAGGCCCATGGGGGCCAGGTCACGGTGGACAGCAAGCTTGGCCGGGGCAGCACCTTTTCCGTTCTCCTGCCATCCTGATGCGCGTTACCCTTCCAAACGCAAAAACGCCGCGCAAGATCCGACAAACTTGTTTTCAATGAATTTTCGTTTGTGAGACTGAATATAGGGCCTTGAAGGCGGGGGCAGCGGATTCCATGGGCCGGGATTGCCCCGGGATCATCTTTTGGTGGCGGGCCGGATGAATTTGACCCCGATACCTTCATCCGTCAGCCGCACCACCTGGCCCCGGACCTTGACCGGCTCGGCATGACGTGTGGGGGTGAAATTCAAGAGAATCTCCTGACCCACGTTGAACGGTTCGCTGGTTTCGATAAATACGCCGGTGGGGCTGATATTCTGGATGACGTCCCGGTAGGCGCGGTCATGGGTGGCATAATAAACGGTCAAATGGGTATTGCGCCGCTTATGTTTGCGGGTTTTGCGGGTCTGTTTTTTCTCGAGCTCTTCGAGCAGGTTCATCTGCTCCTCGAAATCCATGTCGGTAATGAGCTCGAATAGCCTGAAGGTCACATCGGTTTGACGGCTGTCGTGGGGGGCCTTTTCATCCATTTTCCCCATCCTTCCTGTCGCATTGTTATCCCCTGTGAACAACCGCGCCGGCAACGTATGCCTTGGCCTGTGGTCAACGACCGATACCCCGCTTCTGAAGTGGATGGGCTGCAATCGCTTGAGGCGCAATGGCGGCCGGCCACGCCGGCGAAGGTATCGCCGTAAGCCGCGTGCCTGACGGTATTCCCCGTGTATGGTCTAGAGTATACGAAACTGTTCATTGGGTTGTCAAAAAAAAATACGCACAGCACCATCCCTGACGGATTTTCGAGACCCTGATGGGCACCTGACCATTTTTCACCAAGAAATAACCCTATTTTAATGCCTGGCCAACAATCTGGATCGATTATACTCATATCGATGATGGCACGATCGCCGATTTGCTGTTCATCAGGGACACGCGGAACCTATGACCCCAACTTTCCCCGCGGCCAAAGTTATCCGGCCCCGACAATTTGCGCCACCCTCCCCTTTTGACAGCGAACGTTTGAAGGCCGCACTGGAGATCGACCACCACTCCCCGGATGCCCTCGCCCACTCCCTGCCGTTCGGTCCCGGTGATACGACGGCCGGTGTTGAAAACGAAATTCAGGCCGCGGTCAGGGGCCCAGCCGATCAAGTCGACCTGGCGCTGTCCATCCGGGACTCGGACTTTTTTGAAAATATCCGTCGCATGGCCATTGCCGGCGATACCTCCCCACGTCTCAAAGAGGAACTGGAACGTTATCTGGAGCATAATCCCGGCGATGTCTGGGAAAACAGCTGGGTGCGGTTTCCCCGCCGTGACATGGCCCCCTATACCGCCGCCGTTTTCCGTCATGATCTCCAGGCCGACAAGCAAAAATGCGACAGCAACCTGCGATGTGACGCCAATCGATTTACCTACCGCCACCAGGGCGAGGACTTTGTCCGCATTCCCATCAGCTACCTGATGAAACTGGCCCTGGCCGAGGTCGTCGCCGATCGGCCGCCGGAAGACTTGTTGCGGCGTGAAGCCGAGCGTCTGATGCGGCATTACATCAGCGACAACACTTCTCCCGAAACCCATTCCTTTTATACCACCTGTCTGACCCCGGTAAGCGGCAGTGGGCATTCCATTGCCTCCGAAACCTGCCGCCGAATGCTTTTTTCCCAGCTTCTGGTCATGTATGCCAACCGGCGGTTCAAACTGGCGGCCCACGGGCAGCGCGCCCTGATTTACATGGCCCCGCACCCGCCCCAGCGGCAGAAATGGTTGAACGAGCTGATTCCCGACAGCTTTTACCGCGAGCTCTTCATGAGCCCCTGTCTTTCCGGCTGGGACCGCGGGGAAGAAAAACACGCTTATATGGGGCTCTGCCATCAGGTGCTTTCCCGCAGCCAACTCAATGCGGTCAAGAAACTCAAGGATGCCGGTATTATCAGCCGCAATCTCGTGGTGCTGCCGAACCTCTCCAACATCTGCCTGGCGAACAACGGCACCCACGTCAGCCTGGGCAGCCTGAAACTGTCCCGGCTGATGCGCGACGGCCATCCCGATTTCCAGCCTGGCGACGAGAAATATATCGGGGATCTCGTTATCAAGATCGTGGAGCACTTCCTGCCGCTTTTCGTGGGCACCTACAGCGGCGCCCCGTACCGTCTCGATTTCGGTGACATGCATCCCGAAAAAGTGCTCAGTTTTCTGCCGCATGAACTCAACTTCACCCATCTGCGGATGATCTGGCGGCGCTGGAAAAAGAAGGCCCGCATGAAGATCTGCGGTCGACCGATCACGCCCTTCGGACCCGAATGGCTCGACCGTATGGTGAGCCGCCTGCTCCATCTCAAGGGCGACTTCGTGCGGGATTTCCGCCTCATTGACTATCTGGCCTGTCTCATGAGCACCCCGACCTCTTCGGCGCTCAGCGGTGAACTCGGCAACGACATCCGACTGAAACGCGACCTCGCCGCCATGGGTATTTTCGACCAGGCCATGCCCCTCTATCTGCTCTATCGGTTGAGGCCTTTCAGCCAGCTGGGATTTTCGGGATTTGAAGGCCGTCACTACAGCCAGTTTGAAAGCCTTGCCAGCGACATGACGGGTGCGGTCAACCTGCAGGCCCTGGTCACCGCCCTGGCTTTCAAATGGGTCGCCAGCGGGAAGGTAACCCATGCCGATATACCGGACACCCCCAATATTGAAAGCGAGCGCCGACAGATATTTTTCGGGGCGGCCATCGGGCTGCCCACATTTTTCGTCGCGGCCGGCAGCTCCAACCGTTTCCTGAAAGGCCTTGTGCCCGAGATAGAGCGCACCCGCCCCAGCAACCGCTACCCGGGCTATATCCGTATCCATCAGCGTGAGTACTGCCTGGGATTGCTGCGCCTTCTGCGGCGCGAGGCCCCTGAACTGGTTGAGGGCTTCGATCTGGCAACCACCCTTGACGACCTGGAACGACGCGTACGTCGTCCCGAGGCCTATTCCGCTTCCGGCCGGCTGACCCGGGGCATCCTGGAGGAGGCCGGTGTCAAATCCGCCCTCAAACTGAACGGTGCCGAATTCAACGCCGCCGCCGAGGCATACTATCGCGGCACCTTGAGGCGCCGCCAGATGCGCGAGGGCTTGGCCCTTCTGGCGGAAGATCTGAGCGCCATCGATGCCCCGCGGTCCTGGCGACAGGGATTCTACAACCAGCATCTGCTCCAATTGCTCAACGGTCGCAACGCGCGTGAATTTTTGGATGATCACCAGGAGGCGCTCCTGGCGGATACAGCCGGCGAAGACGTTCTGCAAACCCTGATTCGCCTGTTCATTCTGACCCTGCATGATCAAACCCAACGGGAGGAAATCAGCCGGGACCCGTCGCCATCCCCCCTCCCGCCCGCATCTTGAGGACCAGCGCCCCATGACAGCATTATCGGCACACCAGTACATTCAACGCGACTCGGGGACCGTGGTCACCGAAAACCTTTTATCGGACCGCCTGGTCAACCTGGTCTATTCACGCGGCCGCGAAATCGCCCCCAAACTGTTCCACCAGCTGACCTCCCGGCGAAGCAACGACCTGTGGGCCTATCTCAACTTCGACCTGACGGCCGGCAACCCACGCCGCGCCGCCCGGCGGATTATCCGCAGCCTCGGCATCGACCTGAGTGAATGCGTCGCGGCCGACACGCTCACCAGTCCCCGGAAGGTGTTCGAACGCCAGATCCGCTACTGGGCCTGCCGCCCGATGGCGGCGGCCGAAGATCAGGTGGTAGCGCCGGCCGACGCCCGCATGGTCTTTGGTTCGCTGGCGCGACAATCCCTCTTTTTCCTGAAGGAAAAATTCTTCGATTTCCAGGAGCTTTTAGGGGCTGACAAGCCTGATTGGCGTGGTGCCTTCAAGGACGGTGAATTTGCCATCCTGCGCCTGACCCCTGAAAAATACCACTACAACCATCTGCCGGTATCCGGAAGCGTGCGCGATATCTATACCCTCGACGGGGCCTTTCATTCCTGCAATCCCGGGGCCGTCGTGCAGATGGTCCAACCCTACTCCAAGAACCGCCGGGTGGTCACCATTATCGACACGGACGTGGACGGCGGAAGCGGCGTCGGCCTCGTGGCCATGATTGAAATTGTGGCCTTGATGATCGGGGACATCGTTCAGTGCTACAGCGCGACGCGCTATGACAACCCTGGTCCGATAACCCCCGGCGGCTTTCTCAACCGCGGCCAGCCCAAGAGCCTCTACCGGCCGGGCAGCTCGGTCGATGTGCTGCTCTTCCAGCAGAACCGGGTTCGCTTCTGTGACGACCTCGTCCGTAACCAGCGGCATCCCGGTGTGCAGAGTCGCTTTTCGGAAGGCTTCGGTCGGCGGCTCGTGGAAACCGATGTGACTGTCCGCTCAACGATTGCCCATAAGGAATATCACCATGTTGGATGAAATCTTCACAGGCGGTATGGCTTTGGTCACCTTTCTGCTATTTCAGTGGTCTTTCCGGCATCTGCCGGAGGAAAAATGGCAGTTCGTCGCCAGCATCCCCCGACTTAAAAAAACCGAGGGGTGTTGGCAGGGCCTCAACCTGACCTATTACGGCTTGTTCAATGCCTTCGCCTATACGCTGGCCGCGGCCATCGTGATCCTTCTGACCTGCGCCGCGGGCATGCCCCTGGCGTTATCCCTCGGCCTGATCGGATTGGTGCTGGCCGTCTGCATGCCCGGATCCCGGCTGATCGCCCGGATCGTGGAGAACAAGAAACATACCTTCAGTGTCGGCGGCGCCTCGTTTCTAGGCATTATGCTTCTGCCCCCCCTGCTGATGGCGCTGCACCCGTTTGCGCTGGCTGTCTGGGATCTGGCCCTGCCGCCCATGGTCTATCTGGCAACCGTTGCCATCGCCTACTGCTGGGGGGAAGGCATCGGCCGCCTGGCCTGTATCAGTTTCGGCTGCTGCTATGGCAAGCCGCTTGCTGAATTGTCACCCCAACTCCAGAAATTTTTCCGCCACTGGCATTTTATTTTCCTGGGGAAAACCCGCAAAATCAGTTATGCGGATAAGCTTGACGGGGTGGAGGTTGTTCCCATCCAGGGGGTTACGGCCGTCCTTTATTGCCTGACCGCGCTGATTAGCCTCTATCTCTACCTGAAGGGTTATTTTACCACCGCTTTTATGCTCGCATTGTGCGTCAGTCAGCTATGGCGCTTTGGCAGTGAATTCCTGCGGGCCGATTACCGCGGCCGCGGGAGGATCAGCGCCTACCAGTATATGAGCCTCGCTGCCGTGGCTTACGGGCTGCTGGTCGCTCTTGGTTGCGCCATGATCACCCCTTCCGCCGACGTGACGATTCGGATCATCGACGGTCTGCGCGTTTTCTGGAGCCCCGTGATGCTGCTGAGTATCCAGGCCCTCTGGCTGGCGGCCTTTCTCTATACCGGCCGCAGCGAGGTTACGGGGTCGACCATCGAGTTTCATGTCCACCATCATCGCATTTAGGGTCTGATCCTGAATTTTAGGGCCCGATCCGGGCGCCGGGCGCGCGATATCAATCCGCGCAACAGCTTCGGTATTCCTTCGGATTGCGCCCCTCGGCACCATCACGGTCCGCCTGGAACGCCCGCAACGCGGGGAAGCCTTCCGGCCGCCCTGCCTTGATCCCCAATCCAAAATGTTTATCCGCCCTTAAGACCGACACGGCCGATGGGTCCTGTACCTGAATGCCGCGTGTCGACTGTATCCTCAGAAACCGGATACGATATCTGGCGGCATACGCCGCAGGTGATCACCGCCGACCGCAACAATTCAGGAGGCTTTCCGACCCATCCTGCTGTCCGAAGCCAGCGTGGCTTGCTTTCTTCTGGGCGTCCGCAAACCCCGCCCGATCAACACCACTGCGACCGCGGCACCGGCTGCCAGCAAAATCCATTTCTGGACAGCCAGTCCGGCTTGAATCCAATCGCTCAAAACGCGGCCGCCAAAATAGCCGGCGGTGGTGATTGAAACGGACCAGACCCCCGCACTGATAGCGCTTAAGAGCGCAAACTGCCAGGAACGTGTTTTACCGGCGCCCAGCAGAAATGGAATGACGGCCCGCAGGCCGTATAAAAACCGGTAACCCAGCATGACGGTTCGGGGGCGGCGTTCCAGAAGGGCGGCAGCACGTGAGATCCTGCGGCGCCAGCGGGGTCGGTGCGACAGCGCACCCTGCCCATACAGGCGGCCGAGGTGGTAGAAAAACTGGTCGCCGGCAAAAGCACCCAGGCCAGCAGCGATGACAGCGCCATGAAAACTCATAAGATCCCTGTTGATCAACGCGGCGGCAATCAACAGGACCGTTTCGCCCTCGAGGATGGCACCCATAAAAACCGCCGGGTAACCATAGATGGCAATCAGGCTTTCGAAGGGCATGGCCTTCTCGGCTTAGCAGGGGGTTGCAGCGGCCTACCGTCACACTTGCGGCAGGGGTATGTCACCCGCCGGTCGATGGTTGTCATCGTAGCGGCTGACTTCCGAGGCCGCCAGTTCGACCGCCTGGAGACGGAAGCACTGAAATTCGTTGGGGTGGCAAAGCTCTACCCAGCCAGTGTCAACCCGCTTGAAGAGCCGGTGGGTGGCAGGGTGCAGAACGTGAACGAATTGATTGTGGAAAAAATATCGATAGCTCATATCTGTTATCCTGGTGAAGCGTTTGACCTAATGGGGCAGGTGCAAGGGGTACCAGTGATCGACCGTCATGGAGGCCGAGAACTCAAGATCACGGGAAAGCCGTTGCAGATAGTCCAGACGTTTATCGCAATTGCGGCAGGTGATGTTGTTCTTGTCTTTATCTTTCAGTCCGCAGTTGCGGCAGGGGTTCATGCACGCCATAGGGGTATCCTTTCGATTAACGGTTGGGTGTGCAGCGATTCGATCCAGTTCCTGATCCCCGTGTAGGGTATCGCTGTCCCGGCAAGCTGACCATCTATAGTCCCGCCGAATTAAGGCGGGATTAAGAACCAATTAGTTAAATATCAACCCGGGGGCCGATCCCACCCGGGCTAAATGTTACGCAGGACTGTCCGCACGCGCCGCAAACGCTGTGTAACAGTGCCGCGCCCGACCTTCTCCGGCGGCCTTTGAGGTGCAAAGGCACGCAGCTTATCGCTGTCGGCCGGCCGGCGCCCATCGAAAAAATTACAGGCCCGATAGTAGCGCCAATCTTCCCACCAGCAGCGGAAAAAACCCGGATCGCGCCGCAGGCGCCGGACCAGGTCCATCGGCCGGTGGAAGAGCTCGCGCACAGGCCCGGTTAATTCGGAGGGATCGCGAAAGCATTCCCATTCACAACGATAGCAATCCCGTCCATCGGCCGCGGCGCCCTGATCGACAACGCCGAAAGGTCCCAAATCGTCTCCGCCCCGATAGCCGCAAGGGAATGCATGCCCCTTTACGGCATCCACGAAGAAAAAATCGATGCCGCCGCGGCAGGCATAACCGCGCGCACCATACTCGAATTGCTGCCTCAGCACATGGAGTGAGCACAGCGGGGCAAAAATGCGCAGGCGCGACCGATTCGCCCGGACGGCTTTTTCTAAAGCCGCGAACAGGAGCTTCTTTTCATGCGCCGCAAAGGATACGACCGTATCGACCGAGGTGGCGCTGTAAACGGCCTGCAGATCGTCAGGGTCGACATCCTCCCCAAGGCTCATGGGGTAGCAGACGTTTGCAATCGTAAAACCAAGGTCGGCGGCAAAACGGAAAAAACGGTCCAGCCCGCGGCGCCAGGCAGCCGCATAATCCGCGGCCTGGCTGCGCGAATGCAATCGCGGTAACGCGGGGATGCTACCGACACCGGCCAGATTACGGTTCAAACCCAGGTTGGCCGAAGGGTAGAGCCCGTGCGCATGAAATATCGGCAGGGCACGCGCGATGCCGTCAATGACGCCTTTAAAACCGCGCATGGACTCATGCGTGGCCGGGTCGGCCGAATCGATGCTGATCCAGAAATTACGCAGCGGCGTGGCCGCCAGGCGGGCGGCCAGGCGATGCATGCGATCATCGAAATCGTGGCGTTCGGCATGGCGGAAAACAAATCCATTGGTACCGGTTCGGATATAGGGTATCCCGGCCGCACCGGCATAATCCAGCATCGCGACGAGGTCATCCATCAGGAGCAGCGGTTCGCCGCCCGTAAAGGAAACCGCTTCAACACGACGGGCAGCGGCATTGGTGATGATGGTCTTCAAGCGATCCAGCCCCAGGTGATGGCGTTTGAAGGACTGGCGGGTATTCATCCCGCACTGGGGGCAGAGGGCGTTGCAGCGATCGGTCATCTGGATCACCAACTGGCCGGGCACCCTGTTGCGGTGAAATTGGAAAAGATAGTGCCAATAGCGCAGCTGTTTCATGGAGTCGGTCTCAATGTTGGATGGGGGTGCGCCCTCTGCAAGACCCTGGAGGCATCCGTCTCGCGATCATCTCTGATTTGAGAGGGGTGGAATCTCGCCGGGCGTCGTCGAATTCGTTTCCCCGAAGTTGAAGCGACAGTGGCAGGTGTCGGCAGGTGAAATGGAATCAATGCGTGTTTGATAAACCTTTTTTGCTCAGTGCGCAGGTTGCACCCTGTGGGGTGTCGGCTACCAATCCCCGACCAGTGCTAGGATCCTGCAAGCCTACCGTTAGAAAACGGCAAGGCTGAAGATTGCCCGCCAAATGGACTTTCTTTCCAGGGACGCGTTCCCTTAACCCGTCCCGCCGCAGCCGGCGGTTTGGGGCTTTTCGGAATGGGCTCAGAAACCAGCCGCTTTGAGCCAGGCGTCTGAGTGTCGGGCGGGCAGCGAACGGTAAAGATCCCACATTTTCAGAAAGGCGGCATCGAAGGAGCGCTCTTCCATATACCGCCGGGCCGCCAGCCCCATGCTGCGCCGCTGTTGGGCATCATCGGCAAGGGTTTGAATGGCCGCTGCCAGATCATCGCCGTCGTTGGCCTTGACCACCAGACCGGTTTCTCCTGGAAGCATGTTCTCGCAAGGGCCGCCCTGATCGGTAACGATCACCGGCAATCCACTGGCCTGGGCTTCCAGAATTACGTTCCCAAATGTATCCGTGGCGCTGGGAAAGACGAACAGATCGCTCGACGCATAGACCGCTTCCAGGGCAAAGCCCTTGAGAACACCCGTAAATGTGCAGGGCAAACCGCTTAATGCCGTCTGCATATCCGCCAGATAGGGCCCGTCACCCACGACGACGAGATGAATTTTATCTTTACGCGCGCACAAGTCGCGATAGACCTCCGCCAACAGGTCGAGGTTCTTTTCCTTGGATATTCGCCCGACATAGAGCAGCGTGCACACATCCG
>JASJCD010000049.1 GCA_030066135.1 Desulfobacterales bacterium | reverse complement strand
CGTGGTAATCGATCTCCGGATCGGGATTGGCCAGGGCGAAGATAATGGGGCGCGGCGCCATATGCGCCAGAAGGGCGGGTGTGAACGCACCCTTTACGGACAGCCCCACCAGAACGTCGGCCCCGGCCACGGCCTCTTCCAGGGTGCGTGCGTCGGTATTGCTGGCCAGGTCGGTCTTGTAGGGGTTCATCCCGGCTTCGCGTCCGCGGTGGATGACACCGAGTGAGTCCGCCATGATGATATTGGCGGGTTTGATCCCCAGCTGAACGTAGAGCCGGGCGCAGGCAATCCCGGCCGCACCGGCTCCGTTGATGACGACGCGCAGGTCGGCCACGCGCTTATCCTGCAGTTCGGCCGCATTCAGCAGAGCGGCCCCGGAGATGATGGCTGTGCCGTGCTGGTCATCGTGGAAGACCGGTATGTTCATCTGCGCCCGGAGTTGCTCCTCAATATAGAAGCAGTCCGGGGCTTTGATATCTTCCAGATTAATCCCGCCGAAGGTGGGTTCCAGCCGTTTGACCGTGCGGATAAATTCGTCCGGATCGGTGGTGTCCACCTCGATATCGAAGACATCGATATTGGCGAAACGCTTGAAAAGCACGGCCTTGCCCTCCATCACCGGCTTGCCGGCCAGGGGGCCGATGGCACCCAGCCCCAGCACGGCCGTACCGTTGGAGACGACTGCAATCAGGTTGCCCCGGCTGGTGTAGTCGAAGGATCGATCGGGGGTTTCCTTTATCTCGAGGCAGGGAACCGCGACACCGGGGGTGTAGGCCAGACTAAGATCGGTCTGGCTATAGGACGGCTTGGTGGGGACGACTTCGATCTTGCCCGGCCGCGGCTCCTGGTGGTAGCGCAGGGCCTCTTCGTCATATCGCATGCCACGCTCCTTTCGGGGGAAGAGATAACGGTGACGTCAATGGGTCACACCTTAAACCGGTTGAATCGAGGATTGGAAGACTATGCGCCCATAATCCCCAAAAGGCAAGCAGCCCCGCTGTCCGATATGCCGCGATGAAGCTTGCGGTGCCGAATGTCGGAGCGTCGCAGCGAGATTTTCCTTGAATGCCGAAGCCGCGGTCGTCCGGGATGCGTCTGTGAGCAAGGTAACGTTTCATGGGCGCCATCGAAATCTTTTTCCCATGTCCGCATGCGACCCGAACCGTAAGTCGGCTGTAGGCCTCCCCGCTAAAACCGCCCCCGTGAGATAAGCCCGCGCCGATAAGCGACCCAAGGTTTTACAGGTTTACTGAAATTACAAAATGTGGCATAAATACAGACAGTTATTTAGTACGAACAGGGAAAATGGCTGATTTTGATGTGGAATTCGGTCATTCGCACCCTTGCACCCGCACGATCATATGAGCCGTCCGCTTGGCGGCGTTTTTATTGCGGATGAAACGTGCCGATAAACGGTATAGGGCTGAATCGTAAGAAAACCTTCGGCGTCGGCGCGGATCACGTGGGGCTGGACGGGCGGCCGATATCTGCCAGCATGCACTATTGAAAGTGAAGACCGTAGCGCCTCGGAATGCAATGACGGATCGTTCCTGGCAAGCCGGCCATTTTTTGGCAAGCGCAATCGATGTACGATTCGAAGTGTATCGTTTCCATCACCGCCACGGGGAACATGCTTCGTCTTTGATCTCTTGTTTGGATAGCGCTCAAGAACCGCATCATGACCTTTGTTGAAGCGTTTACCGAGGTGAACACGAGCCTGGTGGAGCGATGGCGCATCGCCTTTCTGATCGCCCTTTCTCTGGTGGGCATCGTTTTTCTGTGGATGTTCGCCGTCCCGGCCTTTGCACAAGGCACGTCGGCCCCGTGGTATCCACAAGTCTTTCTGTATCAGCAAACGCTTTCCCATAATACGCTCGCTCTTGGAAGGACTTAACAAATGGCGAACCCATGCGATAGATAGCTTGTCGCCCCATTGGGCCGGCAGGCCCCCAACGCCCAGGATTGCCGAAAGACAAGCATTGCGCACGTTCTCATTCTGCAAACGTGCCCCCGGAACAAAAGGAAGAAGCGGTATGAATAAACAACCCAGCCGTGAGGAGCTGATGCAGCGCATCGCCGCGCTAGAGAAGGCTGCGCGCCCAAGACCGCAGACCGTCGATCGCGGTGCCGTCGGCGCGAATCTTTTCGACCTCAAGGACCTGATGAACGCTGCCGACGGGATCTGCGTCTGCCATCCCATCCAAGATCCGCCCCACGTCCTGTTCACCTTTTGGAATCGACGCATGGTCGATCTCACAGGCTATGCGCTGGAGGAAATCAACGCCAAGGGCTGGTATCAGAGTGTCTATCCGGATCCCGAGGTGCAGATCCGCGCCAAGGCGCGCATGGGCATGATGCGCGAGGGCATCAATCTGGAGGCCGAAGAATGGGAGATCACCAGGGCCGACGGTGAGAAGCGCACCCTGCGGATCTCCACTTCCTTGTTGGGGCCGGGCGGCGGCAAGCCCAGTGTGCTGGCCATCATGCAGGATGTAAGCGCTCTCCGCCAGAGTGAGCGGCTGTTGCGCAAGGAGCACCAGGCGCTAAAGCGCGAGCTGGAACGCCGCACCACCCAGCTGACCGATATCGATCGAACGCTCAAAGCCAGCGATTCGCGCTATCGCGCCCTTTTCGAACGCGCCACAGACGCCATCTTCATCGAAAACGAGAACGACGAGATCCTGGACGTCAACCCCAAGGCCTGCGCGCTGCTGGGCTACACCCGCGAAGAGTTGATCGGCATGAGCGTTCCCGACATCCAGGCGCCGGAGTGCCGGGGGGAGAAGGGCCGGGTCCTGCGCGGCGAACTGGATGACCATCAGGGCAAGCCCTTTGAAGTGTTCGATCTGCACAAGGACGGCACCCGAATTCCGGTGGAGGTCACCAACAACCGGCTGGACGAAAAGGGCCTCTTTCTGAGCATCGTACGTGACATCCGCGAACGTAGAGCCGCCGAAGAGACCCGTCGGGAAGCCTACCATATCCTCGAAAAGAGTCCGGTGGTGGCCTTCCTCTGGCGCAATGCCGCGAACTGGCCGGTGGAATTCGTGACCTCCAACGTAGCACGGGTTCTCGGATATTCCGCCGAGGATTTTATTTCGGGCCGAACGGCCTACGGCAACGTCGTGCATCCCGACGATCTTGATCGCGTTGCTCAGGAAATGGGAGCCATAAGTCAAGATCCGGATCGGATCGAATTCACCCACCGCCCCTATCGTGTGCTGACCAAGGATGGCGGCGTGCGGTGGGTCGATGACCATAAGGTGATTCGTCGCGATTCAGCCGGACGCATCATTTACTATCATGGAATCGTTCAAGACCGGACCGAACACGTTTTTGCGTCGGAAGCACTTCAGCAGGCCAAACGGCAGCAGGCGGCTATCCTGGAAAACATCCCCGACATTGCCTGGCTCAAAGATCGCGACCGGCGATTTATCGCCGTCAACGACCCCTTTGCCCGCGCCTGCGGTTGGGCAGCGGCTGAGTTGGTGGGCCAAAACGATTTGGATATCTGGCCGCGCGAAATGGCGGAAATGTATCGCGCCGATGATGCCGAAGTCATGCGAACGGGCCAAAGAAAAACCGTTGAAGAGCCGCTATCGGACATATCCGGACAAGTAAAGTGGATCGAGACCATCAAAACGCCTATTTTCGATGATCAGGGCAACCTTATGGGTACGACCGGCATCGCCCGCGACATTACCCAGCGAAGGCAGCTGGAGCAGGATCTGATTACGGAAAAAGAACGTATGGTGGTGACCTTGCGCAGTATCGGCGATGCCGTCATCACGACGGACAGCGAGGGCCGGATCGCCCTGATGAACCCCATTGCCGAAACTCTCACCGGCTGGCAAGAGGCCGAAGCGGTGGGCCGGCCGTTGATGGAAGTCTTTCAGATCGTCAATGAAAAGACGCGCCAGTCCTGCGCCAATCCGGTCGACAAGGTGCTTCAAAGCGGTCAGATCGTCGGTCTGGCCAATCACACCCTATTGATTGCCAGAGACGGCCGGGAGTATTTCATCGCCGACAGCGGCGCCCCCATCCTCGACGCCCATAGGACTATCGTTGGTGTGATCCTTGTTTTCCGCGATATAACCGAGCGGCAGGCGATGCAACGGGAACTGTTGAAAATGGAAAAACTGCAATCCCTGGGGGTCCTGGCCGGCGGGATCGCCCACGATTTCAACAATTTCCTGACGGGGATCATTGGCAACCTCTCGCTGGCCAAACTGGACCTGCAAAGCGGGAATCCCGTGGACGGCGCCCTGGACGAAATGGAAAAAGCCGCTTTACGGGCCAAGGATTTGACCCAGCAACTGCTGACCTTCTCCAAAGGGGGCGACCCCGTAAAACGCACGGCCGACATTGCCGACATCGTGCGCGAAGCCGCCCAGTTCGCCTTGCGCGGATCCAACGTCCGTTGCGATGTCGCGCTCGAAGCCGACCTACACCTCTCCGAGGTCGATGGCGGCCAAATTGCCCAGGTCCTACATAACCTGATCATCAATGCCGACCAGGCCATGCCGGGTGGTGGCACCATTACCCTGCATGGCGAAAATACCGCCCTGCCGCCGGACAATGCCTACGCACTGCCGGCCGGAGATTACATTCGGCTTGCCGTTCAGGACCGGGGCGTGGGCATACGCGCGGACCACCTCAAAAAGGTTTTCGACCCGTATTTCACCACCAAGCAGAAGGGCAGCGGTCTCGGCCTGGCTGTAGCCTACAGCGTCGTCACCAAGCATGATGGACAATTGACAGTGGAGTCCCAACTGGGGGAGGGCACCACCTTTACGGTTCTCCTGCCGGCCTCTGATGGACCGCGTGAAAAAGTCGCCGATCAGGAACACGGGGTGGCCGGCGGCAGCGGCGTCGTACTGGTGATGGACGACGAGGATTTCATCCGCGATCTGGCCGCGCGCATGCTGACCAAAATGGGATACCGCGTAAGCGTCGCCGCCAACGGCCAGGAGGCCCTTGATCTCTATCGTCAGGCGCAGGCTGACGGCGAACCGTTCGACGCCGTCATTCTCGACCTCACGGTGCCCGGCGCGATGGGAGGCAAGGAAGCCATTGAACACCTCATAGATTTGGACCCCGGGGTACGCGCCATCGTCTCCAGTGGTTACGCCAACGACCCCATCATGTCCAATCACCAGGACTACGGTTTTTCCGGGGCGGTCCGAAAACCCTACCAGATGCAAGACCTGAGTGAGGTTCTCAAGCGCGTCATGAAAAGTTGATGCGACCCAGCCATGGGTGTCTTCAGGATCGCCACTTGGGAAGCGCTCGAAATCTTAAGGCCTTCGCCTTTCTGCCCAAGCTAATGCCATACGCCTGGCGCAACATCCTCAGGCGGCCGCGAATTTTGAGCCGCAGGAATACATTCGTGGTTCGAGAACTGAAAAAGAACGCCCCACAAGAGGGTTGCGCCGCCGACGCTGGCTCTGGAAAACAGATTGAGATTTGCCGCGTGTCCACGGAGGTGCTCGCTGTTCATCGGGGTCGGGATCGCTATCGGGATCGGCATCGATGGATGGCAGCCCGTTATTCGAGACCCGATGCCGATACCGACCCCGACCCCGACCCCGAAATGGACCTTGAAATTTTCTGGTGACCAGCCGGCACAAGCGGGTTGCGCAAGAAGTTCAAGATCAAGGCTTGCAAGGCCCGAGGAATGAGGCGTACTCAAGTACGCCGCAGCGATGAGGGCCGCAGCGTAACGCGGATATTTAACCGTCACGGGTGGATCGAGCTTCGTGCACAAACGCCCATACCCGGTATTCAAAGAAGTGCTCTCAAAATCAGGATTTTGGCCCCAGGTCAAGGCGGACGCTAATTTTGAGCCGCAGGAATACATTCGTATTTCGAGGACTGAAAATGAGCGCCCAACGCGGAGATGGGGTCAAAAGACGATTTTGAGGGTACTTCTACTTGCGGTTGCGCAGCCTGTGCCGCTCACTGGCCGCAAGCACCGTCTTGCGCAGCCGGATCGATTGCGGCGTGACCTCCACCATCTCGTCCTCGCGGATGAAGTGCAGGGCCCGCTCCAGGGTCATGGGTTTCACCGGCGAGAGGATCACGTTTTCGTCCCGACCGGCGGCGCGCATGTTGGTCAGCTTCTTTTCTTTGCAGGGGTTGGCGTTGATGTCCGTGGCGCGGTTGTGCTCTCCGAAGACCAGGCCCTCATAGACCGGGTCACCCGGTTCGATAAAAAGCTGGCCGCGGGGCTCGAGGTTGAAAAGCGCGTAGGCCACGGCCGCCCCTGCCCGATCCGAGACGATGGAGCCCGTGTAGCGGCTGGGAAAATCGCCGCGATAGGCATCGTAGCCGGCAAAGTAGGAGTTCATGATGCCCGTACCCTTGGTATCGGTCAGAAACTCGTCGCGGTAGCCGATCAGTGCCCGGGAGGGAATGCTGAATACCATGCGCACGCGGCCGCTGCCATGGTTGATCATGCTGGTCATCTGTCCCCGCCGGGCCGAGAGCTTCTCGGTGACGATACCCAGGAAGTTCTCGTCGCAGTCGATGAAGAGCTTCTCCATGGGCTCAAGCTTCTCGCCATCGCGGTACTTGAAAATGACTTCAGGGCGTCCGACGCCAAGCTCGAAACCCTCACGGCGCATGGTCTCGATCAGGATCGCCATCTGAAATTCGCCCCGTCCCTTGACCAGGAAGACTTCCCGGTTGTCGGTATCTTCCACCTGGATGGCGACGTTGCTCAGGGTTTCGCGATGCAGGCGCTCGCGGATGCGGCTGGATTGAACGTATTTGCCCTCCCGGCCGGCCAGAGGCGAGGTGTTGATTGTAAAGCGCATGGCCACGGTGGGCGCGTCCACCCGGATGCGTTTGAGGGCCCGCGGAAATTCGCGGGTGCAGATGGTGTCGCCGATCGCCACATCTTCAATGCCCGAGAGCACGATGATGTCTCCGGGTTCGGCCGATTCGACCTCTTTCAGCCCCAGGCCGTCGTAGACCTGGAGTTGAGATACCTTGAGGGGCCGCTGGGCTTCGTTTTCTCCCAAGCATACGAGACTGTCACGATGGCGGGCCCGGCCATTGACCACCTTGCCGATGGCCAGCCGACCCAGGTAGTCGGAATAGCCCAGGTCGGAGACCAGCATCTGGAACGGAGCCTCGGGGTCGAAGACCGGCGCCGGAAGCTTGTCCACGATAAGATCGAGCAGTGGGTGCAGGTTGACGCCACGGCCCTCCGGAGACGCCTGGGCCACGCCGTCGCGGCCGATGGCGTAAAGATAGGGGAACTCGAGCTGCTCGTCGGTGGCGTCGAGATCGATGAACAAATCGTAAATCTCGTCCAGAACGTCTTCCGGCCGGGCATCCTGACGGTCGATCTTGTTGATCACCACCACGATCTTGAGCCCGGCGGCGAGCGTCTTCTCGAGCACGAACCGCGTCTGGGGCAGCGGGCCCTCGGAGGCGTCCACCAGCAGGATGGCGCCATCCGCCATGGACAGGGCCCTTTCGACCTCGCCCCCGAAATCGGCATGTCCGGGGGTGTCGATAATGTTGACCTTGACCCCCTGCCAGGCCACGGCGCAGTTCTTGGCAGCGATCGTGATGCCCCGTTCGCGCTCCAGGTCCATGCTGTCCATGATCCGCTCGTCCACGGCCTGGCCTTCGCGAAAAAGGCCGCACTGGCTGAACATGGCGTCCACCAGCGTGGTCTTGCCGTGATCCACGTGGGCAATGATGGCGATGTTGCGGATGTGTTCGTTCCGACGCATGAGCTTCCTCGGCATTGTCGCTTAAAGACAAAAATCCGCCTATAGGCCATCTGGAGAGAATTGTCCACCGGGGGGGTATGAATTTTTTAAAGCGATCGGCGCCGGGAGACCTCCCCGGAACCGTCAATTGGCCTGGCGCTCGAGTTCCCGCCGCACGGCCATTGCCAGGCTTTCGAGGGTGTAGGGTTTTTTCAGGTAGGCCCCGGCGCCCAGGCGCTGGATCTCGCGGACACGCTCCGACTCGGCGTAACCGCTGGCCACGATGGCCTTTTGACCGGGATGCCGCTGAAGTATCCGGCGGTAGGTCTCGCAGCCATCGATGCCGGGATCCATGATCATGTCCAGCACCAGGATGTCGACCCTGTTAGCTTTCAGGTGTTCAAGGGCTTTCTCTCCGGAAACGGCCGTGGTCACGGTGTACCCAAGCTTGCCCAGCATGCTGGCGGCAATTTCGCGCTGCTCGGCCACGTCGTCCACCACCATCACCCGCTCGCTGCCCCGGTAGTCATCAATGGTCACGCGCCGGTCATCGGCGGCAACCGCCTGCCGTGAAACCGGAAGATAAAGGTCGAAACGCGTCCCCTGCCCTTCGGTGCTGTCGATATCGATAAAGCCCTCCAGATCCTTTACCGTGGACCAGACCACGGACATGCCCAATCCCGTACCGCTGCGGCCCATCTTCTTTTTGGTGTAAAACGGCTCGAAGATGCGCCGGCGGTCGTCCGCGGCGATCCCCACCCCGGTATCCTGGATGGAAACCACGACATACTCGCCTTCGGCGACGGTATCAAACCCCTGAAGGGGTTGGTCCACGTAACAATTGGCGGTGGCGATCGTGACCTTGCCCGGCACCAAAAGGGCCTCGGCGGCATTGGCCACCAGATTCATCAGGGTTTTGGACAGGTGCACCGATGGGGCCAGCACATTGAGGAGATCCGCGGCCAGACGGCTTTCGATGCGCACGTGGGGATGGGCCGCTTTCAGGGCCTGGTATTCCGGCGATGCCAGATAGTCGTGAACCAGGTCGTTGATATTCAAAACGGTCTTCTCGGCCACGCCCCGGCGGGCCAGCGTCAGCAGGTCCTGAACCATGGCCGCGGCTTTCTCACCCGAGTTGCGGATCGTCAGGATCGGCTCGCGCAGGGGACTGTCCTCGGGAAGATCCATCAGCACAAGTTCAGGATAACTCACCAGCCCGCTCAATATGTTGTTGAGATCATGGGCCACACCGGCGGCCAACCCCCCGACGGCTTCCATCTTTTCCGCCTGCTGGAGCTGTACGGATAATTTCTTGCGGGCTGCGATTTCACTCTCGAGGTCACGGTTGATCTCCTGAAGTTCCCTGGTGCGCAGCACGACGCGCTGTTCCAACTCGCTGTTGATCCGGCCGACCTTCTCCTTTTCCTCAGCCAGGAGGTGGCTCATAAAGAAATGGCGGCGCGCATCGTATTCGATCCCATGGCAGGCGATCATGCCCATGACGTTGGCGCTCACGAAAAAGAAATTGTTGCTGACCAGGACAGTCGTAGGCGTCGCGGTGAGGCCGACGGCAACGATCTCATAGAGCAGGACCAGAACCCAACCGCCCAGCGAAGCCCAGACAAATCCCGCCCGCAGGTAAGTATAGCCAAACATGAACACCAGGATGACCCCGGCATAATAAAAATGATTGATCGGTGGAGGGGCCACCAGGATCATGGCGATGATACCGCCCCCGGCAAGGACGATCATCGCGGCCATCAGGGGTTGAAGATAGGGGTGGAAGTGACGGACATATGTCAGTCCGGCCACGGCCAGCAGCGCCGGACTGACGACGGCAAAGCGGATGAACCAGGTGAAATATTTCTCGTCGGGCATCAGATAGGCGTCCAGAATGCCGAATCCAGCATAAAAAAAGGCGCCCAGAACCAGCGCCAGGCGGGTATGGCGCAGGGAGACGCGCATGTATTCCCGGCGGAAGGGCCTTTCGAGATGGGCGTAGGATCCGCGGAAGCGCAGGCTCAGGGGTTTGAGGGGCACGCGGCGCATTTCATCAGGGGCACCGGCGGTCGCTTTGGTATGGTTGCTTGAAAACAGGGAGGTCACCTTTCTGATACCTGAACGCGTTTGGGCGTTGTCGTCCGCCACCCGGTGAATCAGCCCGGGATTCAACCGCGTATCCTTCGAAATCTATAGGCGGATGAACACGTAGATCGTCCGGCATGCGAAGGACTCGGGAAGCGTTTGAAATGCGGCTTGCGCATTCAAAGAAACAGGGCGTGCTTACGGTACGTCACCATGACAAGGCACAGCGTAACGCCGATATTTATTCGCCTCGGGTGGATCGGTCATTCCACGTATCTGTACAGACTACCGCTATTATTATCGCCACTCAAGCGGTTATCTTCAACCGGGCGTGGCGCGGCGTGTCTTGCGGACGAGCCTTCAAGGGTTGAGGACTCAGGACTTAAAGAATTCAACTATTTTAGAATAGTAGAATAGTATAACTATTCTTTTCGCGAATTATATTTTGGGCATATTTATTTACATAATTAAAATATGATTTATTACTGTTTTTTATATAAATAAGTTGATTTAGGTATAATTGAGCATATATTTAGTACATAAATATTAATAGTTGAATAATCTCCCCGGTTGAATTAAATCAGGCCCCTTGGTTTGGGTGGCCCATTGATCGGGTCCAGTTTGTCAGACTTGCGCCGGGACATTGGGATCTTAGATTCAAGTATGTTCAGTTAAGGCGGATATAATGATTGAACCCATGAACGATGAACGCAAACATAAATGGCTGCCTGTCCTGTTCTTCATGTTGACGGGCGTGGTCATAGGCGCAAGCGTCTATCTGATAGCGGCCAGTGCCATGGAATCCGAAGCCAGGGCCCATGGCGGCCAAAAAGGCGTTACGGCCGTGGCGGCGCCGGCCGTCAACGTGTCCCGGGCGCATGTGGTCCTGCGGCGGGGCGTTCGCAACAGTTTTGGCAAAGTGGATGTGGTCTACCGTGGCATAAAAGACGACCAGATCAAATTGGACGTTTTTATTCGCGATCTCGATCCCGACTACCCCTACCGGCGTGAAATCGACCAGCGTGAAGCCAAGGACGGTTTTCGACTCGGCGGGGTGCGCTTCGATCTGATTTCAGCCGGACGCACCAAGGCCAAGATGCGCTGGCATCGACAGGACTGAATCCGCCCCGTTTAGACACCGGCCCCCACTCCCCTTCCTGGATCACGCAACCCTGTTCTAACCGAACATTCATTGCCGGCTAACCGTTTACCGGTGTTATGGCCAGCGGCGAACGCCGATCGGCCGCGGCCCGGACTGGCTCTATTGGAGGGTCTCCGGTCGGTCCTTGCAACCTGAAGGATAGTGGCTTACCGCATGGGCTCGTTCCAGCCGCATCTACCGTCAGGCCGCAGCGGAAAATGGTAAGGGGAGAGAATCAATGACAACGAGGGCGCTCAAGATGAAAGGCCCCTGGCACAAGGGCAATCTGCACCTGCATACGAACCGCTCCGACGGCAGACTCGCGCTGGCGTCGGTGGCTGAAAAATACGCGGCGGCCGGCTACGATTTCATCGCCATCACCGACCACTGGAAGAGTTACTGTACCAATGGCGAACAGCAGCCGCTCATGATTTTAAACGGCGTGGAACTGGACGGGCACGACACCCTGGGATGTTACTTCCATGTCCTGGCACTGGGTCTCGCCCGACCGCTGCCGGAAAATGGCCTGCTCCTGGACGCCATGGCCGAAGCCCGCGATCAGGGTGCATTGCTGATCTGGGCCCATCCCCACTGGACCGGCAACCAGGCTGCGGAAGCCCTGCCGCATGATTTTGATGGTCTTGAAATCTACAACCACAGCAGCCAGTGCGAAATCGGCAAGGGGTATGCCACCAGCCACTGGGATACGGTTCTGGAAAACCGCCCCGATTTTCTGGGGATCGCCGTGGACGATGCCCATTTCCAGCCCCGGAGCGGATTCTGGGACGGGGGCTGGGTGTCGGTCTGCGCCCCCGCATGCAGCCGGGCCGCCATTCTGGATGCCCTGCGCCGACGGCATTTCTATGCGTCCCAGGGCCCGCGCATCGATCGTCTGGTGGTCAAAGACAACTGGCTCGGCATCGACACCACCCCCATCCGCTGCGCCCGTCTTGTGGGTCCGCGCCACCGGGGCAAATGGATCCATCACGCGCATGACTTCCGCCGGGCAGAATTCCAGATGCCCACGGACTGGTCCTTCGTCCGACTGGAAATCGAGGATGCCTGCGGGAAGCAAGCCTGGACCAACCCCCTGGGAAGCATGAAAACCGACTGACCAGAAGACCATCAAATGCCGGGCGGCCGGCCTTTGTTCAGTCCTCTGCAAACGGCGCCGCCAGGGCGGCGGCGCAGGCTGTTCCCACTTATAGGAGATGCGCTCCTGCCGCAGACTGTCTGTGGGGTGCCCCCCCCCGCGGCCTGCGCCCGCAACAACCGGCACCGGCCCTTTCAGCTCACTTGGTCACCTTGATCTGATAGTCCCCCGTACCATGGGTCGTGTTGTAATGCCGGATCTGAACGAAGTAATCCCCGGGCGTCAGATTGGCCACGATGCGGGAATTGTAGCCCATCCCGCCGTCGTCATCCTGATCCAGCAGGCTGGTGCGGTTGTCCGGTCCGTAGAGTTTCATGACCACATCGGTCTGTCCGCTGGTTTCAATGGTATAGCGGCTGGCGGTGGTGGCCTTGAAAACAAACATGTCCTCCTCGCCGGGCTTGCCGATGCGGGCCGGGACACCGGACTGATCGATCACCGGAATCTCAACCGGGTCGGGCACTATCCCCCGGGGGTAGGCATCCGGACCGCCAATGAATTGCTTGTCCAGGGCGGAAAGAATCTCATTGGCATGGGTGCCCTGACCGCTCACGGTCCATGCGCCCGGGAAGGCATAGAGCATGATCGAATCCGGGTCGAAATGCGTGCCCCGAATCTGGTCATGGGCGTATTTGCGGATCACGTTGTGGCGGGTCTGATCCGGCGACCAGAAGTTGGGCGGTCCGGCCAGATCCCGGATCACCACCTCTTCGTTCCACTGGATGCCGCCGGCCGGGTTCTGGTGTTCATGTCCCAGACCGATGGCGTGCCCGAACTCGTGGGCCGAGGTGCCACCGTCCTGGAAACCCAGATTCATGGTGGGCATATCGCGAGGGATGCGCCGGCTGTCGGTGCCCACATAAGACCAGGCGCCGTTGCCGGCATCAAAGGCAATCCGGATGTCGGCATCCGGGGCGTTGTCGAATTCAAACCGCAGATTGGCATGCTCCATCCACCATTCAGCCTGCTCACGGGCCAGTTGCTGCTGCTGGGCCGTCCCCCCCATGAAGCGCACATGCAGGGTTGACCCGTTGGGCCACATCTTGCGGATCACAATTATCGCCCGGGCGACGTCGACCCCGCCAGGATGGGTATGCATCAGGTTGATATCGTCGGGCAGGAGACGATCGAAACACATTTTGGGATAATCCGTCATGGCTGACCTCCTTTAGAACCGGAAGACAACGGCGTCTATCCGGCATTGGTGTTCGTACCCCCGCAGGGGAATGAAATGCGGCGCGCCACCATCGCGGGTGAGGCCCGGATCAGCGCTCGCGCCCGCCTTTGTTCCTGACCTCCTGACGCTCGATACCGGGCGGCGCGGGCCGAGGCCCGGCCGCCGCTTTTTCGGCATCGCGCGCTGCAATGGTTTTAACCCCCGAGAGCCTTTCAGACGGCACGATGTCTGCCTGAGAATCGTCGTAGCGTGCAAACCAGGGAAGACCGCAGGCCGCGTAGGTGGCGGCGTCGATGGGTGAAGGCGGCGGCGGCCGACCGGTGACCTCGGCAAATTGGCGGCTGTTGAGCAGATGTACGCGGAGGTGCCCCTGCCTGTCAGCGTCCCAGGTGTCGAAACCGTAAGGGTCCGCATAGATCTTCTGACGCAGGCGCCCCCCGGCGCCCAGCCCCATAACGGGTGCCGCCATGGGTTGGGGCGGCCCCTCGCAATCGGTGTCCAGCGGTGTCGGGTCCCGCTGCGGTGGTGTATCTGAGAATCTTCCCGGGTGTGGTTCGTAGACCGTCAACTGGAATCCGCCTCGGATTTCGCTGCCGGTCAGGTCGCCCTCGACGGTGTACCCCTGCCCCAGCGGCATGGCCACGAACTGGCGCACGAAGCCATGGCCGGTATTGATCCCATCGAGCCAGGGTTGGTCGGGGCAGACAATATAGTTCTGCGGATCGGCCGTGAGGGGCGCCGCCGCCGGTCTGCCCGTCAGGGCATTGATGCCGCCCACGGCCACCGTAACCGCCTGGGCCCGCCAATGGGGGCCATGAAATCCAAGCCAGAGGGCCTCGCGCTGGTACATTGGAATGAAAACCCCGCCTTCGTCCCGCAGGGAGACCGGAACACGCGCCTTGAAGTCGGCGACACGGAAAACCGGCAGTTTTCCCAGCCCCGGCGGAAGCGGGTATACATGCCCGTCATCCGGAACCCGCAAGGTGCGGTGAAACGTCACAGCCCAATAGGGGCCTATGCGGACGGCGTCATTTTCAACGGCGACGCTCAGCATGCGATGGCCTCGCAGATTACCACGCGTTAGTTTTATGGGTCCGATTCAGGTATCCAGGCCCAACACAAGCTTAGGAGGGAGGGTGAAACGGCGGCCTGGAAAGCAATGCGGGATAGTGGTGTTGATAGACAATATTAAATTGATAAATGAATATTGGGTTGTCCCACGGCGCTGTCAACTGGTTTTTGTGGCCGCGGCAGCCCCGGTCAAATGTGCGAATCAGGCTGCGGCGTCGCGCTGCCAGGCGGCACCGCTGCCCGCTGAAAACCCGGACCACGAACGCCACCGAACCGGCGGTGCTATAACCTCTTGACGTAAGGCGCCAATACCGCTACTTATCTCGAATCAACCCGCACGTGCACAAACGCCGCGGCATGGCCCCTTGCATTCACAGGCACATTCAGGGCTGATCCGAACACCGACAAGACCCATTCTCACAAACCGCGCCCTGCGCCGCGCTATTTTGGCACGCAACGCTAACGCACCCTTAACCGCATTCTGCGAAGCTCCGTATCGCTTTGTTGTCTATCCCACCATCACACCAAAGGAGGAGCGCGACATGAAAAAGTTTCTCGGAATCATGACAGCCGTATGCTTTATCCTGACAATGGCCCCCATCAGCGCCCTGGGCGAACCGGTCACGATCGACTGGTGGTTTGCCCACGGCGGGCGCCTGGGCGAAAAGGTTCAATCCATCGTGGCGGATTTCAACGCCTCCCAGAGCGACTACAAGGTCGTGGCAACCTACAAGGGCAACTACCACGACACCATGACGGCAGGCATTGCTGCTTTCCGCTCGAAGAATCCGCCCCATATTCTCCAGGTTTTCGAAGTCGGCACCGCCAGCATGATGGCCGCCCGGGGCGCCATCAAGCCGGTTCACGAAGTCATGGGAGGCTCGGGGATGCCCTGGTCGCCGGATGTCTATCTGCCAACCGTTACCGGCTACTACACAACGCCCGACGGCAAAATGCTCTCGCTGCCCTTCAACAGCTCGACCCCGGTGCTCTACTATAACGTGGAAGCCTTCCAGAAGGCGGGGCTGGATCCCGACAAGCCCCCCAAGACCTGGGAGGAAGTGGCCGCCTATGGCCGCAAACTGGTCGCGGCCGGCTATCCGGGGGGCTTCTCCACCGCCTGGATTTCCTGGATCCACCTGGAGAACTTCAGCGCCTGGCACAACGTGCCCTTCGGCACGCAGGCCAACGGCTTCGGGGGCATGAACACCGAATTCGTCTTCAACAAGGGCCCGCAAGTGAAACATGTCCAGCATCTCGCCGACTGGCAGAAAGAGAAGATTTTTGTTTACGGCGGTCGGCGCAACAAGGGCAATGCCAAGTTCGCCTCGGGCGAGGTGGCCATGTACACCGAATCATCGGCGGGTTATGCCGGCTTCAAGAAAACCTGCAAATTCCCCTTCCGCACGGCCATGCTGCCCTACTGGTCGGGGGCCAAGGGTGCGCCCCAGAACACGATCATCGGCGGCGCCAGCCTGTGGGTCATGCAGGGCCACTCGGATGCCGAATACAAGGGCGTGGCAGCCTTCTTCAACTACCTTTCCAAAGCGGAAGTGCAGGCGGACTGGCACCAGTTCACCGGCTACCTGCCCATTACCACCGCTGCCTACGATTACACCAAGAAGCAGGGTTTCTATGACCAGAATCCGGACATGGAAACGGCGCTGAAGCAGATGACCCTGAACAAGCCCACCGCCAATTCGCGCGGCCTGCGCTTCGGCAATTTCGTCCAGATGCGGGCCATCATGTACGATACCCTGGAAGCCATCTTCGCGGGGGAAAAGACCGCCCAAGCCGGCCTGGACGATGCCGCTGCCAAGGGCAACCGCCTGCTGCGCAAGTTCGAGAAAGCCAATAAATAGCCCATCATGCCGGGCTGTCCGGTAGCCTTCCGGGTGGCCCGGCCCAGTCCTTATTACGGCGGCGGTCCACGGCAGACCGTCCCGGCACGCGAGGGCAAAAACCATGCAGAAACGGGTCGTTTTCAACAACAAGGTGCTGCCCTACATTCTTGTGGCCCCCCAGATCGTGGTAACGCTCGTATTTTTCATCTGGCCCGCCTCCCAGGCCCTCTACCAGTCCGTTCTGCAGGAAGACGCCTTCGGGCTTTCAACGGTCTTCGTGGGCCTGGAAAATTTCGCCTATATCTTCACGGACCCCATCTATCTCAACTCGATCCGGGTGACCCTCGTCTTCAGTTTCTCGGTGGCCGCCATCGCCATGACCACCGCCCTGCTGCTGGCGGTCATGGCCAACCGGGCCATCCGCGGGGCCATCGTCCACAAGACCCTGATCATCTGGCCCTATGCCGTGGCCCCCGTGGCCGCGGCCGTGGTTTGGTATTTCCTGTTCAACCCCACGGTAGGCATGATTTCCTTTTTTCTCAAAGCCATGGGCATCGACTGGGATTTCACCCTCAACGGGGGGCAGGCCATGCTGCTGGTGATCATCGCGGCCGCCTGGCGGCAGATCTCCTATAATTTTCTGTTTTTCCTGGCCGGCCTGCAGGCCATTCCCAAGTCCTTCATCGAGGCGGCGGCCATCGACGGCGCGTCTCCGGCCAAGCGTTTCTGGACCATCACCTTCCCCCTGCTCTCGCCCACCGCCTTTTTTCTGGTGGTGATGAACATCGTCTATGCCTTTTTCGACACCTTCGGGGTGATCCACGCCATCACCGAGGGCGGGCCCAGCGAGGCCACCAACATCATGGTCTTCAAGATCTACCACGACAGCTTCGAAAGCCTCGATCTGGGCGGATCAGCGGCCCAGTCCGTCATCCTGATGGCCGTGGTGATCGCGCTGACCATTATTCAGTTTCGTTACATCGAACGCCGGGTCCACTACTGATCCGATCGTGCGCCCAAGGAGAGCACAATGGTTGAAAGCCGCCCCTGGCTTACATTTCTCACCCATGCCATCCTGATTGCCGGCGTGCTGGTCATCGCTTTTCCAATCTATGTCACCTTCGTGGCCTCGACCCATACCCTGGAAGACATCACGACCTCGTTTCCCTACCTGCCGGGCGAAGAACTGATCGCCAACTACACCAAGGCCCTCACGCTGGGGCCGCGGGACGTGGGTGCCACGGTGGGCACCATGATGCTCAACAGCCTGATCATGGCCCTAGGCATCACGGTCGGTAAGATATCCATCTCCCTGCTGGCGGCCTTCGCCATCGTCTATTTCAAATTCCGCTTCCGGATGTTCTTCTTCTGGATGATCTTCATCACCCTGATGCTGCCCGTGGAGGTCCGCATTCTGCCGACCTACGAGGTCGCGGCCAACCTCAAGCTGCTGGATTCCTATACCGGACTGATCCTGCCGCTGATCGCCTCGGCCACGGCTACGTTTCTCTTCCGGCAGTTCTTTATGATCGTTCCGGACGAACTGTGCGAATCGGTGCGCATCGACGGCGGAGGGCCCCTGCGGTTTTTCTGGGACATCCTGCTGCCCATGTCCCGCACGTCCATCGCCGCCCTTTTCGTGATCCTTTTCATCTATGGATGGAACCAGTACCTCTGGCCGCTTCTGATCACCGGCGACGAGAGCTACTACACGCTGTTGATCGGCATCAAACGCATGCTCGACGTCGGCGAGGGCCAGGCCGAGTGGCAGATCATCATGGCCTCGACCATGCTGGCCATGATCCCCCC
>JASJCD010000048.1 GCA_030066135.1 Desulfobacterales bacterium | reverse complement strand
GTCGGGCCACGACGAACAACCCGATATGCGCCAGCAGGTTGGCCGTTAGCCGGGCGGGCAGGTGACGGCGCCATTTGTTCAGGATCAAGTAGTGCTCGGCGACGATTTTTAAGTTCTCCTCGTGGCAGAAGGCCCTGAAGTCCCGGATGGTCAGCACGCGAATGTTGGGTGTGTTGTACCACTCGAAGGGCAGGGCCGGCGACTTGGGGGCGCGGCCGCCGAAGAAAAGACCGGCGCGCAGCGACCAGTGGCCGAAATTGGGGAAGCCCACGATACCGTAGCGGCCGATGCGCATCATCTCCCGCAGCACGACCTGCGGGTGTTTGACCACCTGGAGGGTCTGATTGAGAATCACATAGTCGTAGGCGTCGTCGGCAAAATCGGCGAGTCCTTCGTCCAGGTCGCCCTGGTAGACCGGCAACCCCAGCGCCATACCCTTCACCAAGCGCGCGCCGTCGATATCGACCCCCCGCCCACGGACCTTTTTGCGGGCCAGCAATTCCCCCAACAGCGAGCAGTCCCCGCAGCCCAGGTCCAGGACGTGCGCCCCCTCGGGAATGATGGCGGCGATGAGGTCCCAGTCGGTCTGGGTCAGGGTGTTGACATAGTTGACGCGCCGGCGGTCGTTATTCAAGCGGTTGGCTCCTTTGGCTGCCGTCCAGAAAGGCGGAGGTAATCCGGGTCAAACCCTCGGTTTCGATCAAAAACGCATCGTGCCCGTGCGGCGAGTCGATGTCGACGAAGGATACGTCCCGGTCGTTGGCGATCAGGGCGCGCACGATCTCCTTGGACTGAGCGGTCGGAAAGAGCCAGTCCGAGGTGTAGGAGACCACGAGATAACGGGCCTGCACCGCGGCAAAGGCGTCTTTGAGCGGCCCATATGTCCGGGCGATGTCGAAATAATCCATGGCCTTGGTGATATAGATATAGCTGTTGGCGTCGAAGCGCTCGGTGAAGCGGGTCCCCTGGTGGCTCAGGTAGCTCTCCACCGCGAACTCGTTATGGATGTCGTAGCTCAGGCGGTCGGCCGACTGAAGACGGCGACCGAACTTGTGGTCCAGCACGATTTCGGAGAGATAGGTGATGTGGGCCACCATGCGTGCGCTGGCCAGGCCGCGCACCGGTCCGGGCGTACCATAGTAGTGTCCTTCCTGCCAGTCGGGATCACGGGTGATGGCATGCCGCCCGACCGCGTTGAAGGCGATCCCCTGGGTGGAGAGTTTGGCACCGGCGGCCAGGCAGATAACCGCATGAACCCGATCGGGATAGCGCAGCGACCATTCCAGGGCCTGGAAACCGCCCATGGAACCACCCACCACGCAGAACAGCCGTTCAATACCCAGGTGGTCCACCAGGTGTTTCTGGGCCGTGACCATGTCGCCGATGGTGATCAGCGGGAAGTCGCTGCCGAATGGCTTACCGGTGGCCGGGTTGGTGCTGTTGGGGCCGGTGGAACCCTTGCAGCCGCCAATCACGTTGGCGCAGATCACCCAGTAGCGATCGGTGTCGAAGGCCTTGCCCGGGCCGATCATGGTGTCCCACCAACCAACACGCTTGTCGTGGGGATCGTGAATGCCGGCCGCATGGGCATCGCCCGACAGGGCGTGGCAGATCAGGATGGCGTTGGTGCGCGCCTCGTTGGGCACACCGTAGGTTTCGTAGACCAGTTCGACGGGCCCGAGCGCACGGCCCGAATCCAGCACCATCGGCGTCTCTGCACTGCCGAAAGCATAATGCCGGGGTTCGACCCGACCGACCGATTGGCGTTCGATGAGCATCGTCTTCTTCCTCGTTCAAACTTGGTGCGCCATGGTTAGCGGGTACAGGCCACGCCGGTTTCCAGGGCCTGGTCCAGATCGGCGATGATGTCTTCGACGTCCTCGATGCCGATGCTCAGGCGGATGAAATCCGGTGTCACCCCGGCCGCCCGCTGTTCTTCTTCGGTCAGCTGTTCATGCGTCGTCGAAGCCGGATGAATCACCAGGCTTTTGGCGTCGCCGATGTTGGCCAGATGGCTGACGAGCTTGAGGTTTTCGATGAATTTGACGGCGGCTTCCTGGCCACCCTTTATGCCGAAGCCCACCAGGGCGCCCTGACCCCAAGGCAGATATTTTTCTTTCAAATGGGCGGTTTCGGCGGAGGCCAGCCCCGGATAGCGGACCCATGATACACAGCCGTGTCCCGCAAGGAAGCGGGCCACCTCGAGGGCATTGGACGAATGGCGCTCCATGCGCAGGTGCAGGGTTTCGAGTCCCTGGAGGAAAAGCCAGGCATTGAAGGGGCTCATGGCCGCGCCCATGTCCCGCAGACCGAGCACGCGGGCCCGCAGGATGAAGGCCAGGTCGCCAAACGTCTCGACGAATTTGAGACCGTGATAGGCTGGGTCGGGGGCGTCGAACTCCGGAAAACGTCCCGAGCCTTCCCAGTCGAAATTGCCTGCATCCACGATGAGGCCGCCGATGGAAGTGCCGTGACCGCCGATGAATTTGGTGGCCGAGTGCACCACCACTGCGGCCCCGTGTTCGATGGGCCGGCACAGATAGGGGGTGGTGACCGTGTTGTCCACCACCAGCGGTATGCCGTGGCGCCGGCCGGCTTCGGCGATGGCGCCGATATCGATGATGTCGAGTTTGGGATTGCCGATGGTTTCGACGAAGAAGGCTTTGGTTTTGTCGGTAACGGCGCGCTCCCAGGCGTCGATGTCGTTGGGAGGCACATAGCGGACCTGGATACCCAGGCGGCGGAAGGTATGGGTGAACAGGCTCACCGTACCGCCGTAGAGATCCGTGGAGGCCACGATTTCGTCGCCGGTCTTGGCCAGCGTCAGAACGGTCAGGGTTTCGGCGGCCTGTCCCGAGGCCACCGCCAGCGCAGCCGTTCCGCCCTCCAGGGCCGCGATGCGCTGCTCGAGGGCGTCGGTGGTGGGATTCATGATGCGCGTATAGATATTGCCGAATTTGCGCAGACCGAAAAGATCCGCCGCATGCTGCGTGTCCTCGAATACATAGGACGAGGTCTGGTAGATGGGAATGGCGCGGGACAGGGTCTGACGATCGGGTGCATGCCCGGCGTGGATACTGCGGGTTCCGAATCCTTGCGGTTTGTCACTCATATGCTGGGCCTCCGTTGGGTATCGGTCTATAAACAAGAAAACCTCTCGCACAGGAGAGGTTCGATCCATTTGTCGGCTCACCTCATGTTTCCCGTTAGGGGCTGGATTTGGCACCTTATGGTCAGGTTGCCGGGCGGTCATCAGGCCAGATCCCTCGCGCCGCTCCACATGAATAATTTTGGTAAAGATATACGCCTTGGTCCTGATGTCAAGACTGCCGGGATGATCATGCGGCAATCGCCCGCCGCGCGCATTGACTTTGGTCAAGGGCGCTGTTAAAAAACGAAACTCGAGCCGGGCGGTAACGGAACACGGTGCGAATCCGTGACGGACCCGCCGCTGTAACCGGGAACGCAGGACCGCAACCAGGTCACTGCGTGGCGCCAGCCACGTGGGAAGACCGGCGCCTGCGGATGATCCGGAAGTCAGAAGACGACCGTTCGGCATAGATTAAGGACCTGATGGCAAAGGGTTCCTGGGGTCATCCATGACCCGGGGAGCCCTTTTTTATTTTGACGGTCTCGTAAAAAATCCGATATCGGCGTTACGCAAAACCCTCGTCATTGCGGCGTACTGGCGTACGCCTCATTCCTCGGGATTTGCAAGCCTTGATCTCGAACTTTTTACGAGACCGTCTGGTGTATGACTTTTGCGATTTCTTCTCATTTGAGCTTTCAGAAAAGGATGGTGGTCCTATGCGCATGCCGTCGGTTCAGGTCGTCGAGATCGGCTGCTTTGAATTCAGGGAGATGCCGGTTCAACCCCCCGGGGACGACGAAGTCTTGATACGTGTTGAAGTAACGGGACTGTGCCGCACCGATCTAAAAATCATCCGCGTGGGCCATCGGGATCTGGTCCTGCCACGTGTTCCAGGCGAGGAGGTCGTCGGCACGGTTGAGGCCCTGGGCCGCCGCGTCCAAGGGCTTGCCCTCGGAGAGCGCGTCTATGTCTACCCGGGTGTGTGGTGCGGCCGGTGCCCGGCCTGCCGGGCCGGAGCTGAAAATCTCTGCCGGGAGATGCAGATCATGGGCTTTCACCGCGACGGTGGTTTCGGTCCCTACGTCACCGTGCCGGCCAAGAGCGTGATGCCGCTTCCGGACGGTCTCGCGACCGACGAGGCCGTGTTGGCCGAACCCCTTTCATGCGTGCTGAACGCACTCGAACTCGGCCGACTCCAGCCCGGAGAGCATCTTGGGATCTGGGGGGCCGGTCCGGCCGGCACCCTGCTGGCGCGTGCGGGACGCGCGCTGGGCGCCCGGACCCAGAACATGGAACCCGACCGGCGGCGCCGCGATTTGATCGGCGGCCTCGAAACGGCCGGTGAAGCCTGCTTCGATGTGGCTGTCGTGGCCGTGGGTGACAAGGGCGCCTACCGGGAAGCCTTGGCCCATCTGGCCCCGCGCGGACGCCTGGTGGTTTTTTCCGGACTGTCGCCGGCAGACGATCAACCGGCTGTCAGCTTCAACCAGCTTCATTATCAGGAGCAGACCCTGGTGGGAGCTTACGGCTGCTGCTACCGGCATGGTCAGGCCGCTCTGGCCATGATCGCCGAGGCCCGCGTGCCGGTGCGCGATATGATCTCCCACCGCCTGCCCCTTGCAAAACTGGACGAGGCCCTGAGGCTCGTGGAGACGCGGGCCGGCATGAAAATACTTCTCGACCCCTGGCAGAAGGAAACGACGTCATGAGTGTTGATGATCCGATTCAGGCATTCGGCGGGCAGATCCAGAAGCTGATCAACGGACAGGATTTAACCCGTGCGGAGAGTTATGCGATGTTCCGCCAGGTGCTGGACGACGCGCAGCCCGACCTGCAGCAGGGGGCCTTTCTGGCCGCCCTGGCCGCCAAAGGCGAGACCCCGGAGGAAATCGCCGGCGCCTGGCAGGCCATCTTCGAGCTGGACACGGTAAGGGCCCAGGACAACCTGGGCGCGCCGCTCGTCGAGAATTCGGGCACCGGCATGGACAGTCTCAAAACCTTCAACGTCAGTTCGGCCGCGGCCGTGGTGGCGGCCGCCGGAGGGATTCGCATGGCGCGTCACGGGGCGCGGGCGCTGACCTCGACCTGTGGAACGGTCGACCTCCTGGAAGCCGTCGGCGTCGACGTGGAATGCGACGTCCCCACGGTGGCCCGCAGCATCCGTCGGGCGGGCATCGGTCTGTTCAACGGCATGAGCCCCAAGATCCATCCGCGGGCCCTGGCGCGGATCCTGGGGCAGATCCGCTTCGGATCGACCCTCAATATCGCCGCCAGCCTGGCCAGCCCCTGCCGACCGACCCACGGGTTGCGGGGCGTATATGCCGAAGCGCTGATCGGTCCGGCCACGGCGGTCATGAAAGAAATCGGTTACCAACGGGCCTTGGTGGTACACGGCTTTGACGCTGACGGCCGTCGGGGCATGGATGAGCTCTCGACTTTGGGAGAAAGCCGTGTGCGTGAGATCGCCGTGGACGGTACCGAGACCAGCTGGACGCTGACACCTGAGGAAGTCGGCCTGCCGCGCCGCCGGTATGCCGAGATCGCCGCGACTGGCGACAAGCAGACCGAGGCCGTCCGTTTCCTGCAAACCGTGGCCGGCACCGAAAAAGGCGGCTGCGAAGAAATCACCAGTCTGAACGCCGGTGCGCTTTTCTATCTGGTGGACCAGTCTCCCACCCTGGCTGACGGCGTCCGCCAGGCCCGCGCGCTGATCCGCGAGGGTGAAGCGCTGCGCAAACTGGTGCAGTGGGTCGGCGTACAGGCCGATGCCGATGGCGAGGGCATCCAGCGCCTCAAGGCCGTGGCCGAGTGCGCCGGTCTGGGCCCGGTGGTCGCCGGTCATCTCTAGCGCCGGTGCGGCTTTCTCAGCGGGGCCGGTGTGCCGCGTCGAGCCGGTGGCGCCAGCGGGTGGCCAGGGCGACGGTCAGGAGAATCATCAGGCTTATCCCGGCCAGGGCCGGATAAAAGCGGCCCGTATAGTCGTAGGTGTAGCCGGCCGCCAGGGGCGCCAGCGCTGCGGGGATGTTGGCTGAAAACAGCCAGCCGTAAATCTGGCCAACGCGAGCGGCCCCCCAGATCCGCGCCGTCGAGGCGGCGTAGATCACCAGCACACCCCCGTAATTCATACCGGTCAATAAGGCGAACACCAGCAGCCCCGTCCCGGAGCGCAGCATCAGGGGGGCGGCCAGCAGCACGGCCGCCTGGGCCACCAGGTTGGTGCAAATCATGGTCACCGGGGCATACCGGTCACAAAACCAGCCCCAGCCGATCCGCCCACCAGCATTGGCCAGAGCAAACAGGGCCACGGCCGTGACGCCGAAGCCGAGCCCGGTCCCGGTGTAAAGGTCCTTGAGATTGGCGTTCACCGCAAAACCGGCCGACAGGCCGGCAAACATGGCCGTATACAGCAGCCAGAATGCAGGCTCGGCAACGACACGCCCTAATGCCAGCGGTTTGTGTTCTCCCGCGTCATGCCCCGGGGGGTAGGCCATGAATCGACCGGCCGTCGTCACCACCACCAGAAATCCGGCCCCGAACACGGCGAAGGTGGTAAAGGGCGTGAAGTCCAGGCGGTCCAGTAGAAAACCGCCGATCTGGCTGACAACCGCCGCACCGCCGCCGAATCCCGCCACCGCAACGCCGGTGACCAGTCCCTTGCGATCCGGAAACCAATGGATGCAGGTGGCAATCGGTACAATGTAGGCGAATCCCGCACCGATGCCGGCCATGACCCCGATGCCCATCACCGTGTAGAGAAAATTTAGATGCCCCAGACTGGCCAGGAGCCAGCCGCATCCGAACAGCAGGCCGCCCAACTGGGCACATCGCCTGGGGCCCAGCCGCGGGAAGAAGCTGCCGGCCAGCACCATGGTGGCCGGAAATGCAAAGTAAAAAAGCGTGAAGGGCAGCTGTGCCGTGCCCTGCATCAGGCCGGCGGCCTGACGCAGGGGGTGGACATAGATCGACCAGGAGTAGGTGGCCCCCAGGCACATCTGCATGATGACCGCAGCCACAAGGATCTGGTAACGCTTCATTGGCGGCGGCTGAAAAAGTCGATCACAAAGGCGATATGGCGGCGCATGGCGTCATAGGCGGCATCGGGGTCATGTCGGCGGATGGCTTCGCAGATGGCCTTGTGCTGCTTCATTATCATCTCGATGTTCTTCGGATCCTGATAGAGATGCAGGAGATTTTCGCGAATCCCCACGTGAAGAAAATCGGAGACATTTTTCATGATATAGATCTGCAAGGGGTTTTTGGTGGCCGCCGCAATGGCCATGTGGAAGGCCAGATCACCTTCGGTGCCGAGACCCCCGGAACCGATATCCTGCTCCATGTCGGCGATGGCCGTTTCAATGGCTTGGAGTTCGGCGGTCCCGCTGCGCTGGGCGGCCAGGGAGGCGGCGGTGCATTCGATGCCCATGCGCATCTCCAGCAGATCGATGAGGCTTGCATCCTGGGTCTCCATGACCGTGGCCAGCGGGATCTGAACGGCTTCGTCCAGGGGGCGCACGAACGTCCCCTGGCCCTGGCGTTGCTCCAGAAAACGCAGGGTCACCAGCTTGTTGATGGCCTCGCGCACCGAGTTGCGGCTGACATTGAGGGCTTCGGCCAGCTCGCGCTCGGTCATGATTTTCTGCCCCGGCTGGTAGTCGCCCCGGAAAATCAACGCCCTCAGCTGATCAAAAACCTGATCGGAAATGCGTTTGGGTTGAATCGGTTTGAGCTCAATTTTCATGCGTCTTAGACCTCTGCCGGCCCTCTGAAGGGATGGCGCCCCGCCGCGGTCGCTCCGGCCCGGGAAAGCGTGCCGGGCGTTCGCATCATGCCGGTCGCCCATCCCCGCGCCTGTGGGTCGGTCCGGGCGCCATGCCCCGAACCGACGCTTGCGTTTCAATCGGTTTGGCAATGTGATCATGCGGCCGAATAAAACTTCCGCCGCACACCACAGCCGGCAGGGGCTTTCCATCGCACGCGGCCGTCAATACCGCCGCGCGGACCGGCTAGCGGTTTCCCACCGCCGTTGGTCGTGATGTGCCGAACCCGCCCTGTGTTCCTCACCCCTGCCTTGCGGGTATCCCGATATCTCAGGAGGCCCCGAAAAAGAGCGCCGGCAGCCAGGTGGTCAGCGCCGGGAACATCACCAGAATCGCCAACCCGATGAGCTGCAGGATGACGAAGGGCATGATGCCTTTGTAAATGTGCATCATGGTATATCCCTTGGGGGCCACACCGGCGAAATAAAAAAGGGCATAGCCGAAAGGCGGCGTGACGAAAGAGGTCTGCAGGTTGACGCACATGAGCAGCGAGAACCACAGCGGGTTGAATTCCAGCTCCAGGACGATGGGCATGAAGATGGGGACGGTGATCAGCAGGATCGCGGCCCAGTCGATGAACATGCCCATGAGGAAGACGATGACCATCATGATGGTCAGCACCACCCAGCGGTTGAGCCCGGAGCCGATCATCAGGTCGGCCACCACGTCGCCGCCGCCCATGCTCAGGAAGACCGTGCTGAAGAATTTGCCGCCGATAAAGAGCATCATCACCATGGCCGTGGTCTTCATGGTGGCAAAGGCGGATTCGCGGATGACCGTCCAGTTCATCTTCTTGTTGAAGACCGCCAGCAGGGCCGCCCCGCCGGCGCCCAGCCCCGCGGCTTCCGTGGGTGTGGCGATGCCGGCCAGAATGGTGCCCATCACGGCCAGGATCAGCGCCAGGGGTGGTATCAGGGACTTGAGGGTCATGCCCCACTTCTGGGCCGCGCTCCAACTTTTGGCCTCATCCTTGGAAATCGGCGGACCCAGTTCCGGGTTGAGATTGCAGCGGATGAAAATGTAGAGGAAGTAGAGGCTGGCCAGAATGAGGCCCGGGAAGATGGCACCGGCAAAGAGATTGCCCACCGAAGTTTCCTTCAGGCCTGTCAATCCGCCGTAGACCACCATCATGATGCTGGGCGGGATCAGGATGCCCAGGGTCCCGGCCGAGCAGATAATGCCGCTGGTCATCTCTTTCTGGTAGCCTTTGTTCAGCAGGGCGGGTGTGGCCAGAAGGCCCATGGCCACCACGGAGGCGCCGATAATCCCGGTGGTTGCGGCAAACACCGTACAGACGACGACGACCGCCAGTCCCAGTCCGCCTTTGAGCCCGCCCAGCACGATGTAGAGGGCGTCGAACAACTGCTCGGCCACCTTGGAGCGGTCCAGCAACTGGGCCATGAGGATGAACAGGGGAATCGCCACCAGGACGTAATTGTTCATCAACCCCCATGTGTTGTTGGCAAACATGTCGAACAGCGCGGCCACGTTCCAGCCATTGTCGATCAGTCCGAAGAGCACGGCGACACCGCCCAGGCAATAGGCCAGCGGCAGCCCCGTGACAATCGTGGCAATCAAAACCACGAACATGGCAATGGTCATAAATTCGAGACTCATAGGATGCTCCGTCTTTTTCGGCCTTGATCTAGGTCGCCGATTTTTCGGTGAGGGTTTTCACGTTTTTAAGCACGGTGGAAAGCCCCTGGACGACCAGGAGCAGAAAACTGAAGGCCATGACGATTTTATAGGGCCAGATCCGGGGTGCCCAACTCGTGGAGTTGAGCTCGTTGGTGATCGTGGCCGTGTGGGCAAACTTGAATGCGCCCCAGGTCATCAGGCCGTAGACCGGCATGAAAATGACCAGATAACCGGCGATCATGACGATGGCCTGCACCTTGGCGGGAAGCCGCGAGGTGACAATGTCTACCCGGACGTGCCCCTGGGGATGTTCCATGAATGAGAGCCCCAGCATGTAGTGCATGCCGTAGACAAAGGCCGTGGCCTCGAATCCCCACACGGTGGGGGCGTTGAAGGCATAGCGCATGAGAACTTCATACAGGACGATGAAGAGCAGCGGCACGATCAGAAACGAGGTGAGCTGCCCCTGCTTTTCGACCAGGAAGTCAATGCCTTTGATGATCGTGTTCAGCATTTCCTTCGACTCCTACGGCTTGGGTTGGTGGATAGATGAGAGGCCCGGCGACACGGTGCGTCGCCAGGGCCTCTCGCTTGTGTTGACGGTCAGCAGGTCGTCCGCTACTCGGTGGTCCGTCCGCCGACGAAGGTTTCATACGGCCAGGGCGTCACTCCGCTGCGGGCGTCGCGCCAGTCGGCGAAGGACTCGATAAAGGCTTCCTGAGAGTCCATCACCTTTTTGACGTCGGGGTGTTTGGCTTTCAGCCCATCGATATATTGTTTCGTGGTCTTGCGGAATTCGATGATGGCCTCTTTATCCATCTTGACGATTTCCACTTTTTCCTTGAAGCGGCGGATCGCTTCGGCATTCAGTGCGTTGATCCAGTTGTAGGACCACAGCTGGGTTTCCTTGGCGGCAATGTCCAGGATCCAGCGGTAGTGCTCGGGCAGTTTGTCGTAGGCGTCCTTGTTGAAGAACAGGGCGCACTGGATGCCGGGCTGGTGGACGCCGGGCTGGATGGCGTATTTGGTGATTTCATCGAACCCCATGGGGTAGTTGATGGCCGGTGAGGAGAATTCGGCCGCGTCGATGACGCCGCGCTCCAGGGCCAGGTAGACCTCGCCGCCGGGCAGGGGGCTCACCGAGGCGCCCAGGTTGTTCATGATGTCCATATACCAGCCGGGGGTGCGCACGCGCATGCCCTTATAGTCTTCCATCTTGGTGGCGCGCTTGTTGGAGAAGAGGCCCATTTCCTGGCCGCACTGGCCGCCGGGCAGAGCGACGAGGTTGAACTTGCCGTAAAGCTCGTTCATCATCTCGGCGCCGCCCTTCTCATACAGCCAGATGTTGTAGCCCTCGCCGTCCAGACCGAAAGGCACCGAAGCGAAGGCCACGAAGGCCTCGTTCTTGCCTTTCCAGTAGCCGGGCCAGTCATGTCCGGCCTGGGCCGAGCCTTTGCTCACGGCGTCGAAACTCTGCATGGCGGGTACCAGCTCGCCGGCGGAAAAGGGCTTGATATCAAACTGGCCGGCGGTGAGCAGGCGTACCGTATCGCAGAAATGGGTGGCGATGTCATAGAAAAGCAGGCCTTTGGACCAGGGCATGACCATTTTCCAGCGGACTTTTTCGGTGGATGGCTTGAACTTCACGCGTTTGGCCATTTCGTGCCGCGGGTCGCTTCCGAATTTTTCACGTTTGGCATGGGCGGCGCTGGTCAGAAGACAAAAGGTCAGCACAAGGCTTAAAATGATAATGAAGGATTTTTTCATGACGGGAACTCCCTCCTCCTAAAAATTTAGGTTACGGTCTCTTTGCGGATTGAAAAAACATTGGCACTGCCGCGGCCGGCTTAGACTGCTGCCTCACCTCCTTTCACCAGGGCCGTCATTAAACCGAATGAAACGGTTGAATCAAATCAATTGTTCTATGGTCCTACCAATTAAGGGGTCATGTAGTTTAGTGATGGGGCAAAGTCAAGAATAAATTTACAGCTCCAGACAATGAATCGTATTCAGTCAAAATGGATGCTTCACCAGGTGCCTGCTCCGTCGGTCGCATGGGGCGATTCAGACGAACCGTAAAAATCGAGAGGTAAACCGAACCCGTTTGAGGGGCGTCCGGGAGGCATCGGAAGATGCTGCGGCCCATCCGCCATCGGCCGGGATCCGACGTTGCATCGAAAATAATGCCCGTCATGGCGGGCCGGGCCAAAGGAATTAGGTCATACCTTTTCTGATTGGACCATGAACATATTAATCCATCGGTTTATTGACGAATGCAATTACAGGACCAAACGAATCGAAGTGAGCGGGCAGCGGCTAAATCCGTTTACCCGAATATACTCGGGTGTTTTGAGCCGCCATCGAAATTAAGGGTAGACAATTGCCCGCCCAATTGTGTAGCTTAAAGGCTACATGTAGCTTTTAAGGGACATTTATCGATGGCTGTTATTCTGGCGGCCACAGACCCCATGAATTCCTGATCAATCCTTTTACAGGCCGTTCGCGTGTTGGATTCGATGTCAAGGCCTGTGAATAGCGAGGATCGCTGATGCGTTCCGTTTTGTCGCCTCGACGGGGCGAGGCAAGGTCCCGCTAACGGACATTTCGGAGACCTGCATACAAGGAGACACGACCCATGTCCCAGGCGCAGGACGGTTCCAGCCGGGAGCTCCGGCGCAGGCTGGAGTTGTTTCAGCTGATTTTCGACAGCATTCACAACGGTGCCATGGTGACCGATGCCGCCGGCGTGGTCACCCATCTGAACAAGCCCTATGCCCGTTTCCTGGGGCTGAGTATTTCCAAGAGCATCGGCCAACATTGCACCGATGTGGTAGAAAACACCCGGATGCACATCGTGGCGCGGACAGGCGTTGCGGAGATCAACCAGATTCAGAAGATCCGCGGCCAAAACATCCTGGTGCACCGCATCCCCATCAAGCGGGACGGTCAAGTCGTCGCTGTCTTAGGACTGGTGATGTTCCAGGACGTGGGCGAAGTGGTCCGCCTGGCCAAAAAGCTGCGCCATCTGGAGTCCCAGGTCAAACGCTACCGAGAGGAACTCATGGCGTTGCGTTCGACGCGCTATACCCTCGAGAGCATCATCGGCAACAGCCGCGTCATCGCCGAGTTGAAGCAGGAGGCGCTGGTGGCGGCCGGGAACACCTACCCGGTCCTGATTGTCGGTGAAAGCGGCACGGGCAAAGAACTTTTCGCCCAAAGCATTCACCACGCCGGCTCCCGTCGAGGCCGGCCCTTTGTCCAGATCAACTGCGCCGCCATCCCCAAGGACCTCCTGGAATCCGAATTGTTCGGCTACGAGGGCGGGGCCTTCACGGGCGCCCGGTCAGCCGGCAAGCCGGGCAAGTTCGAACTGGCCCATGGGGGCAGCATTTTACTGGACGAAATCGGCGATCTGCCGCTGGAAATGCAGCCCAAGCTGTTGCGTGTCCTGGAGGAGAAGGTTTTCGAGCGCGTCGGCGGCAATGCTGTGATCCAGTCCGACTTCAGGCTGATGGCCGCAACGAATCAGAATCTCGAGGTGCTCATCGCCAAGGGCCGTTTTCGCAAAGACCTCTACTACCGTCTGAACGTGATGTCGCTGGTCATACCGCCCCTGGCAGCGCGTCCCGAAGACATCATCCCCATCGCCCGGCATTTGCTCCGCCAGGCGACAGCAGCATCGACCGGCGACGAGATCCGGTTGAGCCCGAAAGCGATCAACGCCCTGCTGGCCCACGAGTGGCCGGGAAACGTGCGGGAACTCTCCAATGTGGTGGACCGTGCGCTATCCACGATGCGGGGTGATGTCATTCGGCTGCGGGATCTGCCCATCCCCCTGAAGCGGGAAAGGGCCACCGCCGGTCAGGTCCCTGTGACCCCTATCCGCGACGTCCAGGCTCGGGCCGAAAGAGATGCCATCCTGAACGCGTTGCGGCAGACCGGCAACAACAAGGCCCGGGCCGCCGCGCTGCTCGGTATTCACCGCACCCTGCTCTACAAGAAGATGAGCCGCTATGCCATCCCCCTCAAACGCTGATTGTCTCCGGCTTGCTACATGACCGCGATCAGGTGCTTGGCGTGCCGCCCTTGAGGGCGGCTTCCGCTTCCTCCCGGGTTTGGTAGATATGCGCCGCCAGCGCGCGTTCTTGGAGCGCTTCGCCGATTTTCATCCGCAGAAAGGTGCTGGTGGTATAGCGGGTGACACCGGTGTAAAAGCGGTCCACGATGGCTTTTACCGTGGCGGTGTATGTCTCCATGAGCTCCGGTGAAATACTGAAGTTGTCATAGTTGACCACGGCATACACCCGATGGCCAAGCGGTTCCAGAACTTTGACCACGGCGGCCCGCACTTCTTCGATGTCTTCCCGGGAGCGAATCGCCAGCCCCTCAAAATTGACGAAGAATAGATTTTCCTGCGGGTCGTAGACGAGCCGTTTTTCGAGGGGCAGGGTAAACATGTCCTCATTGAGTCCCATGGGCGCCGCACGGAAGATCCTGGCGTCCATGAGGGCCGGCGTGCCGTCGATGACCGGCTCGAAGTCCATCTGCTTTAAAATGTCCTTTTCGATGTCCACGCCCGGGGCGACCTCGATCAGTTCCATGCCCACTTCGGTCAGCCGGAAGACACAGCGTTCGGTCACGTACAGAACAGGCTGGCGTTTCGAGACCGCATAAGTACCCGAGAAGGTGACGTGCTCCACCTGCTGGACGAATTTGGCCACGCGGCCCTCCTGATCGATGGATAGCTCGCCGTCGCGCACGGAGACCTTGAGGCCGCCGGCGGTAAAGGTTCCCACGAAAATGACCTTTTTGGCTTTCTGGCTGATGTTGATGAAACCGCCGGCGCCGGCCAGTTTGGGCCCGAACTTGCTGACGTTGAGATTGCCGCTGGCATCGGCCTGGGCCAGACCGAGAAACGCCAGGTCAAGCCCGCCCCCGTCGTAGAAATCGAACTGCGAGGGTTGATCAATCAAGGCTTCCGTATTGGTGGCGGCACCGAAATTGAGGCCCCCGGCCGGCAGGCCGCCAATGACACCGGGCTCCGCGGTGAGGGTCAGATAATCGATGATTTTCTCCTCGTTGGCGACGCTGGAAACCCCTTCCGGCATCCCGATGCCCAGATTGACCACGCTGTTGGGCACCAGTTCAAAGGCCGCCCGCCGGGCGATGATTTTGCGGTCGCCCATCGGCATGGGCGGCAGCGATTGCATCGGTACTTTGATTTCGCCGCTGAACGAGGGATCGTACTGGGTGCCGAAGGTCTGCCAGTGATGCTCGGGAGGCGACACCACGACGCAGTCGACCATGATCCCGGGGATCTTGACCTGGCGCGCGTTCAGGGTGCCTGGTTCGGCCACCCGTTCGACCTGGACGATGACAAATCCGCCGGAATTGCGGGCGGCGGTGGCAATGGCCAGAGCCTCCAGGGTCAGGGCCTCCTTTTCCATGGTGATGTTGCCGTCGGTGTCGGCCGTCGTGCCGCGCAGGATGGCGACGTTGACGGGCATGGTCTTGTAGGCCAGATAATCCTGGCCGTCGAACTGGATCCGCTCCACGATATCGCCGGTGGTGCGGGCGTTGATTTTACCCCCGCCGTTGGCGGGATCGACAAAGGTGCCCAGGCCCACCGAGGTGATCGTGCGCGGCTTGCCCGCCGCGATATCACGAAACATGTGGGAGATGACGCCCTGCGGGAGATTGTAGGCTTCGATCTTGTTGTCCATGGCGAGTTTCTGGAGCTTGGGTACCAGTCCCCAGTGACCGCCGATCACCCGGGACACAAGGCCTTCCCGGCCCAGGTGATTGAGTCCGCGATCCTGGCCATCGCCCTGTCCGGCGGCATACATCAGGGTCAGCCCTTGGGGGCGGCCGGTTTCTTCGAAGTACTTTTCCAGCGCGAGCGCCACGTACTCGGGAAAGCCGGTTCCCACGAACCCCCCGGTGGCGACCGTGTCGCCGTCGCGGATGATCTGAACGGCCTCCTCGGCGCTGACGACCTTGTTCTTGCGCGTGCGGTCCGGGGGTAAATCGGATAGCACCGGGTGCGTCCGGTGGGCTTCGGGGCGGCTCGAATCGGCGGTCATGGGCACCTCCCTGCGGATCATAGGGTTGAATTATAGGTTAAAGACGGATGCAAAACCGGTGCCTCGCATGTCGGGTATTTTCATGCGAGGCCCCCGGCTTGAATCTTACAAATGGCGAAGATGCGGATGACTTCCATTGTGGCTTGGTCTTGTGGTGCGGCGCGCGACCCAGTGGACGCTGGCGGCAGGGGCTACCCCCGCGAGCCCAGCCGCAGGCCGCCGTGAATAAAGAAAACATCGCCGGCCAGGGCCTCGTTGCGATAAAGCTCGCAGGTCAGGGACGCGATCTCTTCCGGGTCGACCAGGCGGCCGATGGGAACATCCCCCAGAATCCGCTCCAGCGCCTTGGCGTTCATATTCTCCACCAGGGGTGTGCGGACATAGCCCGGCGCGATGGCGACACAGCGGATGCGATCGGCCAGCTTCCGCCGGAAGAGTTCGGCCGTGATCACCTTGGGCATGACCGACATGGCCGCCTTGGTCGAGGAATAATTGATCTGGCCGGCTGTTCCCAGCGAACCGGTGGAGGATACCAGGCATATCAAGCCACGGCAGTCATGGTTGATCATCTGCTCCAGGCACTCGCGAACCGTCAGGAAGACCCCGGTGAGGTTGATATCCACCACCCGCTGGAACTGCTCGAGGGACATTTTGCCCTTGACCTTGCCGGTCTCGCGGTCGGTGGCCACCAGGAGTCCGTCCATGATGATGCCGGCAAAAGGCGCCACCAGGTCGATGCGGCCATAGGCCTCGATGGCGCGGGCGGCCAGCTTCTGGTTGTCCTCTTCTTTGGTGACGTCACATGCGAAGGTTTCCACTTCACCCTCGAGACTCTGGCGGGCCTGTGCAAGGGCGTCTTCTGAAATGTCGCCCAGCACGACCCGGCCGCCCTGCCCCAGCCAGTAGCGGGCTACGGACAGGCCGATGCCGCTTCCACCGCCCGTGATGACGGCAACTGCGTCTTTGATATTCAGCATGATAGACCTCCTTGGAAAATGTCAGGAAAGGGGTTGGCTGTTAATATGCATGCAAAGCCCGCTTTGCAAACCATGTTCCAACCGCCCCGGACACGGCGGGGTCGGAGCAAAGGCCGACGGCGGGCGTCAGGCTTTGGCGAATTCGATTGCGTGTGGATGAAGCCGATAGAGACCTGAAAGGCTTGGCCGGATTGTGTGTATCATCTTTGCTACATACAGGCGTCGCCCGCCAGGCCGCCCATCAGGCGTTACCGTTCGTCCGGAATGATCCCGGTATGGCCGACAGGGATAGGGTCGCTCGTCGGGAATGCATGACATGGATTACCCCCGCAGGCTTTGTGCGCCGCGAGAAGCCCAGGCCTCGCGATCGACTACGGCACCGGACCGGGTGCGGCGCCGTCGGCGAAACGCTCGGCCAGCACAGCGCTGCAGATGATGGCGATGGCCAGCACCTGCCAGAGCGTCACCGGCTGTCCGATGAAGAAAACGGCCAGTCCGGTGGCAATGACCGGTTTGAGAAAAAAAAGATAACTGCCGCGCGTGATGTCGGGAACCGCCGCCAGGCCTCCTAGCCACAGAAACTGGGTGATCGTGGTATTCCACACGGCGATGGTCAGCAGGGCGATCCATTGCGGCCGCGCGCGGTCTAACAGGGTCGCCGGGTTGACCCACACAGACCAGATCAGCCCCACCACGCACCACAAACCGATGGCGCCCAGGAACATGGTGATGGCGGTGACCCGCAGAACCCCATAAACGCCGATGATGGGCCGAATCAGAACCGTGTACGCGGCAATAACCACCGTACATCCGAAGACCATCAGGATGCCGACCAGGTTTTCGGGCCCGCCCGCCAACCGGGCCAGATAGCCATCCGTTATCAAAAGGGCGACACCCGCCATCGCTCCCAGGCCGCTGATCAGTTTGGCGCGGGGGAAAGGTTCGCGATTGAGCCACAGATTGGCCAGCCCCACGCCAATGGGAATGGTGACCACCATGGTGGCCACCTGCGGCACGGTAGCGAAGTCGAGCGACCGGTGGTAGAGCAAGAATCCCAGCGTGACCCCGAACAACGACAGGCCCAAGAGCTGCAGACCATGGGTGCGGAAGGGTGCGGCCAGGTCGCGTGAAGCCGGAAATACCAGGCACAGCAGCACCAGGCCGAAGCCGCCGAGCAGAAACCGCCAGACGGACAGTTCCGGCCCGCCGACCCCCGAGAGCACGGCAACGAATTCGGTCGAGGCGTGGCCGGCCACCCCCAGGAACACGGCCAAATATGCTGCCGTGGAGGATCGATGCCACAGTCCCATCAACCGTTCTCCATGATCATCCCGTGTCGCTTCCGCCGCTCGGTGTCGGACCCCGGATGGCGCGAAGCTGAGCGGGGATCGTAAGGGCGTTCGGTACCATAGCGGGTATTGGTCTTACCATTATTTGGCAGGGTGGATTCAGAATGTCAAG
>JASJCD010000047.1 GCA_030066135.1 Desulfobacterales bacterium | reverse complement strand
GCGGCGCATGTCATGCAGCAGCCCGGCCGCCTGCACGACGAGGCAGCGGCGCGCGGCGTCGCCGGCTTCGATCCCGGCCCGGCCGCATTCGATCAGCATCAGGGCGCCGGCATCCAGGGCCACCTTGTGCGCATGCTGCAATCCGTGCCCGAAATCGTTTTCGATCGTATTGCGGACCAGCGACCGGATGTCCTCCAGGAGGTCATGCCCGTGCAGGGCTTGCTTGGCATGATCGATCTCAAGTGCATGGACGCGGTAGAATTCCGCCATGGGCAGGCGCTCGGCCATTTGGCGGGATTTCTCCCGTAAAATGGCATAAACGGGCCCCATGTCATGGCTTGCGGGTGTTATCATCTTGCCTGAACGTTCCCGGGATCCTTTACGGCAGGCGCCCATTAAAAAAGGGAGCACACATTGCGCGGAATGCGTCTCCCTTTTGAAATCGGGTCAAAGCGGCCAGTCGAGACGGCCCCTGAAATGCCCGCCCTGAAGCGGACGGCCCGAACTTACATGATGATTTGCAGGTCGTGCTGGCAAACCTTCCACTGATCGCCCTCTTTCACCAGATCAAGGGTTTCATCCAGCTGGTACGCCTGGCCCAGCCCCCACATCTTGGCAAAGGCCGCGAAGACCGGATGAATGCTGCGCCGCATCTCCGAATTGAGTTGGACCTGAGCGGTCTGCTCATCCTGTTCCAGGACAGAGGCTTGCACCCCAAAGAGTTGCATGCGCATATATCCAGGACTGAAACCACGCGCGCGGGCCTGTTGGGCAACATCGTGAATGAGCATATCCACGGCTTCTGCATCGGCAGCCAGATCGGCGCACATGCGTTCGGTCATCGCGGGGTCCAGCTTGAAAAAGGCCCGGGTAAATTCTTCTGCAGCCCGTCCGGGCGTTTCCTTGCTGTCCGCCGTCACCAGGAGGACCTGCACAAATACGCCCAGGAGCACGACCAGCGCAAGGAGCGCGTAATCACGGATCTTCATCGAGAGGGATCTCCTTTCATCTCACATGCAAAATGAACGGCCGCCTGTCAGGCGACTGTATACGCGCCACTCGATATCACAGAATCCCAACCCTGCCAAGCCCTGAGGCCTTGAACGGCATCCGGTCAATATTTCAAACTTTTCTAAAAAAGAAGATAATTTAGGGCGTTTTCTCCGTTATGTTGCGTTAATTAAATCTTGACACACAATATGTTGTATGAGAGATCAAACTTCGTCGCCGATCTTTAAAAGCGGGTTTTTGCTTCCACCACAATCGGCGGCTTTCTTTTATTTTTTCTGATGGCAATATCCTGATTTCCCCTTGACGGAAATCAGGAAATCACCGATATAGCGGTGCTTTTCACTTCATCCTGATTATCATTAAGTACCAAGGTTTGCGAGACGGCCGACGGCCGGCTATACCAAGATCTACGAGTTGGAGGCAGTATGGGCGAGAGATGTAAATTTGTTTTGACCAAGGACGGCCGTCTGGACCTGTCGACCCATCGCTGGGACGACAACCGCTTCACCGACCTGTTAACGCGCGGCCAGGCCGTCAATACCGACACGGCCATGAGTATCAGCCGACATCTGCGCGAGGAGCTCGACCGGATTGATACCCGGACCATCAATCTGAGCGCCATCGAAAAGATGATCGATGAAAAGCTGCAGGAGTTCGGGCTGGATCCGTCCGATCCGGTCCGGCTCGACGGCTCCATCTTCAAGAAAAAGGGGCCGATCCTCAGCGGCAACGCCAAGACCGTTCTCGAGCGGCGTTATCTTAAAAAGGACCCCAAAGGGAAAATCATCGAAAGCCCGGATAAAATGTTTCGCCGGGTGGCGCGCCACATCGCCAAGGCCGAAAAACAATACGGCAACGAAGAACGGATCGAAGAAATTGAAGATGCCTTTTACGATCTGATGACTGAATTCCGCTTCCTGCCAAACTCACCGACCCTGATGAACGCCGGCCGCCGGCTGGGTCAGCTGGCAGCCTGTTTTGTCCTGCCCATCGAAGACAGCATGGAGGGCATCTTCACCTCCCTGCACAACTCCGCCTTGATCCACAAGTCCGGCGGCGGCACTGGTTTCTCGTTCTCGCGGCTGCGGCCCAAAGACAGCCGGGTGGGTACCACGGGCGGGGTGGCTTCGGGACCGGTTTCATTCATGAAAATTTTCAACACCGCCACCGAACAGGTCAAACAGGGCGGCACCCGGCGGGGGGCCAATATGGCCATCCTGAGGGTCGATCACCCTGACATCCTCGAATTCATCCACTGCAAAAAGGAAGACGGGACCCTCAACAATTTCAATATCTCCGTCGGCGTGACCGGCGCCTTCATGAGAGCCGTGGCCGAAGGCCGCGAATATGAACTCATTGATCCCCGCGACGGCAGTGCGGTCGACAGCCTCGATGCCCGCGAGGTCTACACGACGCTCGTGGAGCAGGCCTGGGATAACGGCGACCCCGGCATCATCTTCCTCGACCGCCTGAATGACGACAATCCCACCCCTGGGCTGGGTGAAATCGAAAGCACCAACCCTTGCGGCGAGCAGCCTTTGCTGCCCAACGAGGCATGCAATCTGGGCTCCATCAACCTTTCCAAATTCGTCATCGAGGAAGGCGGCACGCCCGTCATCGACTACGACGAGCTCAAGGAGACCGTCCATCTGGCCGTTCGTTTCTTGGACAACACCATCGACCGCTCCCGCTATCCGCTGCCCGAAATCGATGCCATGGTCAAGGACAACCGCAAGATCGGCCTGGGCGTCATGGGTTTTGCCGACATGCTTTACCAGCTCAATATCCCTTACAATTCCGAACCGGCGCTGAAAACCGCGGAATCCGTCATGGGCGCGATTCAGAAGGCGGCCCGGGAGGCCTCCCATAAACTTGCCGTGGAGCGCGGCGCTTTCCCCAACTGCGACCAAAGCATCTACCAGAATCACCCGGACGGCCCGTTGCGCAACGCCACCACCACCACCATCGCCCCCACCGGTACCTTGAGCATCATTGCCGGCTGCTCCAGCGGCATCGAACCGCTTTTCGCCCTTAGTTTCGTGCGCACCGTCATGGACAACGACCGGCTGATGGAGGTCAATCCGCATTTTGCCGCTACTGCCCGGGAAGGCGGGTTCTATTCGGATGAACTGATGAACGAAATTGCCGCCCGCGGTTCGATTCACAGCATGGAAAACATTCCGCCCGAGATCCGCAAGATCTACGTGACGGCCCATGATGTAACCCCCGAGTGGCATATCCGCATGCAGGCCGCCTTCCAGAAATACACGGACAACGCGGTTTCCAAAACCGTCAACCTGCCGCGGGACGCCACGGTGGAAGACGTGCACAAGATCTACGACCTGGCCTACGAATTAAGCTGTAAAGGGGTGACGATCTACCGGGACGGCAGCAAGGAAAACCAGGTGCTGTCCTTCAAACAGCAGGAAGACCCCCAGAGCCGCTTCTTGCGCGCGGTCAAGGAACGCCCCGATACCCTCGAAGGCTTCACCACCAAGATGAAAACAGGTATGGGTCACCTTTACGTCACCGTGACGGAATATGAAGACCGGCCATTTGAGGTTTTCGCCACCATCGGCAAATCCGGCCGTTCCACGGCGGCCAAGGCCGAAGCGGTGGGGCGGCTGGTTTCACTGGCCCTGCGGGCCGGCGTCAAGGTGGCGGATATCGTCAAACAACTCAAGGGCATCGGCGGCGAATATCCGGTCTTTCAACCCGGCGGCCTGGTGCTGTCCATCCCCGATGCGGTCGCCCGTGTGCTCGAAAAACGCTACATGATCGACACGAAAGCGGCCGCCGACGGATTTGCCCAAAGCCTGCTGGGAGAGAAGTGCCCGGAATGCAGCCAGACCATCAGTTTCGAGGAAGGCTGCATGACGTGTCACTTCTGCGGTTTCACCAAATGCGGCTAAAAAGGGTTTGAAGGCCGCATCTAATACCCCGGGGCGGCGTTACTGAATGGCTTTCAATGCTCACGTACAAGCGTACGCTCCGCTTAAAACCCATTCAGTGCCTTGCTCCGGGGCGTGATCTGCAGCCCTCAAACCCTTTTATCGCGTTGAAACGTATATAAAAAGCGCCTTGGGAGCATCGGTGGATGCTCCCAAGGCGCTTTTATGCTTTCAGAGACAGCCGTTTCGGGGATTTTGGCGGTTGGATCGTGCGGCTGGGCAAGGCGTCGTCAAGCCGTGCAAGCGGAGCGTACGTTTGTACGTGAGCATTGCGCGGTTTGGCGCAACACCGCCCAGGCGTAGGATCCGGCCGCCTAAATCCCCGAAAAAGGGACGGGCCGGGGGGATCCCCGACCCGTCTGTCTTTTGACGCTACGAGATTCGGAAAAGGCGCGATTGAGCTTTCAGTGTCGGTTCAGATCAGATGGCGCTTGCTACCCGCTGGAAAAAGAGACCCGTTTTCGGTCCCGCCCTCGTTTCAGGTACCGGAGCTCGTGGTCGTCAAAAAAATGTTCCCTCAATTCCCAGTTGCCTGGACGACGGTTTCTTTAGCACAAAATGGCAAGGATGCAAAGGATGGCCCGCCGCGGCGCGTCTCGAGGCACCGGCGACCGATTACATTCCAGATCGACGGCTCGCCGCGGGGGTTACCCAGATGTAGTCGCCGTAATCCCAGTCCACCTCCGAGCCGACCGCGGCCAGATAGACCGTCCGAAACGAAGCCTGGTTGCGCGCATGGACGCGGTCCGGAACCCCGAACTTGCGAATGATGTGTCCGTTGCCGATCAGCACCACCATGGGCGCGTCACCCATCTTTCGAACGATCGACTGGGCCATGGTGTCCTCCCAGGCGCTCTGGGCTTCATAAAAATATTCAAAGGCGCCGCCTTGGTGATGCGGAATCGCGTAGTAGGTTTCTTCCACATAGGCGCGGTGTTCCGCATTTTCCGTATCGATGTCTTCGGCCAGCAGGCGGCGCTCATCGGGCAGCAGGTTGGCCAGTCCGCCTTTGCTGATCTTCGAAGGGATCCAAAACGGCACATTCAGGCCCACCAGGCGAATCTGATTATCGCGAATCGTCTCGAAAATGGGGGCGTAGAGATCGAAATCAAACCCCCAGCCCGCCCGCCGGACATACCAGTGCGTCTTCTGGATAAAGGTCTCCCGGTCCAACGCTCCCGCCGTCCATTGGGCCAGCACATCGTCGTAGCGGTGATCGAACATCTCCATACCGACGGAAAGGTCGGGGTGGGCGGCGTGCAGCGCCTTGACCAGCCGGCTCTGGATGTCATGGTGGGCCGCGTTGGTGTGGACCTCGCCGACAAAAACAACCCGCGCCTTTTTGAGATCGGCAAGCATCTCCTCATAGGTCAATGCCTGGCGCGACTGGGCCGACAGGATCGTATCCACCGGAAACTGCTGATCGCTGTCGCGTATACTCAGATTAAGAGGGGCCACAGCACATCCTTTCCAGGTCAACCCGGCCAGCAGGAATAAGGCCAGCAGTTTGGCGACGGGGTTCGTCATCGGCGAGGGCAGCTTCATTTGGGTATCTCCCATAATTGCATTTGGCGGTAATTTGTGTCAGATGGTTAGGCATAATAGGGTAATGTCAAATCAACAGGTTCAGCCGATCAAGCCATCAAGTCAAGCCAATAATTGCCATGCCGCGTGATAAAGCCCCCGTCTTCCGCCGCGCCATCATCCCCTGGTACGATTCTGACCGGGTGTGCTGGATTGTGATCGGGTTTATGCTCGCGACCGCCGTTTTCAGCACCGCCGGCCTGTTCGCAGCCCTGGAAGAGCCCATCTACCGCAACTACATCTGGCTTCCGCTGCTGCTGCTGCTGCTGAGCATCGGCATCGCGATCTCGACCCTCATACGCATGTTTCGCCGCTATATCGACCGCCTTTCGCGCTGAGACCGCTCCACAAGGGGTGCGTTTACAGACCGTGCACGCATCCCGATTCGATGCGCACGATACCGACCGCGCCGGGCGCAGACGTCGGACGCAAAAAATCCCGCGCCGTCTTCTTGCGTGCGAAGACGGCGCGGGATGCGGGGATATCGTTGGGTTCCAACGCCTTGCCGATCATGGGCCAAGCGGTTTTAGTTTATAACGGCGCTTGGCGCCGCCGGGCCCTGACTATTTCTTGGAAACCAGGGTGTCGTTTACATAGCGCAGCACGGTAACGAACTGATCCGGTTCGTAGTAGCCGAGGAAATTCCTGATCTTGCTGCCGCTGGATGAAAGAAACCAGTTGTCCGGCACCGGACGGATATTGTATTTGGCCGCCACTTTGTAGCTTTTGGTCGTGTTGACTTTGATGGCCACAAATTCACTGTTGAGCATCTTGACCACGGCCGGATTGCGGAATGTGGTCGAGTCCATCTCTTTGCAGTACTCGCACCAGTCCGTATAGAAATGCAGATAGACCTGTTTGTTCTGCTTTTTGGCCTGGGTCATGCCCTCCTTGTAGCCATACCATTTGATTTTGTTGGCGGACTTTTGTTTGGCACCTGCCATGGCAAGGCCGCTGGTAAGACAGAACGCAACGATCAGAACGGGAATCACGAGCTTGAGTTTGCGCATTTTTAATACCTCTTTGCTTTGGTTTTTCCGGCCATGGGTTCAGGCCCCCGCCGGCACGACCAGCGACCACAGCATGCCGAAGCGGTCAAAAATCAACGCCATCCCCAGACCGATCAACATTACGCCCGTCGCCACATTAACGAATTTGAGAGCCCGCTTGGTTTTGTGCAAAATGACGAGCATCTGATTGATAAACAATGACATCAGCAGAAAGGGAACCCAGAGGCCGAAAGAGTAGACGCTCAGCAGCATGACCCCTTCCAAAACGGTTTCTTCAACGGCCGCCAGGAATAAAATGGCGCTCAGGATCGGCCCGATACAGGGGCTCCAACCGGCGGCAAAGGCCATCCCCACGAGCACGGTGCCCAGGATATGGGTCGGCTTTTTGCGTAGATGGAGCCGTTTTTCCATTTCGAGAAACCGGATGCGCAAAAGGCCGATCAGGTGAAAGCCCAGGATGATGATCACCAGGCCGCCGCCGATGCGAATCAGAAAATTGTAGCGCATGATCAATCCGCCCAGCAGCGAGGCGGAGGCCCCCAAAAGGATGTTGATCAGGGTAAACCCCAGACCGAAGGCAACGGTCGATTCCACCACCTTGCGCCGCAGGCCGCTCGGCTGGTCGCCGGTCAACTCATCGAAGGAATAGCCGGAAATAAATGAAAAATAGGCCGGCACCAGAGGCAGGATGCAGGGTGAGAGAAAGGAGGTCAGCCCGGCCGCCAAGGCCGCCGGATATGTAACGCTTTGGTCTAACATGGGGGTTCAGAAAGATACGCCCGGTGCTTAAAAAGACCGGCGCAAACTCGCCTCCTGTTCGGATTCCCGGTGCTCATCAATTTTCGGCTTGTATAGCCCCCATTGAACCAGCAAGATATATGCCTCATCCCTGTCGGGTAATTTGTCGTTTAATTTCAGTCCGTACTGGCGCTGCACCCCTGAAACGCCCTGCAGAGGTGACAAATTGTGTCACCCGCGATGACAAACATTGTCATCCACCGGTCACATTTTGGAGTCGGCGCCACGGGCCCCCCGCCGCCGTCGCAACGGCCTGATCTCCGGCGGGCCGTTGCAGGTTGACCGGGCCCTGTTCGCAAAGCGGAAAAGCCTTGACTTATGGGATATTATCGTCAAAATGAAAAAGAACTTTAAATCCAACCACCTATTATTCTTAGAAAGATTTCAGCGGAATGGCACCTTTGGGTTATTTTTTCGTGGCGCTGGCCAAGGTCATCGACACCGTCTTGTGGCTCTACATGTGGATCATCATCATCCGGGCCGTTCTCTCATGGGTCAGTCCGGATCCGTACAATCCGATCGTCCGGTTCATTCACAACATCACCGAACCGGTGCTGTACCAGCTCCGGCGGCGCCTGCCCGTATCTTTCGGGGGGATCGACCTGTCGCCGGTCATCGTCATTTTGATCATCATATTCCTGCAAAATTTCGTGGTTCAATCTTTGCTATATTTCTCGCAGAGCTTTATCCATTCCTAGTGAAGGCGGCGGGAGGCCATCATGAAAATCACCCCCCTGGATATACAGCAGCAGCGCTTTACGGTACGTTTCCGCGGCTTTGATTTGCGGGAGGTCGATCTGTTCCTCGAGCAGATGGCGCACACATTCGAGCAGATGCAGCGTGAGAGCGAAGCCCTGCGCGAAGAGATCCGCCGCCTGCAGCTAGAGAGTCAGGGCCTCAAGAAACGGGAAGACACGTTCAAACGCGCCATGGTGCAGTCGCAAAAAGTGCTTGAGCACATGAAGGAAAATGCCGAAAAGCAGGCAGAGCTGATCATCGCCGAGGCTGAAATCAAGGCGGAAAAAATCGTCAGCCGCTCACAGGCAAGGCTGGATCATTTACAGAAGGACATCGCCGAGCTCAAACGCCAGCGTGTTCAAATCGAAGTTGAAATCGCCGCGGTCATCGAAAACCATGCCAAACTACTTGAAATTAGCCGTGAAAGCATGCAGCGTGACGATGAAGCGGATGAAAAAATCTCGGTATTTAAAAACAGCCCGCCCTGACGCCATGGCATTTCCCGTCACCGGCGTTTGCAACATCCGCTTGCAGCGCCCGACACCGCCGCCACCAACTGCCCGGCGACTGCAATGCGCTTGCTTATAATATCAGGAGACTCTTATGGCCAAAATCGATGCCTTCTTCAAACTCATGAACGAACAGGGCGCCTCCGACCTGCACCTGACCACCGGTCAACAGCCCGCCTTGCGAATCCGCGGCGAAATCGAACGCATCAAGTATAAAACCCTCGACAGCGACGAGCTCCGCGGCATGCTCTACGAAATCGCCCCCGAGGATAAGATCAAGATTTTTGAAGAAACCGGCGACATCGATTTTGGGTACGAAATTCCCGGCCTGGCCCGCTACCGTTCCAATTTTTTTATGCAGAAAAATGGCGTGGCAGCCGTTTTCAGGGAAATCCCCGACACCATCATGACCATCGAGCAGTTGGGGCTGCCCCAGGTGATCGGCAAGCTGGCCACCCTGCCGCGCGGGCTGGTGCTCGTCACCGGTCCCACGGGCAGCGGTAAATCCACGACCCTGGCAGCCGTCGTTCACGAGGCCAACCGCTCCCGCAAAGACCACATCATCACCATCGAGGACCCCATCGAATTCGTTCATCAAAGCCAGATGTGTATCGTCAACCATCGTGAGGTGGGCCTGCACACCAAGACCTTTTCCTCGGCCCTGCGGGGGGCTTTGCGTGAAGACCCGGATATCATCCTGGTGGGCGAAATGCGGGATCTGGAAACGATTTCGCTGGCGGTGGAGGCGGCGGCGACCGGCCACCTGGTGTTCTCCACCCTGCACACCTCCAGTGCGCCCAAAACCGTAGACCGGGTCATCGAGGTTTTTCCACACGATCAGCAGGAGCAGATGCGCTCCACCCTGTCTGACGGCCTGCGGGCCGTCGTGGCCCAGGTGCTCTTCAAACGCATCGACGTCAAGGGGCGGGTGGCGGCCCTTGAAATTCTGATCGGAACGGCGGCCGTGCGCAACCTCATCCGGGAGGCCAAGACCCACCAGCTGCCGTCCATGATCCAGACCGGGAAGAAATACGGCATGGTGCTCCTGGACGACTCCATCATGGATCTGCTCAACAAGGGCAATATCAGTGCTGACGATGCCTATATGAAAGCCAACGACAAGGGACGGTTCCGGCCGCTTCTCCAGAATCCGCCCACGGACTTTACCGAGGCCTGATCCAGGGGGCGTGGATTCTGCGACATTCGCACCAGGAAGGGGTGACCGATGAGAAAAAATGAAATCGACCATATTCTGACCCGCATGCTCGACTCCCATAAAAACGTCTCCGACCTCAATCTGACGGTGGGCAAACCCCCGCAGGTCGAGAGCGCCGGCGTGTTGCTGCCGGTGGAAATGCGACCACCCGTCAAGGAACTCACCCCGTTTCAGACCGAGATCCTCGCGCTGAACCTGATCAATGCCGATCGCCGCCTGACCCGCGACCTGCTCAACAATGGCTCCTGCGACCTTTCGCATGCCCTGCCCGGCAAGGCCCGCTTTCGCGTCAACATATTCTCGCAAACCGGCAACTACTCCATCGTGCTGCGTAAACTGGAGTCCAAGGTGCCGACCATCAAAAGCATGAACCTGCCGGAGTCCTTCTTCGACATCGCCAAAGAAAAGAATGGGATCGTATTATTCACCGGTGCCACCGGCTCGGGTAAAACCACCTCGCTGGCGGCCATTCTGGACGACATCAACGAGCACCTGTCGGTCCATGTCGTGACCCTGGAAGACCCGGTGGAGTATCTGCACCCCCATAAGGCCAGCACGTTCAACCAGCGTGAACTCGGCATGGATTTCGACAGCTACGCCGGCGGTTTGCGCGCCGCCCTGCGCCAGGCCCCCAAGGTCATTCTGGTGGGCGAGATGCGGGATCGCGAAACCGTTGAAATCGGGCTCAGCGCGGCTGAAACCGGTCATCTGGTGTTCTCCACCCTGCACACCGTGGATGCGGGCCAGACGATCAACCGTATTCTCGGCATGTTCTCCACCGAAGAAGAAAACCAGGTTCGCATCCGGCTGGCCGACACCGTCCGCTGGATCGTGGGCCAACGCCTGCTGCCCAAGGTCGGCGGCGGGCGGGTTGCGGCTTTTGAAGTCCTGCGCAGCAACATCCGGGTGAAGGACAGCATCCTGCATGGTGAATCCGAGGGCAAGACCTTCTACGAAATTATCCAGCAGGGGGCGGCCTTTGGCATGACCACCTTCGATGAATTCATCGTCCGTCTCTACGAGCAGGGTCTGATCACCCAGGAAACCGCCATGGCCTATGCATCGCGCAAGGGCATTGCCGGACGCGGCATCGACATGGTCAAGTCCGCCCGGGGCGAAGCCACCACGGATATCGCCCACCTCGAGGTGGACCATCAGTACACCAAGAGCGGCAGGCGCTAACCTGCGCGCCGCGCTCCGTTCGATGATCGGATGCGGACAATTGCTTCGGTTGGCACCCCGCCGCCAATGCAGCGGATTGGAAGACATTCAAAGAGAGGCATCTTATGGAAGTCAGCTGTGGATCCTGCCAGGGACGTTTCAACATCCCGGATGAAAAGCTGCCGGCCGGCAAGAGCGTTTCGGCCGTCTGCCCCAAATGCAAACAGAAAATTAAAATTGAAGCCCCGTCCCCCTTTCAAGAGCAGGCCCCGACGGGACAGGACGACGAAGGCGAGGCCTACGATGCCGCTGAAAAGCCGTTCGACTTCGTCGAGGAAGATTCCCTCACGGCGCTGGTCTGCGAAGATGATCCCGCCGTACGCGAAAAAATCAAAAGCACCCTCGTGCTGATGGAATACAATGTATCGGTGGCCGGCAGCACGCGTGAAGCGCTCAAGCGCATGCGCTATCACAATTACGAACTTATCGTCATCAATGAAATGTTCGACACGAGCACGGCCGATGCCAATGGTGTTCTGGTATTTGTGGAGCGACTGCCCATGAATGTACGCCGCGATATCTTCGTATGCCTCATCGGCGCACGCTACCGTACCATGGACCACATGATGGCCTTCAACAAAAGCGTCAACATGATAATCAACACCAAAAACATGGATGAATTCGGCAAGGTTCTGAGTACGGGCCTGACCGACAACGACATGTTCTACCGGGTCTATCGTGACACGCTCAAAAGCATTCAAGGCTATGGATAACGGCGCATGAGCACCAAGCCGCCATACGGCTGCCGCGACTACCGCCAGGAGATGATTCTGGTGGGACTGCACAGGCGGCTTTCCCAGGAAAATCTTTCGGAAGAAGAACGGCGGGCCCTGGAAGAAGAAATCCGCCAGATCGAAGCAGAGCGCTTCCGCTGACCTGCCGGCGGAAGCCCTTCTCTGCCCCGCCCTGACCGGGCCGCCATATCTTATAGGCTGTGAGAACACCTTGCGCACCTCGCCCCGCGTCCACTCGTACGCCCCCGGTCTTTATCTTATCGTGCTGGCGCCCCCGCTCACGGGTTTCGGCGACTTTATGGGCATCTGGTTTTTCGAGGGCCCCCCGCGGGTTCTGGTGGACGTGGGCCCGGCGGCCACCACGCCCCAGCTGCTCGCCGCGCTGGAGGAGATCGGCGCCAAGCAAATCGACTATATTCTGCTGACCCACGTTCACATCGACCATGCCGGTGGTCTGGCCGCCATCGCGGCGGCCTTTCCGCAGGCCCCCGTGGTGGCGCACTCACGGGGCCGGCCCCATCTGGCCGACCCTGCCCGGCTGTGGGCCGGAAGCCTCAAGACCCTCGGCAAGACGGCGGAAGCCTATGGCCCGATTGCGGCCGTGCCCGCCGAACGCCTGGCGCTCGCCGAAGACCTTGTCGATTCCCGGATCGAGGCCATATACACGCCCGGGCATGCGTCACACCATGTCAGCTATCGTCTGGATGATCTGCTCTTTGCCGGCGAGGCCGGCGGCGTCTGTCTGGCGGTTGAAGGGGCGCGAGATTTCCTGCGCCCGGCCACACCGCCGCGCTTTCGGCTGCAAACCGCGCTCAGCAGTCTGGATGCGCTCATCGCCCTGGATCCCGGCAAAATCTGCTACAGCCATTTCGGCCTGCGCGCGGACGCCCGCGGCCAATTGCGGGCCCACCGCGACCAGCTTCTGCTCTGGCAGCAGATCGTGGCGGAGGAAACACCGCAGCACCCGAAGGGCCAGGCGGAAAAGGCCTGCCTGCAGCGGCTCATGCGCGAAGATCACAGGCTGGCGTCCTTCCGGCACTTACCCGCCGGCGTGCGCCAGCGGGAAGAGGGCTTTCTGCGCAACAGCCTGCGTGGCTTCATAGGCGAATTTGAGGAGAAGCAGGCTCGGGCATCTGAAGCCGAATAACGACCGGCGACTTTATTCGTTTTGATTTATACCCGCTACCAATGGTGGAGGACACGGAGAAGTTCTACCAATCCTGGGCAAGGGTTTTCGCTGGTTTGTTCATTTTCTTCTGCGTAGAAGGAAAGATGGATTCATGAAAAGTCGTGCTTTAGACGGTCTCGAAAAAAGTTCGATATCAAGGCTTGCGAATCGCGAGGAATGAAGCGTACTCAAGGTACGCTGCAATGTCGAGAGATGAAGCGTAACGCCGAAATCGGGTTTTTTACGAGACCGTCAGAAAACGAACCAAAAGAAGACGCCCGCGCCCCGCGTACCCTGCGCGTCGCCAAACTGGACAATGACGCGGCGCCTCATGCCGTCATCCTGTGTTGCTGCGCTTGTTCGGGTACTCACAATCATACAATTGCTGCGTGCCTCACTTCGCGCTGCGCCTGACAGCATGATGCTTGCTTCAGTGACCGGTTTATGCGGACGGCGCCCGCGGAAACTCGCTTCGCTCAAACAGGTCCGCATGCTTATTCCGACCGACGCGTCGATGCCTACAAAGGGATAAAAAACAAAAGCCCCACCGAAGGTCCTGTGGTCTTACGCTCTGCAGGAGGCGCTTTAGGCGTTGATTTCGTGGTAGCAGAAGCAATCGACGATATGGTCGTTGACCATGCCGACGGCCTGCATGAAGGCGTAGCAGATGGTGGGGCCCACGAACCGGAAGCCCCGCTTTTTCAGATCGCGGCTCATGGCGTGGGACCGGGGCGTCCAGGCCGGGATGGCAGCCGTAGTCCGCCAGCGGTTGCGCACGGGCCGGCCGTCGACAAACTGCCAGATATAACGATCGAAGGAACCGAAGGCCGCCTGGACCTCCAGAAAGGCGCGCGCATTGGCGACCGCGGCATTCATCTTGAGGCGGTTGCGGATCAGCCCCTTGTTCGCCAGCAGGGCTTCGATTCTGCGGGGGCTGTAGGCCGCCACGCGGACGGGGTCGAATCCATCCAGCGCGGCGCGGTAGTTCTCGCGTTTCTTCAAAATAGTCAGCCAGCTTAACCCCGCCTGCACTCCTTCCAGAATCAGAAATTCGAACAGGCGCCGATCGTCGTGGAGCGGTCGCCCCCACTCGTTGTCATGGTAGGCGATATACAGGGGATCCGCGGTCACCCATTCACAGCGCAGCGGCATCGGCGGCCTCGCTGATGATGCGCAAACCTTCCAGGGTGAGGGCGGATTCGACAAACTCGATGGTTTCGGAAACGTCCTTCATCAGCGGCGCCAGTCCGCCGGTGGCGATCACCTTGGGCGACCCGCCGATTTCACGCGCCATCCGTCGCACCATCCCGTCCACCAGACCGGCATAGCCGTAAATGATTCCCGCCTTGATGGAGCCAATGGTATCCTTGCCGATCACCTTTTCCGGGGGCTGGAGAATATCCACCCGCGGCAGCTTGGAAGCCTTTTGGAAAAGGGCTTCCGAAGCGATCTGGATACCCGGGCTGATGGCGCCCCCCATGTATTCGCCCGCCGCCGATATGGCGTCAAAGGTCGTGGCCGTGCCGAAATCGATGATGATCATGCTGGTGCGATATTTATCGTAGGCCCCCACGGCGTTGACGATGCGGTCGGCACCCACCTCGGCCGGGTTGTCGTACAGGATCGGCATGGCGCCGCAATTGCGCGGATCAACCCAGATGGGAGGCTGGTCGAGGTATTTCCGGCAGAAGGCGTCCAGAATGGTCATCATGGGCGGGACCACGCAGGCAATCACGGTCTTGGAGAAAGCCCTGGTATCGATGCCGTGCATGGCAAAGAGATTGGAGACCAGGACGTGGAATTCGTCCTCGGTAACGTTGCGCTCGGTGCGCACACGCCAGGACTGTACGAGATTCTTGCCCTCATAGACGCCCATAACCGTATTGGTGTTGCCCACGTCGATAACAAATATCATTGGCCTAACGGTTTCCTCTAAGTCATCAGTTTAGGAAGCATGGCGGATGGCGTCGACCACCGTCAGCGCGGCCCGTGCGCCGGCCACGTCGTGCACGCGCACGATGTGCGCACCGTTCAGGACGGCCGTAACGGCGGCGGCCTGGGAGCCGGCTTCCACCGCCGGCAGATCGGCGGGGATGTCCGTTGCTTCTTCCGGTTTGAGGAGGTTGCGGATGAAGGCCTTGCGGGAGGCCCCCACCAGGATGGGAACACCCAGCTCCTGAAAGGCTGCCAGCTTCTGGAGCAGCAGCAGATTGTGATCGAAGGTCTTGCCGAAACCGATACCCGGATCGACGATGATGCGGTTGCGGTCGATGCCCTGGGCCTGGGCGCGTTTGATGGCGTCCGCCAGGAAATCGCGCACCTCGCCCACCACGTCGCCATATTCGGGGCGCACCTGCATGGTCTTGGGGGTCCCCAGCATGTGCATCAATATGACGGGCACCGCCTGCTCGGCCGCCAGGGGCCCTATGGCCGGGTCGACCCGCAGGGCACTGACATCGTTGATGATGGAAGCACCGGCCGCCAAGGCGCGGCGGGCCACCTTGGATTTGGTGGTATCGATGGAGATGGGAATCGAAATCTGCCGGGCCAGTTCGGCGATGACCGGGACCACGCGGTCAATCTCCTCTTCTTCGGACACGGGATCGGAAAAGGGACGGGTGGATTCCCCGCCTATATCGATAATATCGGCACCGGCGGCGGCCAGGGTGAGGCCATGGGCCGCCGCGGTTTGGGTGTCGAAAAAGCGCCCACCGTCCGAGAAGGAATCCGGCGTGATGTTGACGACGCCCATGATGCAGGTGCGCGGGCCGAGCGTCAGGTGATGGTGGCCCCAGTTCAGTTCGTAGACGTGATTCGCCATCCGCGGCTAGTCCCGGGGATTGTCGCCCGGGTTCTCGTCTTCCGGATCCTCGGCGGACGTGCTCTCGTCGGGAGCGCTGGCCTCCTGCACGGTTTCAGCTGCGGGGGCCTTGTCAGCCGCCGGCGGCGCGTCGCTGTCAATCGTCGATTTATGCTCGTGCTTGGAGGGAAAGTCGAACCCGGGGCGCAGTTCGAGGATGATTTTATCCAATTCGTCGCCCAGGACGGTCTCCTGTTCGAGCAGGATATCCGAGAGCTTGTGCAGGACATCCATGTTTTCGTTGAGAACCTGCTTGGCGCACTCGTAGGCCGTTGAAATCAGCTTGGTGACCTCGGCATCGATACGCCGCGCCGTGTCCTCGGAATAGTCGCGCTGCTGGGCGATTTCGCGGCCCAGGAAGATCTGCTCCTCCCCTTTGGCATAGGAGAGCGGCCCCAGATCGCTCATGCCCCAGGAGCGCACCATGCGTTCGGCCAGATCGGTGGCCTGTTTGATGTCGTTCGAGGCCCCGGTGCTGATGCGGTCGAAAACCAGCTCCTCGGCGATCCGGCCGCCGTAGGCCACCGAGAGCTCGCTCTGCAGCTGATCCTTGTATTTGAAGTCACGCTCCTCCGGCAGGAACCAGGTAACGCCGGCTGCCCGACCGCGAGGAATGATGGTGACCTTGTTGACGGCGTCGGTGTGCGGCAGGAAGCGGGCCACCAGGGCGTGCCCGGCCTCGTGGTAGGCCGTGGTTTTCTTGTCCTCTTCCGAAATGACCTTGGATTTGCGCTCGAGCCCCATGTAGACCTTGTCTTTGGCCTCCTCGAAATCCAGCATTTCAACATGCTCCTTGTCCCGTTTGGCCGCCAGCAGGGCGGCCTCGTTGACAAGGTTTTCCAGATCCGCACCCGAGAAACCGGGGGTTCCCTTGGCCAGCATCACCGGTTTCACGTCCGGCCCCACCGGCGTCTTCTTCATGTGCACCCGCAAGATCTTTTCGCGCCCCTTGATGTCCGGCAGGGACACCACAACCTGGCGGTCGAAGCGCCCGGGCCGCAGCAGGGCTGGATCGAGAACATCCGGGCGGTTGGTGGCCGAAATCAGGATGACGCCCTCATTGGACTCGAACCCGTCCATTTCCACCAGAAGCTGGTTCAGGGTCTGTTCGCGCTCGTCATGGCCCCCGCCCAGCCCGGCGCCGCGGTGCCGCCCCACGGCGTCGATCTCGTCGATGAAGATGATGCAGGGCGCGTTCTTCTTGCCCTGAACGAACAGGTCGCGCACCCGCGAGGCCCCGACCCCCACGAACATCTCGACAAAATCGGAGCCGCTTATCGAAAAGAAAGGCACCCCGGCCTCACCGGCAATGGCACGCGCCAGTAGGGTTTTGCCCGTGCCGGGAGGCCCCATGAGGAGCACCCCCTTGGGAATGCGGCCGCCCAGGCGGGTGAATTTCTTGGGATCACGCAGAAATTCGACGATTTCGCCAAGTTCTTCCTTGGCCTCGTCAATGCCGGCCACGTCTTCGAAGGTGACCTTGGCGGATTGGTCGGAGAGCAATCGGGCCCGGCTTTTCCCGAAGGACATGGCCTTGCCGCCGCCGGACTGCATCTGGCGCATAAAAAAGATCCACACGCCGATCAGGACGATCATCGGCAGCCAGGACATGAGCACGGACATGTACCACGGGTTTTCGGGCGGCGGCTTGGCGCCGATGCGGATGCCCTTGCCACGCAAGGTCGGTATCAGTTCCGGATCTTGGGGGGCGTAGACCTTGAAACGGCCGCCCTGAACGTCTTTGACCTGCAGTTCCTGGCCCTGAATGACCACTTCCTCCACCCGCTCGTCCTCCACCATAGCCATCAGCTCCGAGTAGGAAACCTGGGTTTCAGACATCTGCTGTTCGCTGAATATCTGGTAGAGCATGACGAACATCAGCGTGATAACGATCCAGAGCGAAAGATTTTT
>JASJCD010000046.1 GCA_030066135.1 Desulfobacterales bacterium | reverse complement strand
GCACAAGACACAGGGTCATCAGAAGAAATAAGCGGCGCTGCCATGTCGTTTGCATGCGGGTTCTCCTGATCGGGATAAGGTCCCTGCCTGCCGGGAATGGATCCTAAATCAAATCGGAGGGGCCGGCCATCCCTGCCGATAGAATTAAGCCGCGAGTTGCAGGCGGTATCTCCAGTCCACTAACAAGTGGTGTCATCATCTGCTGTCGGACGGGGTGTCCGGCCGGTTAAAGCACAATAATTGCTGCGGATTGAATTGGCAAGCGCCACTACTGCCGGGACCTGCGGGCCGGCATGATTCGGGGAGAATACCGGGGCGCAGGTCGACCGCCACTCACCGCACAAATTGTCGGCCGGCGGCAATGGCTACCATTTGCGCCCCTGCAGCCCCCAGAGGATCGATAGGAAAGCCACGGCGTTCAGAAGGGCGGCGCTCGCGGCCACGGCTGCGAGACCGCCTGATACCCACAGCCAGCCGCCTGCCAGGGCCCCGACCATACGCCCCAGACCACCGGCCGCCAACAGCCCGGCCATCATGGTGGCGCGCTGTTCGGGCAAGATTTCCGTGGCCAGCGAAAAGGTCGTTACGATCGTGAATTCGACGGCCAGAAAGAGGCCGAACAGCCCGGCCAGTGCCAGACCAAGCGCGCGATCCATATACGGCAGGGCGGCATAGGCGGCCGTGCCCAGCGCAAGCCCCAGCAGAATCGCTCGCTTTTTGCCCATGCGGTCGGCGATGGCGACGGTCAGAAATTCTCCGCACAACTCCGACAAACCAATGACGATGGTGCCGAACCCGATCGCCGCCACGCTGAGATTGAAAGCACCTTCCAGCCAGGCCCCGATGATCACGAACAGCGCGTCGTTGGCCATGCTGATCAGAAAACTCAGCATCAGAATTAAGCGCGCCGGGCGGCTGTGGGCCAGTTGCCCCCAGGCCTGGATCAGAACGCGGGGACCCGGCACCGTATTGCGGCTGCGGCGATCAGACGGTATGCCCCAGCAGATTGCGGCCATGCCGATCAGCCCCAGCAGGCCCAGTACCGGAAAGGGCTGCTGCCATCCCCAGGAAGCGATCAGCAATCCCACCAGGGGAACCCCGATGAGCGTGCTGCCGGCCCAACTCGTCTCGATCAAGCCGATGACGAGTCCGCGCCGCTGGTAGGGGACATGCTCTCCAACATAAGCCTGAATCGCCGGATCGAAAACGTTTTTGGCCAGACCCGCGAGGAAAAGGGCCGCCAGCACGGTTGCATAGGTCGTGTCAACGAAAGCCACCAGCATTCCCACGGAAAGCAGTGTCATCCCGGCCAGCATGGCCGTGCGGAAACCGAACCGATCCGCAAGGGGACCGGCCAAGAGGCCTAACACCCCCGATACCTGGTTCACCGCCAGCATCGCCGTAACGTGGGTTATGGGCACCCCCAGTCCCCGGCTGATCTCGGGGGCGAAGGGGTAGGCGAATCTTCGCGCGGTATTCAATACCAGGCGGCAGAATCCGGCGATCAGGAGATTGAAAACGAGAACATGCCTTGCAGCACGTGGTTCGGGCGTTGAAGATGGTCTCGACGTCAATGGCCAATTATCCTTAAACGGTTCGCCGGCGGCCAACACCTGATAATCCGCCAGACCCGCGGTGTGGCCGGTCAGCACTACCGGTGTCGATCAGGGTTTCAGCCGGCGATAGAGGGGATCGTTTTTTCGGCTTGCATTTAGCGCATATTTGCTTTAATGTCCACTTAAAGTCTTAAGTTGTACTAAAAGTGTGTAATGCCTGAGTGAATTGCTGATTCAGCAAGTCGAACCCATCGACCCACAGGGAAACGATCATGGGAAAGAAAAAGAATCTGATCGAAACGGCGGTACGCCTTTTTGCGGAACAGGGATATGACGGCACGACAACGCTGCAGATTTCACGCGAAGCTGGCGTGACCGAACCGCTGATCTATTATCATTTCAAAGGTAAAGAGGAGCTTTTCACCCATATTTTAAATGGTGCTTTCGATGAATATGTCGCGCGGCTGGAAGCCCTGCCGGCATCAACCCGGGATGAGTTCACAAAAATCGAAAACCTGATCGTTGCCTCCCAGAAGGCGGTGGCTGAAATGCCGCGGCGCATCCGTCTGGTGATGAGTTCCTGCCCGGCCCGGATAAAGGATCCGGCCCATGTATGTTCCAGTCGCATGCTGGAAATTTTCGATTGGCACAAAAACTATTTAACAAATAGTCTCGAACGCGGTATTGCTTCCGGTGAATTTGTTGCCGTTCCGGTCCCTGAAACCGTATACGTGCTTATTTCCATGATCAATGGCATGATTCGCCAGTACTCGCTTTTAAACGGCAGCCGCTACGTGAACGCCAGAGATGTCGCGGTGGAATTCTGCCGTCGAAGCCTGTTGAACCGTCAAGGAGGCTAGACTGTTGCAACCCCAAAAAGATTCATCCGCTCCCCGCAAACGCGAACGCCGTGGTCCCAAGTATTACATCGCCTATTTCGTACTCTCGCCCGATACCTGGCGCATCCTTGTGGGTACGATTTGCGCCGTTATCCTAACACCCCTTTTACTACCGGTGGATCGTACCGGAATGGGGCGCTACGTCCTGTTTATCATGATCGTGGTTGTCGGCTGGGCTGTGACGGCCGCTCCCGCTCGCTGGCTCACCGGGCGTCTGCAATCCTTTTTTAAATCCTCTTGAACCCTGGGTCGCTTTTGTCCAAACGAGCCGAATGCCATCGGTAAGGCTTTGTATTGACACGCAGATTGCCAACTTCTATAGTGACAGTCGGCAATTCAGTGACACAGGGTGAGTCGGTGAAGGTTGCGCCACGGAACCAAAACATCGCTGCCCACCAATTACGCCTGACGGCCCCAAGCCCCCTTCGAATGACACCGGCAGTACGCCCATTCGCTGGGCAGCTTGGTATTCCTATTGATATATTGGAGTTTTTCGATCGTGTCGAATGAGGCCCTTGCCGGTATTATCGGCCAAAGCGAAGCGATGCAGCGGGTATTTGGGATCATGTCCAAGGTATCCGCGAGCGACAGCACGGTTTTGATCAACGGCGAGACCGGAACGGGCAAGGGTCTGGCCGCGCGTGCCATCCACCGCCAGAGCCGGCGTCGTGAGTCGGCCTTTGTTGCGATCAACTGCGGGGCGATACCCGAGAATCTTCTGGAAAGCGAGCTCTTCGGTCATGTGCGCGGGGCGTTCACCGGGGCCACGGCCAACAAGGTGGGCAAGTTCGAGCAGGCGCACGGCGGGACGATTTTCCTGGATGAGATCGGGGATATGAGTGCGGATCTGCAGGTGAAGATCCTGCGGGTGCTCGAGGAGGGTGAGTTTGAGCCCGTGGGCGGCAACCGCACCGTGAACGTGGATGTGCGCATTATAGCGGCCACCCACCGGGATCTGGAGGCGCGGGTGGGCGAGGGTCTTTTTCGCGAGGACCTCTACTACCGGCTGTATGTGATTCCGCTGGTGCTGCCGCCGCTTCGTGCGCGGCGCGGCGATGTGGCCTTGTTGGCGGGCCATTTTCTGGAGATGTTCAACGCCCGCGGCACGGGGGCCATCGACGGCTTTTCCGAAGCGGCCCTGGCCGTGCTCGGCCGCTACGACTGGCCCGGCAACATTCGTGAGTTGCGCAACCTCATGGAGCGTCTGGTGGTGCTCAAACAGGACGGCATCATCGATCTGGAGGACTTGCCCACGAAAATGCAGAAGCATCGGCCCAGGGTATCCGGGGATTCTGGAATGGCCCTCTCCGATGACGGCATTTGTTTGAATTCAGCCGTTACGGAATTTGAAAAAGCCCTTATTCTGCAGTCACTTGAAAAAACACGCTGGGTAAAAAAACGGGCGGCGCAACTCCTGCATTTAAACCGCACGACCCTGGTCGAAAAAATTAAGCGACACCAGATCGAACCATCCTATCCCCCTGATAAAGTACAGGCCGTAGATTGCGGATAAATTCCGCTTGATTGCGGCGGCATGATCGTTTTTATTGTTCTGATCCATTGCGAGCATGCCGTCGCATAATGTTTGCCGTCCGCCCCCATCGCTAACTTCGCGCTCGGTCTTCCCAACGAGATTTCAAACGATTCCCCTAGATTGTCGCCAACCCTGCCGGGCATCATTTCGACTCGCCTGAAAAAATTAAAGTTTTCGTATTATTGTCCGATAGCATTCTCAGGAAAACAGAGGATATCTTATGGAAAATACAAATGATTTGAACCGACTTGCCGTCGAGGTCAACCGGTCCAATATTTCAACCATCGCAGGAATGGTGGCGCGCATTATCACCGTCATCAATGATCCCGAATCCACGGCCAAGGAACTGGTGGACATTATCCTAACCGACCCTCCCCTGGCGGCCAATGTCCTGCGCTTGGTCAACTCGGCGCATTTCGCGCCCCGGCGGCGTATCGCCGACATTCAGCAAGCCGTTATCTTTATTGGATTCGACGCTCTGAAAGAATTGGCCCTGAATCAAAAGGTCTGCGAGATTTTTCAGAAAAATGTCAATATCGATGGCTATTCGCGCCAGGCCCTGTGGCGGCACTGCGTTGCAGTTGCCCAGTTCACTAAAATGGTATATCGTCGGGAATTCGCCGAGCGGGGTGAAAATGCATACGCCGTCGGACTGCTTCATGATTTGGGCATCATCATCGAAGATCAGTTTCGAAATCCTGCTCTGGTGGATGCCATGCGTCTTGCCAAGAGAAAAAGCCTGCCGCTCTGGCAGGCCGAGCAGGATGTTCTGGGCTATGATCACAGCCAGGTCGGCGCCAAGGTCTGCGCGCAATGGAATCTGCCGGAAGAAATCATCCATGGGCTTTCATACCATCATCGTCCTGATGAGGCACCGGCATCGTCCAGGCAGCTGGCCGCAACCCTTTTCCTGGCCAATTACTGTTGCCAGCAGGAAGAGATCGGCTATTGTGATTCTCCCCTTGAAAATGACGACATCTATACCCGCTGCGTCAGCACTCTTGACATCGAACCTCACGCTATCGATCTAATCATGACGGATGTCAATACACTCATCACCGCAATGATCGAACAAGGTTTGCTGTAAAGTGACTACGCCTAACGACACAGAAGGTCTATATCGCAAGATCAGGCAACTTGAAACCCAGGTAAAGCACCTCCGTAACGAACTTGCCCTCAGCCAGACCGAGTATCAGAACCTGATTGACAACTACTACGACATTTTCTCCAACCAGGAGAAAATGGTCGAAGAGCGCACCCGGGAATTACATCAGGTCAAATCCCAGCTGGAGAATAAAACCCGGGAGTTGCAGATCATGCTGGATTCGTCGCCGGCGCTTATTTTTTTCAAGGACAGTTCCGGTCGGTATATTCGGGCCAATAAACGTTTTGCAAGCTTTCTCAACATCCCCATCGATCAGATCGTCGGTCAATCCCATCGCAATCTATTCCCGGATGAACCGCTTTCCGTTTTCGAGGACGACGCCGAGGTCATCCGTTCCGGCAATCCGCTGCTGCAAAAACATGACGTCGTGGAAACGCCCGAGGGCCCTAAATCGATCGTCATGGATAAAATCCCCTATAAAAATTCACAGGGCGAAGTGATCGGTATCATTGGTTTTGCGCTCGATACAACCCTGCAGGATTTAATCCGCAAAGAAAAGGAAGAACTGCAGCAAAAACTGGCCCGCTCTCAGAAGATGGAATCACTCGGACTGCTGGCTGGCGGGGTTGCCCATGATCTCAACAACGTACTCACCGGTTTCGTGAGCTACCCGGAACTGCTTTTAATGGAACTGCCCGAGAACAGCCCCTTGCGCGAGCCCATCCGCACCATTCAGGAATCCGGACAAAAGGCGGCGGCGATTGTTCAAGACCTTCTGACTTTGGCACGCCGGGGTATCATGCACACCGCTGTTCTCAATTTGAATGAAATCATCGCGGGTTATGTATCTTCACCCGAACATCGCCGCCTCACCGAGAATTTCCCCCAGGTCAAGGTCAAGATGCACCTCAACGGTGATCTTCTATATGTCAAGGGGGCCGATGTCCATCTTCGCAAAACCGTCATGAACCTCATCTACAATGCCTACGAAGCCCAGCCCGATGGGGGTCTGGTGACCGTCAGGACCTATAATCGCTACGTCGACACGCCCCTGCTGGGCTACGACAATGTTGAGGAGGGCGATTACGCGGTGCTTGAAATCCGTGATGAAGGCGTGGGCATCGAGCCCGAGGATCTCAATCGCATCTTCGAGCCCTTTTATTCACGCAAAAGCCTGGGGCGCAGCGGCACGGGGCTCGGCATGGCCGTGGTGTGGGGCACGGTCCAGGACCACGGCGGCTATATCGATGTGCAAAGTCGTATCGACCATGGCACGGTATTCAAAATTTATTTTCCCGTTACGCGCGAGCTTCCGGCCGCGAAAACGAAACCCTTGCCGCTTAAGGCCTATATGGGGCAAGGTGAATCCATTCTGGTTATCGACGACATCCAGGCCCAGCGTGAGATTGCGGCCAGCCTCCTGGGCAAATTGAATTACACGGTGGCCACGGCTGCCAGCGGAGAGGAGGCAATCGCATATTTGGAGGCGCATCAATGTGATCTGCTCGTGTTGGATATGATCATGGAGCCCGGCTTGGACGGCCTTGACACCTACCGCCGCATTCTTGAACGCCACCCCGGGCAAAAAGCCATCATCGCCAGTGGTTTTTCCGAAACCGACCGCGTCCGTGAAGCCCAGGCCCTCGGTGCCGGGGCCTATGTCAAGAAGCCATACCTCCTCGAGAAAATAGGCGTCGCTGTAAGGCAGGAATTGGACTGCGCGGCGCTTCCAGCAGACCCTCCCCCGGCATCGCCACCCAAGACTGGCGTGCGCTGAAAGACGTCGTCACGTTGCCTTAGCGACCAGACGCATTGTGTTCGCCGATCCGGTAGACAAAGGCGAGAATCTCGGCCACCGCGAGATAAAACTGCGGCGGAATCTGCGCGTCAAGTTCAATTTCTTCCAGAAGGCTGGTCGTGTCCGCATCCGCAACCAGGGGTACCCCGTGGGCATTCGCCGCTGCTATAATTTTTTCGGCAATATGGCCACGTCCCTTGGCCACCACGCGGGGCGCCCTGTCCTTTTGGCTGTCATAACGCAGTGCCACCGCCTGGCGCAAATGTTTATCCGCGGTTTTCATATGATAAAATCAATCGCCTTTATTTCCTGAGAAGCCATCTTGGCGCGCGCATCCATTGTTTCCCCCTCTGGGTCAACCTGCACCCGGCAGTACACCTTTTCGGCCAGGTCTCTCAGAGCCGCATGCATTTCCCCCAACCGGGCCTGAATTTCCTTACGCACCGTTTCGGTAGCGACGCTGAACTTCACCCAGATTTGATCTTCGAGCATTTGGACCTCTACTTCCAGGGGACCCGTTTTTTCAAGATCCAGCATCAAAGCGGCCGATAAAAAATCACCCTGCCCGCCCGCCGTCCGGATGGCTTTCCGGGAATGCATTCGGATGTGCGCCGAACGATATTCTTCGCCGGCGGCTTCGATCAGAAAACCGGAAGCGTAGTCCGGTGGCGCCGCGGCTTCCCTGAAATCAGCGTTCGGCTTGTTGGCCGCACCGGCGCCGGCGTCAGCTCGCTTGTGGCTCGATGTTTGCGTCACTGCGGATGATGGGTCCAAGGCATTTGATCGCCGTACAGATGTTGCGCTTCGTCGACGGTCTTTATCTGAAAATCGGGCGTTGGGCGATGAGGAGCGCCCCTGCCGTTGCATGGCCGTTAGTGCCAGCATGACAGGGTTTTGAGAATTGGATTGGGAACCGCCTGTCATCGACTGTAGCGGGGCTGCAACCGCGGGCCGTGCGGAAGATCCCGTCGGCGTCTGACCGGGGGTTGCCGATGACATCTCTCCAGGCAGCTTATTCGCCTGTCGGGATCCAGCGAGCAAACGGATCAAAATGGGGGATTTCACCTGGCCGGGAATTTCTCCGGCGGGGAGTCGCGGCTGAACCTCAAAAAAAAGAATATCGCCGGGTTTGCCGCCCAAAGGCTGATTGGTGGAAAATTGCGAAGCACCGATCTGCAGGTGCGTACGACCTTCAGGCGAGACACTGAGAATGCGGGCCTGGATAACATCGCCAGGAGCTAAACGGGCTAGACCGAAAGCATTTTGGGCACCTGTTGGGCCGAATGTTGTATAGGGACAGATCTCCAGCAGATGCCATCCTTGCATGACTTGGATGAAGGTTTAGACCGCCGGCCGCCATCAGCTAATCGCCGACTGGCCGTCAATATCGCACATTGAGCCGACTTCAGGGGTTTCAACCGACCGGTACTTCGTTATCCCCATCAGGTTCTTGGTTATGATACCCATGCGGCGCGTTTCATCTTCGATCATTTTTACGATTTCACAAACCTGTGCAGGCTCACTGATATCGCCTGAGGTTACCATGCTGGCATATCCGAGGATAACCTGCATGGGCTGGTTGAGCTTGTGGCAGACCGTGCCGGCCATCTCCAATGCGCCGGCGAGCTTGTCGCTTTCGACATTTTCGCGCGTTGCAATCTGGCGTTCGAAGAAAATGCCCAACAGGTCGGCCGTGGTCGCAAAGGCCCCAAAGAGAGGCGTATCCCGGCCCACGTCGGCAGTTCCGCAATCCAGGCACAGTCCCCCCCACCATTCGCCGAATACCTGAATCGGGAAAATAAGGCCGTTTTGCGTATCGCTGGGACTGGCAGCGGAATCGCCATCAGCGCGTATCAATTGAGCGTCCACGCGTGCCGGCTTACCCTCGGCCAGCTTGAGGATCACTTCGCGGGCCGGCCGATAGGCGGCCCATTCACCTTCAGCGCCATGGTCACTGCCGGTAGGATAGCGCCATTCGAAATAAATTTCCTCTTCCCTGCCTGTTTGCTTTTCAAATAGCGCCAGCGTTTCCATACCGGCAATACCTCTGATTTTTTCCAAGACCATCGGAGCGGCATCATTCCCGCTATCGTTGTATAGGAGCTTGCGGACGCTGGCATTAATATCCTGGGCCACTTTAAGCTGATGCATGATATCGGCAATCGGCACATCTTCGATCGCTAGCGGCGCTTCAGGATTCTGATGATGGCGGGTGGATGCGTGCATTTCTTTTCCTTTGGCTGGCGTGATCAAGCGGCCAGGATCTGCATCTCCTCGGAAAGGTTGTCGACTGCCTGTCGCGCTTCAGCGAGCACGTCCGGTACGTCATTTTCCGTCATTTCCAGAAATGTCAGAGCATCATCATCGATCATGTACATGTGGGCGTCGATGCCGTCCATCTGGGCCATCATACTTTCGTTTTCCTCCAGGGCCTTGGCCACGTTGGCGATCGAATTGGCCAAGAAGATGATATAGGACAACTCATCATCATTGCTTTGGGACGGTTGATGATGGTGTTTGATGGCCGTGGAAATACTTTCCGGGATATTCCAGTGGTTACAGACCTCGAAACCGATTTCGGCATGGTCCAGGCCGAGAATATGCTGCTCTGCGGCCAGCATCGAATTGCGCCCGCCTTCGGTCAGACGCTCGAAATCCTCTTTACGGTTGTCAACATGTCGATCCAGAACGAGTTTGCCGACATCATGAATCAAGCCGGCTGCGAAAGCATCGTTTTCAAGCTCGGGATTTTTGCGCATGGCCAAAATGCGCGAGGCACTGGCCGTCATCAGCGAGTGCCGCCAGGCACCCGCCGAGTCCAGGTCATAGCCCTTGAGGGTTTTGCCCAAAACGGATGAACTGCCGACCATCGAGATCAGTTGACCCAGGGCGTTGAAGCCCAACATGCTGGAGGCATGGCGTATCGAAGACACCTTGCCGCTCAATCCGTAGTAAGCTGAGTTTGCAAGCTTGAGCACCTTGGTGGCAATGGCCTGATCCGACTCGAGGAGCGCGGAAAGATCCCTCATCTCCGCCTCCGGGTCCGACAGCAGACTTCGCGCTTTAAATACGATCTGTGGCATGGGCGGCAGGTCTTTGAGCTGCCGCAGAATTTTTTTTCTGAAATCGCCATTGTTTTCAGCCGTGGGGGCGGTATCACCAGCGGCCTCCTTCGATGCCGAAGCCGTTTCTGCCGCGACCGCTTCACCGTTTCGCATTGCCTCCAGATCAAGGGCGATGCGCTCTTTGCAATTGAGGCACGGAAACGACACCTTTTTTTTGGGCGGCAGTTTGTCATCCGGCACTTCGTACTGTTTTTTGCATTGCGGGCATTCAAACTTCATAGCGATCCACTCTTTACGGTTTATCGTGTTTTTCCACGATCTCCTGGCGTGGCGTCTGTTGCCGCGCGACCATATATGCGGCGATCTGACGGCGTTTCAGGCTCAAACCCGAAGGCGCCTTTCGTGGAAACACACGCGTTAATAAGTTTGGCGCGTCTCATGCCTAATATCGACCACCTGACGGGAAACTTTAGCAGGGCGCGGCCATCTTACGGCGCGTTGTGACCAGGGGCAGCCCTTCGGCGGCAATACCGATCTCGCTCGCATGCCGGTGCAATGCTAAGCCATAATTGCGGCGATGGCCGCGCGAAACGCAGTGATATTTATCGGTTTGGAATGTATTTGGGTGAAACCGAGCGCGGCGATCTTTTCCAGATCGGGGTGATGGGGATGACCGGTCGTGATCAGCACTTTCATGGCGGCGAAGGGCTCTTTTCCATGAATGGCCTGGCACACCTCCAGGCCGTTCATACCGGGCATCATGAGATCGAGTATCAGCAGATCGGGGGGACGCGAACCGATTTTTATCAAACCGTCCACCCCGTTGGCGGCCTCATCGACGGCGTACAGGCCGGTTTTGCTGACCGCCTGCACAATCAAACGGCGCACCGGGGCATCATCATCGACCACGAGCACGTGCGGCAATTTTTGTTTCGTTTCAACGGGTAGTGTTATGGTAAATACGGTACCGCCTTGATCCGAATCATCGAAGGTGATCTGCCCTTCGTGCGCCTGCACCAGATTGTAGCTGACGGCCAGTCCCAACCCCGTGCCTCCCCGCCCCTGGTTATCCGTCACGAAGGGATCGAAAAGCTTGTCCGCGACTTCGGGGTTGATGCCGCGGCCATTGTCATGCACGGCAATAAAAACACGGTCCTCGTCGTGCACATATCCGGTTTCGACGATGATATGGCCCCGCTCGTGCTCGATGGCCTGAATCGCATTGATGACCACATTCAGGGCGACCTGCTCGATGGCCGTACGGTTGCCGTTGATACGGGGCAGATTTTCGGAGAGGTTCAGGGTCAGCTCGACATCGGATTTGCGCATCGTGGTCTGGGCCAGGCGAAGGGCGGCGGTGACGGCAGCATTGATGTCGACCGGCGCCTTTTCGTGGATCTGGGATCGCCGCGAGAAATTTTTAAGATCTTTGACAATTTTTGATATCCGATTGGCAGCCAATTCCATGTCGAGGATCAACTGTTGAAAATGACTTTCCAAATAATCCAGCTTGTAGCCGCCGAATTCAGCGGGTCGACCCTGTTGGGAGAAAAGTTGCAGGTGCGGTAGTATATCCCGCCACACCCGCTCGACAATGGGCAGGTTAAATAAAATCAGGCTGGTGGGATTGTTGATTTCGTGCGCCATACCCGCCACCAGGGTGCCCAGGGCTTCCATTTTCTGGGCCTGGTAGAGCTGGTCCTGGCTGCTGCGAAGCGCCAATTCCGCCCGCTTGCGGCTGGTAATGTCGCTGACGGTTAAAATGGCCTTCCACGGCGGTCGGTCCAAGCGACGGGCATCAACCCGGTACCAGTATTCCTTATTGTTGCGGGTGTCAGTGAAATCACATGCAAAATGCTCCCGGCCACTGTCGATGATCCGGTTAAGTTCCGCCACCTGTTTGGGGTTCATGCGCGCCGACATTGATTCCGGGTCGTTTTCCGCCAGTAGCATCGCGGTATCGCCGACCTTGACGTCGTGTCCCGTGAACTGGTGCGTTAATTGGCGCCAGGCTGAATTTAAGGCCGCCAACCTGCCCTCCGCGTCCACGATGGCGATGCTGATTGGCAGCGCGTCCAGCACCACGCCAAGCAGTGTGGGCGCCTGTTGCGGAAAGGCCGAGCGGCTATCATTTTGATCAGGGGACATTGAGGGTAGCGGTTCTTACTTTTCGACGTCGGCGGATGGATCGGACGGTGCGGCGCTATTGACCGTCGTTGTCCTCTGGGCCGCACTGTTGCGCAGGTCGTAATCGCTTCGACAACGTTCGGCCATCCTGGTTTCAACGTTTTCCTGGTCCAGCCCCATCATGATACGGTATATGTGCCATTTGGTTTTACAAAAGAAAATGTCGAAGGGCATCTCGCGGGCTTCCTCTCGAAATATGCGGATCCCCGGGATGTTGTCGATCTGCACGTATTCCACCGGCGCATTGATCAGCAGCGGTTCCACGTCATGCTTGTTTTGCCAGGGGATGCAGGCCCCGGCCATACCCAAAAGCGGATCCATGACCGAGCGCAGTTTCTCGGTCACCCCCCCGACAGCCAGGATGATATCGCCCGTAAGGGAGCCTGTCAGGGCAAACTTTTCGTTCACCGGCATCCGAATAAAGTCCGAAACCAGGGCCACATCGATGGCGGCCGACGCGCTGTCGCCTTCGACGCCGCCATGGGCCTGGATGTATTCGATGTGCATTTCATAGCCGACATAAGGTGCGCCGGTTTTCTGCAGCACGCGCCGGACCGAAGCGCGGACGTTCTGAGCCGCGGCCTTGGCGATTTCGCCGATCTTTCCACCAGCGATAACCCGATCGACCCCGGCATCCACCATGCAGTGGATGGGCAGTGGTTGCCCGTACATCTGCCCGCTGGCGTTGGAAGATACCACGGCCAGACCAACGACATAACCGATCGAATCGGTGATCGAGTCGATATATTTCTTCAAGTCCTTCTTGTGCCGGCTCATCTCCTGGTGGATCGAACCTTCCAGGCTCAGGTGCTCCTGGAGCGCGATGCGCACATGTTCCGGCGCCACGGTTTCGGCGTTACTGAAAATCGCTTCGAAAACCGCCGCTTTGATAATACCGTTGATGGGCCGCAGGATGGTTGTCAATTTGCCGTCGTTGGCGCGGCAGCGTAATTCTTTCACGATCTCCATCACGGCATCGCGTGTAAACTCGCGCGATGCCAGGCGGAAGTCCGCAGGCAACCGGCGGCCGAAAATCTGTTCACAACGCGTACGCACGCTGGCCATGCCCTCGTTGGTGATCACCTCACCCCACGCGGTTTCAAATTCTTCTTCGATACGCTTGACCTCCTGCTTGACATACTGCACGACCTGTCGGATCGTGTCCGGCGTTTCGGCGACCGCACTTTCCATATGGACGATTTCACCTTTGTCTTCGATGCGGCTCAAAAAAGCGCCGTCGCCCTCGGATCGCAGGTAATCGACCGTGTCGTGATTGCAGCAGGCCACAATGATGTTGTCCGCCCGCAGGTAGTTCTCGGATCGATCGGCAGCTCCACTGCCGGTTCCCTGCCCGCCTTCCAGAATATATTGTTTTTCCTGCATTATTTCCAGAAGTTCGGGCATGTAACCAATCCGGATCAAGGTGCGCAGCTCATCGATATAAATGATCGCTGAAGTGGCATGGGCGCCCAGATAAACGCGCTGGTGTGGTGGCGTCTGAAGATTCCCAGACTGGTACGGGTCGTGTCGGAAACCACCCTTCATGTTACGGGCATTCGGTTCGGAAATGCGCGCCATTAGCTGTTCGTGTTCACGCGGGTCATAGATAATGGTCGGCAGCATATCGTAGAGTTGTTTCAGGTTGGCGGCTACCGGGGGCGCATTGTGTTCCTGAATTTTCTCCTGCGCGCGGTGGTTGTTCTCCTGGATAAAAAGAAAAATGCTGCCGATGCCGGTGATGCCGGCACCCACCAGGAGCGGCGGCAGGAAATAGCCCCCAACGACAAGCACGATGGTTGCGGCCAGGAGGGCATGCTTCAGCCGGCGAACACTTTTAATCTGATCTATCAAGCTGAAGTGTTTGCCGGCATCGGCGGTGGCTTCGATTTTAATTCGCAGCTCTTCGAGGAGCCGATCCGCCTGCCGGGGATCTTCGTAGGCGATGCGAATATGGTTACGGTCGCGTCCGGGGTAAGCCAGGATGGCATCCTGGGGACGAATATAGTCGCCCAGCGACTGCGCGAGGATTTCTTGGAGCATACCGGCAAGCATCGACTTGCCGGTGCCCGGACGCCCCACCATTAAAATATGGCCGCGCTTGTGGGCAATCTTGCGAATGGCCTTCTTGGCCCGGTCCTGAAAAATGACCCGGTCGATTGGATCGTCCGGTATATTGACGGTGCCGGTATCCTCGAAAAAGGCGAGGCGCTCCTCCAGCAGCTGGGGGTAGTGCAGCAACTCCTTGATCCAGGCTTTGTCGTTGGCGTTAAGGTTCGCTTTCATCGCTGCGCCCCCGGATATTCTCCAGAAGGTAGTATTTTCCCGCTTCGGAGACGGTCGCACGCTGGTTGATCGCGGCAAACACCTGGGGGGCTCCTGTTCGCAAAGGTTCCAGCGCTTTTAAATCGTGCATCACCGAGATATTGGTGATGGGGAGCGGGTCACCAAACCCCTCCTGGGTGACGTAACTGAAAGAGACACCCAGCTGGTGGTGGTTCAGTGAGCGTATCACATTGCGCTGCACCTCGATGTCCAGATCCAGTGAGGAGAAGAGATCCTTGTAGACCTGGGGAATTCGGCTGCGGGTATAGTCAATGTCGAGATTGGGGTTAAACATCAGCCGCATGGGGCGCGCTTCGTCAGCCAGGCATTGATTGAAGGCCTCTGCCAGCGGTGGACTGGTATCCACCGCCTGCTGAAGCAGAACCATGCGGTGAAGGTTTTTGAGGTCATTGATCCAGAAAGCCATGCGGTCTTTGGCATTGAGCAGACAGGCGAAAAACTTGCCGTCGACATGAAATCGCAGCAGCCGGTGCCTGCGCTTGGCCGTGAAAAGGCCGCTGCGCCACCCCCGCATCTCAAATAAACCGTCGGCGATATGGACACTGGCCAGCGTTGTGCGGACGGGCTTCAGGAGATGATCCCGAACGTACTGGTGCTTCTCGGTGAGACTGCCCTTGAGGGTTAAAAGCGTGCGGTGTCCGGCTTCGTCTTGACAAACCCCGCGGATGTCCGCCAATTGCGCGAGGTTGAGATCGGCGATTTCCTGCAGCACGGGATCGAGCGGCTGAAGCATACCGCGCAGATGCTCGACGTGACCGGCCAGCTGACGATCTTTGAGGCTCGGTATCTTGACGACGTTGCGGGCGAGAAATGTCTTCTTGTTGAGCGCCGCCGTGTCTCGGTTCGGGGGTCGCCCTTTGAAGAGGCGCCCCAAGGCCTGCCGTACACGGCGGCTATTCGTCGACACCAGGTCGCACTCACAGCCCACGAGCTGGTTTTCGACCTCGATCGAACCGGGCTGCAGGAGATAGCGCCCGATGTCGGAAAGGCCGTATTCCATCACCCTTTTCGGCCGGGCCTTGATCCCCAGGGTGGCGACGTCAAAATCGGTGTACGCTCCCGGCGTTATGATCCAAATTGAATCGGGCATGGCCCCATCGATTCCTGTGCAGGGTAAATGGTTGGCCGCTTCCTGCCTTTAAGGGGTCTTTATTTCCGGGCGTCGTCGCCATGGCTATTGTGGTGGGCCCCTCATCGCGGGCAAGCTGCCTAACTACGGAACAATACCACATATACCCGGGATTGAACACGCTAACCCCTGTCTTGGTGAACGGGAGCCGGTGTCGAATTACGAACCGCTGTTATCGAAGATGGGTTTGACGGGCTGAGGCATGGCCGTCAGGATTATTTCCACGCGCCTGTTTTTTTCACGCCCCTCGGGCGTTTCATTGGTATGTGTCGGACGGTATTCGCCGAAGCCCATGGTGGATATTCGATCCGGCGGGATCTTGACATTGCCGATCATGTATTCAGCCACTTCGGCGGCACGTGCGATCGACAGCTTGAGATTGGACTCAAAAGGACCACCGCGTACCGGGACATTATCCGTATGACCGGCAATGATGATATCCCCGTCGGTGCCTTTGAGGCGTTTACCGATTTCCCTGAGAATCGGAATCAACCGCGGTTTGATACGCGCCTTGCCGGAATCGAAGGTCGCCCCGCCCAACAGGCGGATGATGGTCTGGTTGCCTTTGACCTCGATTTCGATCTGGTCTTCGAGCCCACGCAGTTTGCCTTCCAGGGCCTCTTTGAGTTCCTCGCCCAGACTCTCCATGACCTGGGTGGCGATAAATTCCTTTTTATCAAATTTGGGGACCATATCCTGGTCAAAGCTGAGCGCGACCATTTTGGCGCCCCGTGGGCTTTCAAATACCCGCTCCTTGCGCTGAACGCCGAAGGCCTGTGCCATGGAACCGGCCACCATTTTGTACTTCTGCCGATCCATTTCCGAAAAGGACAAAAGCAGAACGAAAAAACAAAGCAGCAGGCTCATGAGATCGCCAAAGGTGACGACCCATTTGGGTGCGCCTTTTTCCTCCGCGGCACCATTGGGTAGGGCGTCCGGTTGCATGCTTAACCGACTTCTTCCGCGGGGCTGTCTTTGGCGGTGGATTTGTTGCGCACCTTGGGCGCTAAATAAATCCGGAGGGATTCCTCCAGGACCATGGGCGAAAGAGCCTGATTGATGCCCACGGCCGCCTCACGGATAATGAACTTGACCTGCTGCTCCTGCTGGCTGCGTAGTGCCAGTTTGTCCGCCAGGGGCAGGCATACAAGATTGGCCATCAACGCGCCGTAGAGGGTTGTCAGAAGCGCCACCGCCATGGAAGGACCGATGCTGGCCGGGTCGTCCATGGAGGCCAGCATCTGGACCAGCCCGATAAGGGTACCGATCATGCCGAAAGCCGGCGCCGAATCGCCAATGCCTTTGAACACGTTCTGGCCGGTGGTGTGGCGGCTGACCGTGAGATTGATATCCTTGTTGAGCATTTCGGCCAGAAGCTGTTCGTCGTAGCCGTCGGATAGGTATCGCAACGCTTTGGCCATGAAAGGGTCGTCAGGTTTTTCCTGATCGAGGGAGATCAGCCCTTCTTTTTTGGCCATGCGGGCGAAATTGACCATTTTTTTGATGATCTCTTCCGGCGCTTCTAATTTGACCATAAAGGCTTTCATGGCGACTTTGATGGAATTGAGTACGTCGGCCAAGGTAAATTTGATGCAGGCGGCGGCAAATGAGCCGCCCAACACGATCAGGAGCCCGGGAACATTGATAAAGATTCCCGCACTGCCGCCCAGAATGATTGCGCTGAGGATCAAGAGTGTACCGCTGATCAGTCCTATAATTGTCGCCACATCCATTTTGACCTCTTAATTGCCTGTCCGATTCATTTCAGGTTACAGGGGTTCGTTCAGAATGGCCGCCGCCGTGGCGCTCGTCTGCAAGATGCCAATTGCGGCGCGCACATCCGTCAATCCTGATCGTGCCATAATCATACGAAAAATGACTCAAATCGGGGTTGCCGGGTATGTCGGGCCCGGAACTGTTAGGTGTTTTATCGTCGTTTGAAGGGTAAACTTGAGTGAAACCTCGGTCGAAACATGCCTCGTTGCGGTGGGCTATCACAATGGTCGGGCGCTTGATGCCGCTGCAGGAGCCTGATATAGATCGCATCCATGGACGCATTGAATGCAAAAGAAACCCCGATTCTCGTCGTCGACGATGATGTCGGTCTTCTGACCAGCATTCACGCGGTCCTGGTGGGCGCCGGATTTCCTGATCCGGTCCTGCTTGCG
>JASJCD010000045.1 GCA_030066135.1 Desulfobacterales bacterium | reverse complement strand
TCCAGGGCCGATACGGGCTCGTCACAGACGATCAGCCGCGGCTCCAGGGCGATGGCCCGCGCGATGCCGATACGCTGGCGCTGCCCGCCGCTGAACTCGTGGGGAAAACGCAGCAGGGCATTGCGCGACAGGCCCACGCGCTCGAGCAGCCGGCGGACCCGCCCGGCGCGCTCGGCAGCGTCGCCCAGGCGGTGGATCATGAAGGGTTCCTCCAGGATCTCCTGAACGGTATGGCGTGAATTGAGTGATTCGAACGGGTCCTGGAAGATCATTTGCATATCGCGGCGCACGGCCCGCAGTTCGTCCCACCGCAGTTGCATCAGGTTGGTGCCCTGAAAATGCAAGCGCCCCCCCGTGGGCCGGTAGAGACGCAGGACACAGCGCCCCACGGTGGTCTTGCCGCAGCCGGATTCCCCCACCAATCCCAACGTCTGGCCTGCCTCGATCGCAAAGCTGACCCCGTCCACGGCGAACACCTGCGCCACCCGGCGGCGCAGCACGCCGCCCAGCACAGGGAAGTACATTTTGAGGTTTTCGACTTCGAGCAGCTTGTCCGTCATCGGGTTGTCATCCCCTGTCGTTGTCCGACGATCCCATCAACGGGACCCGTCGTCTCCGCCTCCCGGCCGCTTTTCCCCGGCCTGCGGGCGCCGCCAGGCATCCAGCGCCGTCGCGAAATAGCAGGCCGCGGTGTGGGCCGTCCCCACCGTCTCCAGGGGCGGCGGCGCTTCTTCACAGACCGCCTGGCGATGTGGGCAACGGTTGGCAAACCGGCATCCGGGCGGCAGGTCGTCCAGACCCGGGACCACGCCCTCGATCACACGCAGTGGTTGCTTGGCCGGCGTTTCCAGGGTGGGAATCGAAGCCAGCAGGCCGCGGGTATAGGGATGCCGGGGATTCTGGAAGAGTTCACCCACCGGGGCCACCTCGGCCACCTTGCCGGCATACATCACCACCACGTCGTCGCAGAGTTCGGCAATGACCCCCAGGTCGTGGGTGATGAAGATCACGGCCATACCGGTTTCAGCCTGGAGCTCACTGATCAGCGCCAGTATCTGGGCCTGGATGGTCACATCCAGGGCCGTGGTGGGTTCGTCGGCAATCAGAATATCCGGCCGGCAGGCCAGGGCCATGGCAATCATCACGCGCTGGCGCATCCCGCCGGAGATCTGGTGGGGGTATTCCCCCAGACGCCTGGCCGGGTCGGGGATACCGACCTTGGCCAGCATCTCCGTGGCGGCCCTTTCGACGTCCCCGCTGTCCATCTCCGGAAAGTGCAGCCGGTAGACCTCACCCACCTGGCGGCCGATGGTGTGCACCGGGTTCAAAGCCGTCATGGGCTCCTGGAAAATCATCGCCATCCGGTTGCCGCGCAGGGTGTGCATATCGTTGGCCGAAAGGCGGACGATGTCTTCACCCTTGAACAAGATGCGTCCGGATTCGATCCGTCCCGCGGGCTGGGGCAGCAGGCGCATGACGGACAGGGCCGTCACACTCTTGCCGCAGCCGGACTCCCCCACCAGCCCCAGGGTACGCCCCGCCGCCAGGCTGAAACTGATGCCGTCCACGGCCCGCAGCCGCCCCTCCTCGGTGTCGAAGGCGGTGGTCAACTGGTCGATCTCTAAAAGGGGTGTATCCATAATCAGGAACCAATCTTGAAAGTCGCGTCTTTGACGGTCACCGGATCGAAGGCGATGCCCTGGCGTTTGGCCTCGCGGGTTTCCCGGTAAAGATCCGCATCGAACCAGAACAGGCCACCGGAGGTGCTGCCGAACGGAGCGAGTAGACTGCCCGACACACGGGTGGCCGGTGGACCCGGGAAACGCCACCAGCGCCAGTAGGCTTCCCGGAAATAGGGCACCATGAAGGTCGGCACAAAGGCGCCCAGTTCGTGCACCCGGGTCTGAATCCGGCGTGAGAGTTCGATGCGTTCATCGGCGTCGAGCGAATCGCGGTAGCGGTCGATCAACCGGTCCAGTTCGGCATCGTCCGTATTGGTCACGTTGTTGGTCTGGGGTTTGTGGGCATTGACCGAGTGCCAGAACTCCCAGAAATGGGGCCGCATTCCGGTGCTCCAGCCCAGCCAGCCCACGTCGTGGCGTTTTTCCAGCACTTTCTTGTACTGGGCCGCCGGATCCAGGCGCTGGAGGCGCAGTTCGATGCCCGCCTTGCGGGCTTCCTCCTTGAGCACCACCAGGCGCGGCGTGTGCTCCTCGCGGCTGTAAGACACTTCCACGGAATAGCGTTGGCCGTCTGCCTGCCAGATGCCGTCCGGCCCCCGCTGCCAGCCGGCATCCCGCATAAGCGCTTCGACCTTGGCGAGGTTGAAGCGCCGCGCCTTGACCCCGTCGTTCGAATAGAGGCCGTAGCCCACATAGGCGCTTTCCAGGCGGAAGTAGTCGTTGCGCAGCACTTTGGCAATGACCTTTTCGATATTCATGGCATGCGCAAAGGCCTCGCGCACGCGGAGATCCTTGAAGACGCCACGGTCCAGGTTGAGCCACAGCCCCTGGGCCGACTGGGGCGTATCGTTGAAAAACCAGATCCGCTCGACATAGCCCTTGTGGAACACCGGGTGGTCACTCTTGATATGCCAGAACTGGGGCATGGTCAGGCCGAAGTTGTCCAGTTTGGCCTTCAGGAAATACTCCCACTGCAAGTTGACATCGCGAATGACCGTATAGCGCACGCGGTCCACGTTGAAGCGGTTTTTAAAATAGCGCCGGTCCCGGGCCCACCAGTCCTTTTTGCGCTCGAACACGACATAACGCCCTTTTTTGAAGCGCGTCATCTGGTAGGCGCCGGTATTGGGAGCGATGCGCCAGTTGTAGTCCCGCACGAAATTTTCGTCGAGTTCGCAGTAGAAGTGACGCGGCGTCGGCGCCAGGGTGATTTTGAGATGCAGGTCCGGCTGGGCCTTGGTGCCGACGATGGCAAAGGTCTGGTCGTCGTAGACGATGACGCGATCGATCTCCTTGGTGTAGTAGTCGTTGTACCAGGGCGCCACGATGTGCTTGGAGCGCATGAATTCCAGGGTGTAGACAAAATCGTCGGCCGTTACCGGATGGCCGTCCGACCAGCGGGCCTCGGGGTCCAGCTTGAAATACATGGTTTTCTTGTCGTCCCCGTAGGCCCAGTGGGTGGCCAGCTCCGGTATGATATTACGGGTGTTGGGATGGATGCCGATCAGCCCGAGCTGGTTGCCCAGGATGGCGCCGCGGAAGCTGGAATTGGAGTCGGGGCCCACCACCCGGAAGGTCAACGGAAAACTCGACAGGGCATCATGATAGGTTCCGCCCTTGACCGCCTGCGGCGAAGCAAAAACCGGATCGCCGGCGTTGGTCAGCCATTCGATCCCTTCGGGCAGGCTTTCGTGCGCATAGGTCGGTTTGACCTCACAGGGCGGCGTTTCGATCGCCGTCACCTTCTGCTCCGCCCCCGGTGAACAGCCGAAGAGCGTCAGCAGCACTAGCAAACCTGCGCCCATCATAAACCTGGATACTCTTTGCTTGGTCAACCTATCAATCACCAAAATTTCTCCGACAATATGCTTTCGTGCCCGTTCAGACGGGGCATCTCTGTTGACGGCTTTGTAATCCGTCCAAGACACGGCGCGGGGCGATATCAACGCAACGCCGGTATTGGGTGATCATGCTCTCGTGTCCGTTCAGGCGGGACATCTTTATCGATGGCTTCGTAATCCGTTCAAGACCAAGGCGCGCCAATGCCGAGGAGTGAGGCGTACACCAGGTACGCCGCAGCGACGAGGAGGTTGGCGCAACGCCGGTATTGGACGTATTACGAAGCCATCACTCGTAGGTCGTGTGCATCTTGGGGTCCAGGGCCTCCCTCACCGCCTCACCGATAAATGTCACCAGCACCAGCGTCAACACCATGGACGCCACAACAGACCCCGACAGCCACCAAGCGCTCAGATTGGCCCAGCCCTGCTGAAGCAGTTCGCCCCAGCTCGGTTCCGGGGGCGGCAGGCCGAACCCCAGAAAATCGAGCGCCGCCAGCGATACGATGCCGCCGGCAACCTGAAAAGGGATATAGGAAACAATGACACTGACGGTGTTCGGCAGAATATGCCGTAAGATAATCCGCCCGTGGGAGGCGCCCATGGCGCGCGCTGCGAGCACGTAGTCCCGGGCCCGTTCCTTGTAAGTCACCGTGCGCATGGTCCAGGTAATGCCCATCCAGCCGAAAATCCACAGGATGGCCAACAGAATCCAGAAATTGGGGATCACCACCGAGGCAATGATGATGATGACGTAGAGGTTGGGCACGGAGGACCAGATCTCGATCAGGCGTTGGAAAAAAAGATCGAAGGCCCCTCCGAAATATCCCATGGCGCAACCGATGCCAATCCCGGTGACGTAGGTGGCCACCAGCAGCGCCAGAGAGAAAAAAATGGCCACACGGAACCCATAGACCAAGCGCGCCAGGACATCACGGCCGGAGGCGTCCGTGCCCAGGAAGTGCCGGTCCGCCGTCGAGGGCGGCGTGGGCGGCAGCGTGTTCTCCCGGAAATCGTTCTCGTAGGGATTATAGGGCACAGGCGGCATGAGGACCCAATTGCCTTCCGCCGCGGTGGTGAATTGTGCCGCCAGTTCCCGGTAGTTGGTCTCATGCTGGTATTCCAGGCCGAAGACCGTTCCCGGGAGCGGATGACCGTAGGTGGGAAAGAACCAGCGCCCCTCAAACGAAACCACCAGGGCCCGGTTGCTGACCAGCAGTTCGGCCCCCAGGGAGAGCGCGATCATGGCCACCAGGACAATCAGAGAAACGTAGCCCCGCCGGATGGATTGAAACCGCCGGAACTTTTTGACGGTCAGTGGATTGAGCCTGAAGCGCATAATTTCTTCGAGCCGTTGTCGTCAATTGTAAGTACGGGACGCCTCCGGGGACCGCAAGATGCCCCACGCCCACAAAATGAAACCTTCCGGACAAAGCTTAATGCAAGGCCGCCGGACGGGGTAGATTGGGGCTCCCGGCAAGGCCGCAGTCGCTTTGACGGCCACAGGCGTAGCCTGCTGCGTCGAGGACCGGCAAACGGCGAGAACGCCGCCGGGGGCCACAAGATGCCCCGCGCCCACAAAATGAAACCTTCCGGACAAAGCCAAACGCGAGGCCGCCGGACGGGGTAGATTGGGGTTCCCGGCAAGGCCGCAGTCGCTTTGACGGCCGCAGGCGTAGCCTGCTGCGTCGAGGACCGGCAAACGGCGAGAACGCTGCCGGGGGCCGCAAGATGCCCCGTCCGGCGGTCTCGCTAGTCGAACTTGACCCTTGGATCCACGGCGGCCACGCACATATCGGATAAAATGTTGCCGATTAAGAAAAGCAGAGACGCGATCACCAGAACACCAAGCACCACCGGGTAGTCCCTTTCCAGCACGGATTCATATCCCAAAAGCCCCATGCCGTCGATGTTGAAGACCTTTTCGACCAGAAACGACCCGGTCAAAATAACCGAGATGTTGTTGCCGAAAGTCGTGGCGATGGGGATCAAGCTGTTGCGTAAGGCATGACCGAACACGGCGCGTCGAAATGGAAGCCCCTTGGCGATGGCGGTACGGACGTAATCCGCGGCCAGGTTGTCCATCAGGGTGTTCTTCATCAGAAAGGTCATGCCCGCGAAAGCTCCGATCATATAGGCAATCAGGGGCAGCACCGAGTGCCAGGCAAGATCGAGAGCTTTTTCCAGGAGGTTGAGTTCTTCGAAGTTTTCACTCACCAGGTTGCCCAATGGAAAAACGTCCCACCAGCCGGCCAGCCATACCAGTAGATAGATCCCGATGACCCAGCCGGGGATGGCATACCCGATAAAAACCAGGATCGACGACGCATTGTCAAAGGTGGTCTGATGCCGGATGGCCTTGACGATCCCCAGGGGGATGCAAATGCCGTAGGTCAGGAACATGGTGATCAGACCGAAATAGAGGGAGATCGGAATGCGGGTGCGGATCATTTCCCAGACCGGATCATGGTAGCGCGTGGAGGTGCCGAGATCGCCCTGCAACACTTTGCCCAGCCAGCTCACGTAGCTGTTCAGAAGCGGCTTGTCGAAGCCGTAGTATTCCTTTAGAAACGCGATCTGTTCGTCCGAAAGGGGCTGGCGCTGGACCCCGGTTCCGACGGCGGCACTGCCCCCACCCTCGACCTGCAGGCGCTGGGCCTCGGCGATCATGCGCTCGATCGGCCCGCCGGGCACGAAACGGGTGATGGCGAACACCATCAGTGTAATCCCGATAAAGGTCGGTATGACGAGCAGGAAACGACGGATAAAATAGGCGGTCATTGGGGATTGTCCGGCAGGCAGATCGTAAAACGGGTGCCGGTGCCGCGGCTGGAGAGCACCTCGATGGTGCCTCCGTGGCGCTCAACGATACGTTTGGTCATGGTCAACCCGATACCGGTGCCACGGGTACCCTTGGTGCTGAAAAATCCCTTGAAAAGCCGGTCGCGGGTATCGTTGTCCATCCCCGGCCCGTTGTCGCTGACCGCGAAGGCCACGGCCCAACCGGGCGGCTTGAACGCCCGGACGACGACCTCCCGGTCGACCGATCGGGCGGCTTCCTCGTCGAAAGCCTCCAGGGCGTTCTGGACAAGATTGAGCAGACAGAGATAAATGGATTCAGGATCAAAGCAGCAGGACGGTAACCCTTCGGCCAGCTCGGTCCGCAGGGCAATGTCCCTTTCCGCGGCCTTGGGCTGCAGGAGGGTCAGGACCTCCGCCAGCGGAACCAGCGGGTCTGCAACCGTCAGCTGAAGATCCTCGCCCTTGCCGAAATTGAGAAGATCCAGCGACAGGTTCTTGATCTTGTCGACATTGCCGCGCACCATATCCCAGCCACGCTGGAGGTATTCACGGTTATCGTCCTCGATCCCGCGGCCCAGCACATAGATCCCACCCTTGAGCGCACCGGCGATGTTCTTGATCGTGTGGGACAGCTCCGCGGCCACGCGCCCCACGGCCGCCATTTTTTCACTCTCCAGCAGTTGCGAGGTTTTCTCTTCGACCATCTGCTCCAGATTCTCGGTATAGGCGCGCAGACGGTGGCGCATTTCGATGCGTTCCTCCGCACGCTGCAGGGCAAACTCGAGAATCTCGTCATTGACAGGTTTGGTGATGAAATCCGTGGCTTCGAGCTTGAGGCTGTCGATCGCCAGATCCATGTCGCCATGGCCGGTGATCATGATGACCTCGGTTTCGGGATTTTCGCTTTTGATGCGGCGCAGAAGTTCAATGCCGTCCATGCCGGGCATCTTGATATCGCTAAGGACAATCGAAGGCACGGTCCGATGAAAGGCGGCCAGCGCTTTCTCACCGTTCTCGGCCGTATGCACGGCGTAGCCCAGTTCGGTCAGATAGATATCCAGAACTTCCCGGATATCGGGCTCATCATCCACCAGCAGTATGGTTCGTTCCATTGCGTCTGGCCTTGACCGGAAAACGGATCACGAAGCAGGCACCGCCCTCGGGGCCGGGGCGCACAGAGATGTCACCGCCCAGTTCGTTGACGATCCCGTAGCTGATGGACAGCCCCAATCCCGTGCCCTTGCCGACCTCTTTAGTGGTAAAAAACGGCTCGAATATTTTTTCGGCAATCTCCGGCGGTACACCGTAGCCCGCGTCACAGACTTCAACCATGACGACATCCGCTTCCAGGCGGGTAGCAACACGGATCTTCTTATCGGCTTTGGCGTCGACATGCAATTCCCATCTTTCTTCGATGGCATCCCGGGCGTTGAGAAACAAATTGACGAAGACCTGCTCCAGGCGGTTGGGCTCCGCCAGAATGGCGGGCAGATCGGACGTTTTGTCCCAGACCACCTCGATGCCGCGCACCTTCAACTGCTGGTCGAACATCTCGAAGGCTTTTTCGATCACCAGGTTTATCTGGGTCTTCTCCAGCCGCGCATCCGATTTACGGGCGAACTGGCGCATGTGATCGATGATGTTCGAAGCCCGGTCCACATTGGCGTCGATCTTGTTGGTCACTTTCACGAGAGTGTCGTCTTCAGCCAGCGTGGAGCGTCCCAGTTTCTTTTTCAATATCGAACCGGCTGTCTTGATCACCGCCAGCGGCTGGTTGAGCTCATGGGCCACACCCGAAGCCATTTCGCCCAGCGTGGCCATCTTGCTGGCCTGAATCAACTGCTGTTCGGCCTCCAGGCGCTTGGTGATATCGCCGGTGGTGACCAGAAGGACATCGCGACCCTTGTATTTCGAAAGTGAAATGCGAATGGTAACGAAAATGGTGCGCCCGTCCTTATGGCGGTGCCGGGCCCTATCGATCACCCGGCCCGAACGGATGGCGTTGGCATAAAGCTGGCGGTCCTCTTCGATAAACAGGTTCAGGAAGCCGGTGCCGAGCACATCCCGATGAGCCAGGCCGTAAACCGCGGTGACGCTACGGTTACACTCGAGAATTTCAAGCGTTTCGCCGTCCAGCACGAAGACCGGATTCGGAATGTTGTTGAAGACATCATAGTACTTTTTCTCGGCTTCCTTGAGCTGTTTCTCCAACAGACGGCTGTGGGTAATGTCCAGGCACATCTCCATGGCCGCCACGACATTGCCCTCTTCGTCGTGCAGCGGTGAGGTGCGCACGATCCAATGGGCGGGTTTCCCATCCTTGGTAAAACCGGCCTCTTCGCTGTAATGGGTCTGGCCGTCGTTAAAGGTTTTCTCCACCGGGCAGTTTTCACATTTTTCCGTCCGTCCCTTATAGGCGTAATAACAGAAATCCCCCGGCTTGGGCGCAAAGGTGTCCTCGAATTCCTGGTTGTACTCGACCAGGCGGTAGTTGCGGTCCTGGACCGTGATCGCACAGGGGACCTGTTCGAACAGCTGGCGGAAACGGTTGCGCTGTTCGTTGAGTTCATCCTGTTTTTCCTCGATATCCAGGCCCATTTGGTTGATAGCCTCGGCCAGCTGCTCGATCTCGAAACTGTGCTCAAATTCGATCTGCCGGCGGCGCTCGCCCCGGGCAATGCGTTTGGTTTCGTCGATAAGGTTGCGAATCGGCCGATTGACGAGCTTCATAATGATCAGGCCGATGATGGCCGAGGTGAGGATAAACAGCAAGGCCGCCAGGCCGATGACGCCGTTTTCCATCAACTTGATTTCATTTTCGGTATCTTCCAGCGAGAAAACGACATCCAGCAGCCCCAGCACCTTGATCTCGGGAGGGTGTACGTGACAGGTATCCGTGGAGCATCCCGGTTCATTGTAGATGGGGCTGATCAGGCCCAGCGCCTGGTGGTTGTCGATCTGTATATCCCGGGTGCGACGTGTTAACGGCAGCTCCGCCGGCAGAGGGTCGAACGCATGGCAGATGCTGCAGGCCTCGGAGTCAATGGTAGTCTGGCGGCCGATTTCAGCATGGCGATTGGAGAACTGGATGCTGCCCTCTTTGTTGTAGATGCGGATGGAGACAATTTCCTGCTGACGGCCGATGTTGTTGATGATCTGATGGATGTCCTCGCCCGAATCCAGCATCATGGCGTAATGCGTGCCCAGCTTGATCGTGTTGCTCAGCCGATCGACGCGCTCGAGCGTCATCTGCATCATGCGTGTATTCTGGTGACGGATGCTGAAATAGGCCCAGGAAGAGATGCTCACCAGCAGGGTGAGCCCCACTGCCAGGACGAGGGATGTGATCAGGCTATTGCGTATACGCTGCGGTCTTTTCATACGACGATCCACGCCGCCGGGGCGTCTTCGGTCGGCTGGGTTCCTGCCGTCCGGTGGGTCTTAATTCAGGTTGCGGTCCGGTTCAAATCCATTTCACGGTCGTTACCGTCCCCGCGCGGTCGACGCGGCAGGCGAATTGTAAAACAGGCGCCCTGCCCCGGTTCAGCGTCCACCCGAATGCTGCCGTTATGCTGCTCGACAGTGGCCTTGGCAATGTGCAACCCCAGTCCGGTGCCCTTATCGGCCTTGGACGAATAGAACAGGTCAAAGAGGTTTTCACGGGTTTGGGCGTCCATCCCGATGCCGTTGTCGCTGATTTTAAATTCGACTTCATCTTCGGCGAACGGGGCGACCTCAAAAACGATCTCGGCATCGCGGCCGGATTGATCCTCCCCACAGGCATCGACGGCGTTCTCCAGCAGATTGATCAACGCGGTGCGCAGGGCCACCGGGTCGACGACCATGGGGCCTGCTGCCTGATCAAAACGGCAAGTCAACGTGATTCCCTTCTTCACCGCACGCGGTTCCACGATGGCGGCAACATCGATCACAAAGCCGGGCAGCACGACCGTTTCGAGGCTGAGGGCGCGCTCTTTGGCGTAGTATAGCACATCCAGGACGACGCTGCGAATCCGCTCGGTCATGAGCTTCATAATATCGAAGCCTTCCTGAATCTGCTCCCGGTTGTCCTTACGCAGACCAGTGTTCATCAGGAAGACACCGCCGTCCATACCGGTCAGCACGCCTTTGACACCGTGGGAAACCGAACTGACCATCAGCCCCAGCGAAGCCAGACGATCCTGGAGCTGCCGCAGCGGGGTGATATCGGTGGCCATTTCCATGACCTGGGTCGTCTCGCCGGCCGCATTGGTGATTGGCGCCGTCCAGATCAGGAGATTCCGCTGATCGCCGCTTTGTGCCGTCACGGTCATTTCGGTTTGATGGCTTTGACCGTCTTCAAAGGTGGCCGTCACCGGACAGTCCCGGCAGGGATGTTGACGCTTTTTGTAAACCTCGTAGCAGGTCGGACCGGCATTCTCGCCGAACTCATCCCGGAAACGCCGATTGGCTGCCGTGATATTAAATTCCCGATCCACCACCGCGATATAGCAGGGCACCTCTTCGAAAAGCTGGTGATAGCGCTGCTGGGTGGTGCGCAGCGCCTCCTGCAAACGGGCGATTTCGGAAATATCGGCCGAGATTTCCAGCACCAGCTCCAGTTCTCCGCGACTGTTGTGAATCGGGGCCGTGTGCACCACCACCGGGTAAGTCTGACCATCCCGGTAGCGAATCGTCTCACGGCTTCGCACGGCCGCTCCCGTCTGAAAGGTCTGGCCGGCCGGACAGGCCTCAGGCGCTTCAAAGGGGCCCGCGTATATTTCCCAGCTGGGCCGTCCCACCATGTCGCCCAGCCGGTCACGAAAGAGACGGTTGGCGGCCACCACCTGAAGTTGACGATTGTGCAGCGCCACGAAACAAGGGACTTCATTGAAGTACTCCATGCCGGCGCGGACATCGCCGGCGATGTCCAGAAACGCGGTGGTCAGACATTCGACCGCCTGCCCCAGGGCGGTGAGGCGCTCCATCTCAACGAGCTGCGCCGATTTTTCCTCCACCAGGGATTCCAGGTTTTCGGTGTATGCTTTCAGCTGGCGGCGCATCGCAATTTTCTCGCTGACACGCCGGAGGGCGATTTCAAGAACGTCATCATTGATTGGTTTGGTAATAAAATCGGCGGCCTCGAGCTTAAGGCTTTCGATGGCCAGGGCCATGTCCCCGTGGCCGGTAATCATGATGACTTCCGCTTCCGGATCCTCGGCCTTGATCTGCCGCAGCATTTCCACGCCGTCCATGACCGGCATCTTGATGTCGCTCAAGACGATGGGCGGACGCTGGTCCAGAAAAATATCGACACCTTTCTGGCCATCGGCGGCTGTCAAGACTTCATAGCCCATTTCGGTCAGGTAGATCTGGAGGATTTCACGCAAATCCTCTTCATCATCGACCACTAGAATACGCTTCTCAATTTCCATCATGTCGCTTTCAAATGCATGCACGCCTGTTCGGGTATCGGGAGGTTGACAGCGGCTGCAGGGCAAAGCGTCGGACAGCGAAGGGCCGGAGGGGCAGGAGATGGCCAGCAATGGGGCCGGGGTGACGGGCGGCCGGTTTCAGCCAATCGTCTGCCGAATGCTATCGAGCAGCCGCGCATGATCCAGTGGTTTCTCCAGATAGGCCGCCGGATCGGGCACCGGTTGAGCGTTTTGGGTATTCAGCATTGCAAGGAAGTGACGGAAGCTGGGTTCCGCCACTGCCGAGAGCATGATGACCGGGATATCCGCCAGTGCAGGATCCGTCTTGAGGCGGCTGTACATCTTCACGCCGCCGTCGCCGGGCATCATGATATCCAGGATAATCAGGTCGGGGCGATCCTCGCGGGCCTGCTGCAATCCGGTTTTACCATCCCGCATCGCCAGCGCTTGATAGCCATTGCTTTCCAGCAATGCGGTCACATAGAACCGCATGTCCATTTCATCATCGACGACGAGAATCTTCTTCTTGGCCATGACCTTCAATGGAATCCGCAAACGTGGTCAAGCCTGTGCGGGCGTCGCGGTTGTCACCGACGCCCCCGCAGCCTTTGGGACCTCAGCTCACCTTGTCGGGCCGGTTGACGCTGGCCACCGGGCAAGCGGCCCGCAAGACGACCTGTTCGACCGTGCTGCCCAGCAGGGCGTCCTCGGGAGCGACCTCGCGGGTATGGTGTGCCATGACGATCAGATCGCCGTTGTTCTCGCGCGTGTACTTGAGCACCTCGACATAGGGCACGCCTTCCCAGACTTCGATGGCATAATTGTCGTAGTCGCCCATCTGGGACACATAGGTTTTTTTGATGCGTTCATGGGCGGCTTTGATTTCATTTTCGACGTCGTCCTGGCTGACGGCCTTGCCGGCGTAGATCGCACTCATGTCGAGGGCGTGGAAAAGATGAATCTTGGCACCAATTTCACGCGCCAGTTGGAAGGCGAACTTAAAGGCCGACATGGAGGCCTTGGAAAAGTCCGTGCCGAAAACGATATTGGAAAAATACCACAGACAGGTGGTACAGGGACGGCTGACGATCAATACCGGGCATTTGGCGCCCTTGGCGACCCGCTGCATGGTACTGCCGACCACATTGCGGTAGCGCGTGGCCCCGGGGTCCTCTTCACGTGAATGGGCCCCCATGACGATCAAGTCGGAATCGTTTTTCCGGGCAATGCGCAGAATTTCGCGATGGGGCGCGCCGGCGGCGGCTTCAATTTCGGCTTTCTCGGCTTCTTCGAGCTGTTTGGCGTAGTAGGTTTTGATTTCTTCCCGCACCCAGTCTACGTAGTCGCCGTTGACGTGGGTGTCCTCGCCCGTGCGTAGATCTTTGACCACCTGACTGAATCCGTGCGACGGCACGCCCAGGGTGTGAAACAGGGTCAGTTCGGATTTGTACTTTTTGGTCAGGTCGAATGCCACGTGGGCCGCATGATCGCAGATCGGTGTCCCGGTGGTCGCGAAAAGTATCTTCTCAAACATTGTCACCTCCTTAGTGCACAGGCCCTCAGGGTGCCGTGGAAGCTGAGTTCCCAGACGACACCGTCAATAAACTCGAATAAATTGAAAACGGTTGCGAACTCGAACTGGTCGACCTTGTCGCCGAACACGATGTGTTTTAGTCGGCCAAGCTTCAGGGGCATATCCAGTAACTGTTCCAATTCGTAATTGCGTATCTCCCGGGGTTCCGATTCACCGACCCCTTTGAGGGAGCTGTAGATTTCCAGCCGGGGCTCCCCTGGGAACCCGACCATCTCGACCGTTTTGATGAACTCGATATGCTTGAAATCATCACACCGGCAGCCGTTCGACGGGGCTTGCCGGTACTGCTCGAGATAGGTGGGGAAAAAGGCGTTCAACCGGGTCAGAAGGGGGTAGCGTTCGAGCATCGCAAACAGGCTGCGGACCGTCACCTCCGCCTCCAGTAAAACTTTGAAGCTCAGGCAATGCAGCGGCTCGGCATCGACGGGATTGCCGTCGGTGAAGAGCGCCCCATTCGCTTTTAGCGTTACCGTGTTCATGGGCAGACCCGGTGGGTGGTATGGCCCTGCCAGCATAGCAGGGCCGGCCGCCCAAAGCAAATTCAGCGCCTTTTATTCCTCCGGTTTCAGGTGATCGGGCACCACCGCCATATGGATCAAAAGCGGTTTTAAAAACGACCAGCGGATGCCGATGCGGAATTCCTCTTCCAGGTCGCGAATGGCGTCCCAGCAGTTGTGGCAGGGAGCGATCACCAGTTTGCAGCCGGTCTCCAGGATCTGGTCGCGTTTGACCTTGAGGCCGATATTGCGCTGTTCCCGGTAGCGACCGATACCATTCAAGCCACCGCCGCCACCACAGCAGAAGTTGTGCTCCTTGTTGGGCTTCATTTCGCGGAAGTCCTCGGCAATGTAGCTCATGATCTCACGGGCCACATCCTTGAGGCCGGCGTTGCGGATGTAGTTGCAGGAGTCCTGATAGGTCACGGGCTCCTTGATTTTCTTGGCCGGATCGATCTTGATCTTGCCGGTGCGCAGCGCTTCCGCCACCCACTCTACGTAGTGAAACGTGGGAATGGGCGTCTGGCCGTCCTTGCGGCCGGCCCAATAGGGGCCCTCAAGCACGGTGGCCCGGTAGGCGTGCCCGCATTCGGTCACCACCATGCGTTTGGCGTTGAGGCGTTCCATGGCGTCGTAAACCGTTTCGACCTGCATCTTGCAGGCGGCCCAATCGCCGGCGAACATGGCCAGGCTGGTCTCCTCCCAGCCTTCGCTGGGCACCGTCCAGTTCTCGCCGGCCAGGTGGAACAGGATGGCCGCTTCCGCCAGATCTTCCGGGTAGTGCTTGGGTTCGCGCGCATTGACGGTGTAGATGATATCGGCATTCTGAACGTCGACCGGAATCTTCAAGCCGGGCCAGTCTTCCTCGTATTCCTCGGCCATCCACTCGCAGGTGTCGACCCAGTCCTCGGTGGTCACGTTCATCTGCGCCCGGTAGATCCGGTGCATGCCCGAACCGATCTTGAGCTCCCAGGGCACGAAACCCTGGGAAAAGCACAGACCGCGGGTATAGCTGAACATGATGCCCATATCGATGCCGAAGGGGCAGTACATGCCGCAGCGGTTGCAGCAGGTGCACTTGGACC
>JASJCD010000044.1 GCA_030066135.1 Desulfobacterales bacterium | reverse complement strand
GATGCCCGGTGACAACGTTGCGATCGATGCGGAGTTGATTACGCCGATTGCGATGGAGAAGGAGCTTCGCTTTGCGATCCGCGAAGGCGGGCGTACGGTCGGTGCCGGGGTTGTCAGTGAAATCGTGGAGTAAGCGATTAAGGAGATAAGGAAGTGCGAATCATTGTGACCCTTGCCTGCCAAGAGTGCAAGCGAAGAAATTATACGACGACCAAAAACAAACGGACGACACCGGACAAACTTGAATTCAGCAAGTATTGCCGTTTCTGTGGCAAGCATACGCCCCACCGGGAAACGAAGTAGGGGGTCCGATTGCCGTCAGAGGCATGGAGCGTTTGGAAAAGCGGTTTGCCCTCGCAGGCCAGTAGCTCGAATTGGTAGAGCATCGGACTCCAAATCCGAGGGTTGGGGGTTCGAATCCCTCCTGGCCTGCCACCTTTTTCGAACACAAAGAAGAATTCCAGGGCGGGGTGGGTATCATCCCGGTCCGCTTCAGGCATATGTGGAAAAACCATGGCGCGTTTACAAAGAAAGAAGAGCCCCGGGCCCAAGAAAAAAAAGCAGGATGGGGCGGCCGGGAAGCCGGTGCAACCGGAAGCCACCTCTGAGGGGGCTGCCAGCGTTACACCGATCGCCAAGAAAAAAGCCTACAGCGTAACACGTCGTCCCTCGGCCGCCGTGAAAACCAAAGGTGAATCCAGTGGCAAAATTCAGGGCTGGTGGGGGCAGTCCATGCAGTTTCTCCGCGAAGTCAAGGTGGAGCTCAAGAAAGTCGCCTGGCCCTCCCGCAAGCAGACATTGGGGTCGACCGTCGTGGTGCTGATTCTGGTATTCATCATTTCCGCATTTCTCGGCGTGGTCGATATGGGTCTTGCCAGCCTTGTGCGCCTGGTCCTGCACTAATGTGAGGAAAAAGTGGCCCTAAATAAGAGATGGTATATCGTTCACGTCTACTCTGGGTTTGAGAACAAGGTTAAGAAGTCCCTGGAAGACCGCATACAGAATTCTTCCGATCCCGAACGGTTCGGAGAGGTGGTGGTGCCGACCGAAGAGGTCGTGGAACTGGTCAAGGGCAAACGCAAGACTTCGGCCCGCAAGTTCTACCCCGGCTACATTCTGGTCAATATGCACCTGGACGACGAAACCTGGCATATCGTCAATGATACGGCCAAGGTAACCGGTTTTTTGGGGGGGCGGGACAAACCGACGCCCATCACCGATGAAGAAGCCAACCAGATTCTGAACCGTATGGAGGCGGGCAAGGAAAAGCCGCAGCCCAAATACTTTTTCGAGACCGGCGATGAGATCCGTGTCATCGACGGGCCGTTCACCAATTTCAACGGCACGGTGGACGAAGTTAATGCCGAGAAAGGCAAGATCAGGGTCCTGGTCAGTATTTTCGGGCGGTCAACTCCGGTTGAACTGGATTTTGTTCAGGTAACCAAGATCTAAGCGCCAGGCAACACGTGGCATAAGAGGAGTTAGTGATTAAAGATGGCTAAAAAAGTAATGGCAATGATCAAATTGCAGGTTGAGGCGGGTAAAGCCAATCCTTCTCCGCCGATCGGCCCGGCGTTGGGGCAGCACGGTGTCAATATCATGGATTTCTGCAAGGCTTTCAATGCGCGGACGGCCAACGAGGCCGGTATGATCATCCCGGTGGTCATCACCGTTTATCAGGACCGTTCGTTCACCTTTATCACCAAAACACCGCCGGCGGCCGTTTTGTTAAAAAAGGCGGCCAAGGTGGCCAAGGGCGCAGGCGACCCGAAGCGTGACCGTGTGGGCAAGGTGACGCGTTCGCAGGTGGAAGAGATCGCCAAGTTGAAAATGCCGGATCTGAACGCCAATGATTTGGACGCGGCCTGCCGGATTATTGCCGGCACGGCACGCAGCATGGGGATCGAAGTCGTTTAGCAAAAGGGAGTGAGAAAAGAGCAATGCCGAAGCGGGGTAAACAATATACGCAGTCCAGAGACAAATTGAAGGCGGCGCTGCCGTCGAATTTCGAAGAAGCCGTGCAACACACCCTGGCATCGTCTTTTGCCAAGTTTGACGAAACCGTCGATGTCGCGGTCAAGCTGGGTGTCGATCCGCGTCATGCCGATCAGATGGTTCGCGGTACCGTCGTGCTCCCCAACGGGTTGGGCAAGGAAGTCAAGGTTCTGGTGTTTGCCAAGGGTGAGAAGGAGAAGGAGGCCCAGGAGGCCGGCGCTGATTTTGTCGGCAACGACGATTTGGTCGAAAAGATCAAAGGGGGCTGGTTCGGCTTCGACAAGGCCGTGGCAACGCCGGATATGATGGGCACCGTCGGGAAGATCGGCAAGCTCTTGGGGCCCCGGGGGCTGATGCCCAATGCGAAGACGGGTACGGTCACTTTTGAACTGGCCCGGGCGATTGAAGAACTCAAGGCGGGGAAAATCGACTTCCGGGTGGAGAAAGCCGGAATCGTACATGCGCCCATGGGAAAAGTGTCCTTCGGCACGGAGAAAATCGTTCAGAACATCACCGCTTTTCTTGAAACGATCATGCGACTCAAACCGACTTCCAGCAAGGGGACCTATCTTAAGGGGGTCGCCATTTCAACCACAATGGGGCCGGGATTCAAGGTGGATGTCGCCCAGGTCAAGGAACTGCTCAAATAGATCCGGCCGCTTGGCCCGTTGGGGCGCCGATGGACACTGTGTTCGGCGCCGGTTGCTTGAACCCCGGCGAGACCGGCATCAATCATCGATTTTTTTTATCTTACAGCTATCCTGTCAAAGACCGTAGGTTCACGAAGGACGTGTTTAATCGGCGGAAGCCGGCCTACCGAGGCAGCTTGTTCGTCTTGCTTGTTACCTCCGGTTTAAAGGGATGCGGGAAAGGAGGTGTTGAGTACTCGTGAAATTAGATCAGAAGCAGAAAATCGTAGCGTCCTTGCGTGAAAAGTTCGAGACCGCCCAGGTGGTCATCGTCACGGATTACAAGGGTCTTGATGTTGCCCAGATGAACGATTTGCGGCGTAAACTGCGCGAGGCCGAAGTTGAGTATCAGGTGGTAAAGAACACCATGCTCATAAGGGCTTCCCAGGATACCGATGTCGCGCAGTTGGCGGACACGTTCAAGGGCCCCAGCGCGATCGCATTGGCTTTTGCGGATCCCGTGGCACCAGCCAAGGTGTTGACCCAGTTTGCCAAGGACAACGACAAACTGGAAATCAAGGCGGGTGTCATGAACGGCAAACTGCTGGACCTGAGCGCCATCACAGCCCTGTCCAAGCTGCCATCGCGCGAGGAACTTCTGGCGCAGGTGCTCGCGGCAATGAATGCCGTGCCGCAGAGTCTGGTCAGTGCCCTGGCCGATGCTCCGCGGCGTCTGGTCAACGTGTTGAATGCGGTCAAAGACCAGAAAGAGGCCGCCTGAGCCACCGCATCCAAATTTTAATGCGACATTTTTATTTCTAAATTCAATATTCGAATCAACTGGAGGTAAATCATAAAATGGCTGATATCACCAAAGACGATGTGATTGAATTCATCGCCAATATGTCGGTTCTCGATCTTTCGGAACTGGTCAAAGAACTGGAGGAGAAGTTCGGTGTCTCGGCCGCCGCCCCGGTGGCCATGATGGCCGGTATGCCCGCGGGCGGTGGCGAAGGCGCTGCGGCTGAAGAGAAGACCGAATTCGACGTTATTCTTACAGCCCACGGGGATAAGAAGATTCAGGTCATTAAAGAAGTCCGGGCCATCACCGGACTGGGCCTGAAGGAAGCCAAGGAACTCGTGGAAAGCACACCCAAGGCCGTCAAGGAAGGTGTGCCCAAAGACGAAGCCGAAAAAATCAAGGGTCAGCTTGAAGAAGCGGGCGCCCAGGTGGAAGTCAAGTAAGCCCGAAGTCCGAGGACTTCATCCCGGGAGGGGCGTAACCACCCCCCTCCCGGCCGCCTAAAGCGCAAACCCATTATTGCCTGGAGAAGCCATGTCGGAAATGTCACTGGCCAAGCAGCGAATTCGAAAAAGTTTCGGTAAAATCCCGCAAATCGTTGAGATCCCTGATCTAATCGGGGTCCAGCGGGAATCTTACAGCCGATTTCTGCAGATGGATGTTCCCCCCGAGCAACGGGAAGAAATCGGTCTGCAGTCCGTCTATAAATCTGTCTTCCCGATAAAGGATTTTACCGGAAGCGCATCCCTCGAATTTGTTTCCTACCGGTTTGCCGAAGTCAAGCACAGCGTCGAGGAGTGCATTCATCGGGGGATGACCTACGAGATTCCATTGCGCATTACCGCGCGCCTCGTGGTCTACGACGTGGATTCCGAGACGGGGGTTTCCAACATCCGCGACATCAAGGAACAGGAGATCTATTTCGGAACGATCCCTCTGATGACGGATAAAGGGACTTTTATCATCAACGGGACCGAACGGGTTGTGGTCAGTCAGCTGCACCGCTCCTCCGGCGTTTTCTTTGATCACGACAAGGGCAAAACCCATTCGTCGGGCAAGATTATCTACAGCTCGCGGATCATCCCGGTGCGCGGCTCCTGGATCGATCTGGAAATCGATCCCAAGGATATCGTTTATATCCGCATCGATCGCCGGCGTAAATTTCCGGTTACGATTCTATTCAAGGCCTTCGGCTTCTCCTCGGAAGACCTTCTGAATTATTTTTACAATCAGGAACGGATCTTCATCAAGGGCAAGCGCTATCTCAAGTCGTTCAATCCCGCACTGCTCCAAGGACAGCGCGCCAGCCGGGACGTGAAGGATCCTGAGACGGGCGATGTGGTGGTTAAGAAAGGGCGGATTTTCACAAAGCGCGCCATCAAACGCCTGAGTGCCGCCAATACCGAAGAAGTCCCGATTAGTGAAGAAGACGTGATCGGCAAGGTTTTGGCCCGGCAGGTCTGCCACCCCAAAAGCGGTGAGGTGATCGCCGGCATCAACGAAGTCATCGACGAGGAAATGCTGCCCAAGCTGCGGGATGCCGGTATCAAAGCGCTGGAGGTCCTGTTCATTGACGGCGTCACCAGCAGTGATGCCATCCGCAAAACCCTGCTGCTCGACAAGGTCGACAGCAAGGAAGAAGCGCTTATCGAGATTTATCGTCGGTTGCGTCCGGGCAACCCGGCCACGCCCGAGGTCGCCCAGGATTTCATCGACAATCTGTTCTTTAAATCGACCTATTATGATCTCTCGGGGGTCGGGCGCATGAAGATCAACCAGCGCCTGGGCATCGACAGCGATATCAATCTGCGCATTCTGCGCAAGGAAGACATCCTGCTGACCGCCAAAACCCTGATCGAGTTGCGCGACACCCAGGGGGTGGTCGACGATATCGATCATCTCGGCAACCGGCGCGTCCGGGCGGTGGGTGAACTGCTCGAAAACCAGTACCGCATCGGTCTGGTGCGCATGGAGCGCGCCATCAAAGAGCGTATGAGCCTGCAGGAAGTCGACGCCCTGATGCCGCATGATCTGGTCAACCCCAAGCCGGTGTCGGCCGTGGTCAAAGAATTCTTTGGCACCAGCCAGCTCTCGCAATTCATGGACCAGACCAATCCGCTGTCCGAAACCACTCACAAACGCCGCTTGAGCGCGCTGGGACCGGGCGGACTGACACGGGAGCGCGCCGGTTTCGAAGTGCGCGACGTACATCCTTCGCATTATGGCCGGATATGCCCGATCGAAACACCGGAAGGCCCCAACATCGGCCTGATCGTTTCGCTGAGCACCTACGCACGCGTTAACCAGTACGGTTTTATTGAGACCCCCTACAGTGTCGTCAAGGATGCCACAATTACCGACGAAGTGCGTTTTCTGAGTGCGTTTGAGGAGCAGGAACATCCCATCGCCCAGGCCAATGCGCCCGTCAACAGTGACAAGCGCTATGTCAACCCGCTGGTGACCTCCCGGGTGTCCGGCGAATTCATGATGGTGGAAAACGATAAGATCGAGCTGATGGATATCTCCCCCAACCAGCTGGTCAGCGTTTCAGCCTCCCTGATTCCTTTCCTTGAAAACGACGACGCCAACCGCGCCCTGATGGGCTCGAACATGCAGCGCCAGGCCGTACCGCTGTTGATCAGCGAGGCGCCCCTGGTCGGCACTGGAATCGAGAGTGTCGTGGCGCGCGATTCCGGCGTTGCCATCGTTGCCCGACGTGACGGAGAAGTGGTGGACGTGGATGCCTCGCGTATTGTCATCCGGCACGATCTGGTTGAAGGCGACAATGGCGCCCAAAAGCCGGTTACGATCTACAACCTCTCCAAATTCGTGCGCAGCAATCAGAACACCTGCTTCAATCACCGCCCGATCGTCCGCAAAGGCGACCGCGTGGTCAAGGGTCAGATCGTTGCCGACGGGCCCGCCACCGACAAGGGCGAACTGGCCCTCGGTAAGAATGTGACCGTGGCCTTTATGCCTTGGGGCGGGTATAATTTTGAGGACTCCATTCTGGTCAGTGAGCGCCTCGTACGCGATGGGGTCTACACCTCGGTGCATATCGAGGAATTCGAGGTCGTGGCCCGCGATACCAAGCTGGGTAAGGAAGATATCACGCGGGACATCCCCAACGTGGGCGATGAGGCTCTCAAAGATCTGGACGATAGCGGTATTATCCGACTGGGGGCGGAAGTCGAACCGGGCGATATCCTCGTGGGCAAGATCACGCCCAAAGGTGAAACCCAGCTGTCGCCCGAAGAGAAACTGCTGCGTGCGATCTTCGGCGAGAAAGCCGGCGATGTCAAAGACACCTCACTGCGGGTGCCGCCGGGTGTCCAGGGCATCGTGATCGATGCCAAGGTTTTTTCGCGCCGCGGGGCCAGCAAAGACGACCGCACCCGGCAGATTGAAGACGACGAAATCAACCGGCGTGAAAAAGATCGCGATGACGAGATCGCCATCATCGAAGGCGTGGCGCGCGATCGGCTGACCAGGCTGCTCGAGGGTCAGAAATGCTACTCCTCCATCAAAAAGGGCAAGAAGATCCTGATCGCCAAAAATGCGGTGATCACGGCTGATATCCTGGAAGACATCCCACTGTCGCAGCTTGAGACCGTTGTTCTCAAAGATCCGCAGCAGACGGAGGAAATCCATGAGATCCTGGAACAGTCGCGCCTTCTGACCGAGGCGGTCCGGGAGCGTTTCGAGCAACATGTCAGTCGGTTTGAAAAAGGCGACGACCTGCCACCGGGCGTCATCAAAATGGTCAAGGTCTATGTGGCCATGAAGCGCAAACTGTCGGTGGGCGACAAGATGGCGGGGCGCCACGGCAACAAGGGCGTCGTCTCCCGAATTCTGCCCGTCGAAGACTTGCCCTATTTCGAAAACGGCAAGCCGGTGGACATGGTGCTCAATCCGCTGGGGGTTCCCTCGCGCATGAATGTCGGTCAGATTCTGGAAATTCACCTCGGGCTGGCCGCCAAGGGACTGGGTGACCAGATCCAGGAAATGCTGGAGGAGAGCAAGACCAAGGCCTTGCGTGACAAGCTCAAAAAGATTTTCAGCGACAACCGCACGGTCAAGGCCATCGGTAAGATGAAGGATGATGAGCTGCTGACCTTTGCGGCCCATTATCGGGACGGCGTGCACATGGCCACGCCGGTATTCGATGGTGCCAAGGAAGATGAAATCAAGGCGCTGCTGGAGGAGGCCGGCCATGAGCGTCTGGCCCAGGCAACCCTTCACGACGGGCGTACGGGCAAACCTTTCGACGAGAAGATTACCGTCGGCACGATGTACATGCTGAAACTGCACCATCTGGTCGACGATAAGATTCATGCCCGCTCCATCGGCCCCTATTCGCTGGTGACCCAGCAGCCGCTGGGCGGCAAGGCGCAGTTCGGCGGGCAGCGTCTGGGTGAAATGGAAGTATGGGCCATGGAAGCCTACGGGGCCGCCTTTGCCCTGCAGGAATTTCTGACCGTGAAGTCCGACGATATGGCCGGACGCACGCGCATGTATGAGAAAATCGTCAAGGGGCAGAATGTACTCGAGCCTGGTCTACCTGAGTCCTTTCGGGTGATGACCAAGGAACTGCAGGCCCTGGGCCTGGATATTCAGCTTCTGGAAGGCGAATAAAATAAGGAGAGCGCTTTGGAAACGTTATACGATTTCTTTGCAAAGCCCACCGATCCGCGGAAATACGACGGCATCCGTCTGTCGCTGGCTTCATCGGAGCAAATCCGCAAATGGTCCTTCGGCGAGATCAAGAAGCCGGAGACGATCAACTACCGCACTTTCAAACCCGAACGTGACGGGCTGTTCTGCGCCAAGATTTTCGGTCCGACCAAGGATTATGAATGCAACTGCGGTAAATACAAGCGCATGAAGCACCGCGGCGTCATCTGCGAGAAGTGCGGCGTCGAGGTGATCCAGTCCAAAGTGCGGCGCGAGCGCATGGCGCACATCGAACTGGCCACGCCGGTATCGCATATCTGGTTTCTGAAAAGTCTGCCCAGCAAGATCGGCAACCTTCTCGACCTGACCCTCAAGAACATGGAGAAGGTCCTCTATTTCGATTGCTATATCGTCATCGATCCCAAGGAGACACCGCTCACCAAGGGGCAGCTGCTGACCGACGAGAAGTACATGGAAGCGCTCGAGGCCTATGGCAACAAGTTTGAGGCCGGTATCGGCGCCGAAGCCGTCAAGGTGCTTTTGGAGGGACTCGATCTGGACGCCCTGTACAACGAGCTGCGCCGTGAGGTCCGGGAGACGGGATCGGTGGCCAAGCGCCAGAAGCTGGCCAAGCGGCTCAAGATCGTGGATGCCTTCCGCAAGTCCGGGGTGGATCCCTCCTGGATGATCATGAGCGTCATTCCGGTTCTACCGCCGGACCTGCGTCCGCTGGTGCCGCTGGAGGGCGGCCGCTTCGCCACCTCCGATCTCAACGATCTCTACCGGCGTGTCATCAATCGCAACAACCGGCTTAAGCGCCTGATCGATCTCAAGGCGCCCGACATCATCGTGCGCAACGAGAAACGCATGCTGCAGGAGGCCGTGGACGTGCTCTTCGACAACGGCCGCCACGGTCGCGTGATCACGGGCACCAACAAGCGGCCGCTCAAATCGCTGAGCGACACCCTCAAGGGCAAGCAGGGCCGCTTCCGTCAGAATCTGCTGGGTAAACGCGTGGACTATTCCGGCCGGACGGTGATTACGGTGGGGCCGGATCTACGTCTGCACCAGTGCGGATTGCCGAAGAAAATGGCCCTGGAGCTGTTCAAACCCTTTATCTACTACCGCCTGGAGCAGAAGGGCCTGGTCTCCACGGTCAAAAGCGCCAAGAAAATGGTGGAGCGCGAGATTCCCGAGGTCTGGGATACCTTGGACGAGGTCGTCAAGGAGTATCCCGTGATGCTCAACCGCGCCCCGACCCTGCACCGGCTGGGCATTCAGGCTTTCGAGCCGATCCTGATCGAAGGTAAGGCCATCCAGCTTCATCCCCTGGTCTGCACGGCGTTTAACGCCGATTTCGACGGCGACCAGATGGCTGTCCACGTTCCCCTTTCGGTGGAGGCGCAGATCGAAGCCCGGGTGCTGATGCTCTCGAGTAATAATATTCTCTCGCCGGCCAATGGCAGTCCGATCATCGTTCCCAGCCAGGATATCGTCCTGGGGATCTACTACATGACCCGTGGCATCGAGGGGCTTAGCGGCCAGGACAAAATTTTCAGCAATCCCGATGAGGTCCGTCAGGCCTACGATGCCGGGGCGGTGGAACTGCACACCCGGGTTAAACTGCGGACCGAAGGCGAGCGCATCGATACGACGGTTGGTCGGGTACTGCTTTGGGAGATCATGCCCAACGACGTGGTCATGGAGTTTCGGCATATCGCCGTGGACAGTGAGGCCGAAGCCGAAAAGATCGAAAAGGAACTGGCCGGCGGCACCGAATTCAATACCCTGGCCGATCAGATGGCCGATACCACCGGCGGACTGGATGCGGGGCATACAGGACTGCTCAAGCAAAGCGAGCTTCAAGGCGTTTTCAGCCTCTCCGACGGGGATGCCGGGGCTGTTTTTCAACTGCTGCAGGGGGGCACGTCCGCCCGCATCGAGGCTGATGGTCGGTTGCATTTCTTTCATGTCGTGCGGCGGGATGTGGGCGTTCCCTTCACCGCCGTCAACCACGTCATGGACAAGAAAGCGCTGCGGGAGCTGGTGGACCTGGTCTACCGGCGGCTGGGGCCCAAGGCCACGGTCATTCTCTCCGACCGCCTCAAAGACATCGGTTACCGCTATTCGACCGAGGGCGGTCTCTCGATTTCGATCGATGCCATGATCATCCCCGAAAAAAAATGGGATATCCTCAAGCAGGCCGAGGTCAATGTCACCGAAATAAGCCGTCAATATACCGAGGGGCTGATTACCCAGGGCGAGAAATACAACAAAGTCGTTGATATCTGGGCCAAGGCCACCGATGACGTTGCCAATGAGATGATGGCGGCCATGAAAAATGCGCCTTCTCCGGGAGGGCATGAAGCCTCCGGCTTCAACCCGATCTTCATGATGGCCGATTCAGGCGCGCGCGGCAGCAAAGACCAGATGCGACAGCTGGCCGGCATGCGCGGCCTCATGGCCAAGCCGTCCGGGGAAATCATCGAAACGCCGATCCAGGCCAATTTCCGTGAAGGCCTCTCGGTTCTGCAGTACTTCATCTCCACCCACGGCGCGCGCAAGGGGCTCGCGGATACCGCCCTGAAAACTGCCAACTCTGGTTATCTTACCCGCCGCCTGGCGGACGTGGCGCAGGATTGTGTCATCACCGAAGAAGACTGCGGCACCATGGTCGGTATCGAAGTCGAGCCTCTGATGGAAGGCGGCGAGGTCATTCAGCGTCTGGGCGAGCGCATCCTGGGACGCTACGCCGTCGACGACATCGTCGATCCCTTTACCGACGAAGTCCTGGTGAATTCTGGCGTGCAGATCGATGAAGCGGCGGTGGCCCGGGTCGACGACTCCGGTGTCACCAGTGTTCAGATTCGATCCGTGCTGACATGCCGCACGCGCTATGGCGTCTGCGCCACCTGCTACGGCCGCGATCTGGCCCACGGACATCGCGTCGAAAAGGGGCAGGCGGTCGGTATTCTGGCCGCTCAATCCATCGGGGAGCCCGGCACGCAGCTTACCATGCGGACCTTCCATATCGGCGGGACCGCCAGCCGGCGTGTCGAGCAGGCCGACATCAGGGCCCGGGTGGACGGGCAGATCAAGTTCCTCGATCTGAACGTGGTCCTCAACTCGGAGGGTAACCTGGTGGTGATGAACCGTCGGGGCGGCGAGTTTGCCATCTTCGACAAGGGAGGGCGGGAGCGTGAACGCTTTCCTGTGATTTTCGGTGCCCACCTTATGATCAAGGATGGCGAAGCGGTCGAGGCCGGACAACTGCTGGCCCAGTGGGACCCTTTCACGACCCCGATCATCACCGAAGTCAACGGAGCGGTCAAATTCGGCGATATTCTGCCCGGCAAGACGGTTCAGGAAAAAGTAGACCCTGTGACCGGCAAATCGAGCCACACCATTATCGAGTCCAAACTGGCGGATGCCCGTCCGCGGATCTCGATCAAGGACGATGCCGGTAAAACGGCCAAGCTGCCGAGCCAGTCGGGTTTGGCGCGCTACGTGCTGCCGACCGAGGCCATCCTGATGGTGGAGGAAGGGGATACCGTCAACGCCGGTGACATCGTCGCCAAGCTGCCGCGGGCCACGACCAAAACCAAGGATATCACCGGTGGTCTGCCGCGCGTGGCGGAATTGTTCGAGGTGCGTAAACCCAAAGATATTGCCATTTTGAGTGAGATCGACGGTTACGTCAGTATCGCCAAGGGCACCAAGAAGGGCAAACAGAAAATCACGGTGACCCCCGTGGACGTGGGGGAGAAAAAGGAGTACCTGATCCCGCGCGGCAAGCACATCAACGTCTACGAAGGAGACTACGTGCGCGCCGGCGAACCCTTGATCGGCGGGGCCGCCATTCCGCAGGATATCCTCAACATCAAGGGGGAGGTGGCGCTGGCACGCTACCTCGTGGACGAAGTCCAGGAGGTCTATCGCCTCCAGGGAGTTCGCATCAATGACAAGCATATTGAGGTCATCGTGCGCCAGATGATGCGCCGCGTGAAGGTGCAGGAGGTCGGCGACACGGACTTCATCACCGAAGAGCAGGTTGACCGGGTGGTTTTTGAAGAGGCCAACCGGGCGGTCATCGAGAAGGGCGGCCAGCCGGCCCTGGCCGAGCCGCTCATTCTGGGCATCACCAAAGCCTCCCTGAGCACCGACAGCTTCATATCGGCGGCATCGTTTCAGGAAACCACAAAGGTGTTGACAGATGCAGCCATCGGAGGTACAGTGGACTATTTGCGGGGACTCAAGGAAAATGTGATCATGGGTCGGCTGATTCCAGCCGGCACCGGATTCCCGATGTACGGCGAGATTCACGTGGACCAGAATTAGCACCCATCGCCTGCCGCGCAAGCGGCAGGCGCGATTGCAATCTCCACACCGTATGTTAACTGGGACGACGCGCCTGCGGCGATCACTCGTTCTAAGAGCATAGGTCATTCTCTAGCGGCGAACACGACAATCTGCGCTAACCGCCGACACGATCGGCGGAACATGGCATACGGTCGCCCGTTTCAGGTCGAATTTGGCTTGACAACCGATAGACGGGCTTGTATATATGCCGCTTTTGCCGTTTCGGCCATTTTGTTAACCGACGGAATCAAGGGGAACATATGCCCACAATCAACCAGCTTGTTCGCAAAGGCAGGAAGAAGATTCAGAAAAAGACGAACACTCCTGCGCTCAAAGGGGCGCCGCAGAAGCGCGGTGTCTGTACCCGCGTGTATACTTCGACGCCCAAGAAACCGAACTCGGCCCTGCGGAAGGTGGCCCGTGTGCGTCTCACGACCGGCATCGAAGTGACCGCTTATATTCCCGGGATCGGGCACAACCTCCAGGAGCATTCGGTTGTGCTCGTACGCGGCGGGCGTGTCAAGGACTTGCCCGGTGTGCGCTACCATATCGTGCGCGGGACGCTGGATACCCTGGGGGTTGAAGACCGGCGCCAGGGGCGGTCCAAGTATGGTGCCAAGCGGCCCAAGTAAGGTCGCCGGCGTTTCCTGAGCCGCTAACGTCAAATAGTTCAATGGAAAATGGTGTAGCTTATGCCCAGAAGAAGAGAAGTCCCACGGCGGGTTGTTCTGCCGGATCCCAAATTCAACAGTGTTCTGGTGGCCAAGTTTATCCGTTCGGTGATGCGCGACGGGAAGAAGAGCACGGCCGAAAGCCTGCTCTACGATGCCTTTGATATCATCGAGCAAAAGACCAGCGAGGCACCGCTGAAGGTTTTCGAGAAGGCCCTCGACAACGTCAAGCCGATGATCGAGGTCAAATCCCGCCGGGTGGGGGGATCGACCTACCAGGTGCCCACGGAAGTTCGCCACTCGCGGCGCCAGGCCCTGGGTATTCGCTGGCTGATCGACTTCTCGCGTAAGCGCGGCGAAAAGGGTATGGCCGCACGTCTGGCCGGCGAGATTCTGGATGCGGCCAACAATCGCGGGGGGGCCGCTAAGAAGCGGGAAGACACCCACCGCATGGCTGAGGCCAATAAGGCCTTCGCGCATTTTCGCTGGTAGTCGATCAGCCGGGTTCGCAATTTAGACGAACTGGCGGTAGAACATCGTCTTCTGGCGCTTCGGCCGCAGACGGCCGGACGTAACGCAAATGATAAAACGAATTTTTGCCCGTATGGGAGGAAGAGAAGATGGCGAAGCAAAAGTTTGAGCGGACGAAGCCGCATGTGAACGTGGGAACGATTGGTCACATTGATCATGGCAAGACGACGCTGACGGCTGCGATCACGAAGCTGAACCAGATGAAGGGTATGGCGGATTTTATCCCGTTCGACCAGATTGACAAGGCGCCGGAGGAGAAGGAGCGCGGGATCACGATTGCCACGGCGCATGTGGAGTACGAGACGCCCAATCGTCATTATGCGCATGTGGACTGTCCGGGTCATGCGGACTACATCAAGAACATGATCACGGGTGCGGCCCAGATGGACGGCGCGATTTTGGTTGTGGCGGCCGACGACGGTCCGATGCCGCAGACGCGCGAGCACATTTTGCTGGCGCGTCAGGTGGGTGTACCGCGCATCGTGGTGTTTTTGAACAAGTGCGACATGGTGGACGACGAGGAGTTGATCGAGCTGGTGGACATGGAGCTTCGCGAGCTTTTGACGAAGTACGAGTTTCCGGGCGACGACACGCCGATCATCCGCGGCAGCGCGCTGAAGGCGCTGGAGTCGGATGATGTGGAGAGCGAGGCGGCGGCGCCGATTTTCGAGTTGATGGAGGCGATCGACGATTTTATTCCGGAGCCGGAGCGCGACGTGGACAAGCCGTTTTTGATGCCGATCGAGGATGTGTTCAGCATCTCGGGACGCGGCACGGTGGTGACGGGTCGTGCGGAGCGCGGGATCATCCGCGTGAGCGACAACATCGAGATTGTGGGAATCCGGCCGACGTTCAAGACGGTGTGCACGGGTGTGGAGATGTTCCGCAAGCTTTTGGACGAGGGTCGCGCGGGGGATAACATTGGCGTTTTGTTGCGCGGCACGAAGCGCGACGAGGTTGAGCGCGGGCAGGTGGTTGCGGAGCCGGGATCGATTACGCCGCACACGAAGTTCAAGGCGGAGTGCTACATATTGAGCAAGGAAGAGGGTGGTCGTCACACGCCGTTTTTCAACGGCTATCGTCCGCAGTTTTATTTTCGGACGACGGACGTGACGGGCGTTTTGACGCTGCCGGAAGGCATTGAGATGGTGATGCCCGGTGACAACGTTGCGATCGATGCGGAGTTGATTACGCCGATTGCGATGGAGAAGGAGCTTCGCTTTGCGATCCGCGAAGGCGGGCGTACGGTCGGTGCCGGGGTTGTCAGTGAAATCGTGGAGTAACAGGGAAAGA
>JASJCD010000043.1 GCA_030066135.1 Desulfobacterales bacterium | reverse complement strand
TCTGAATTTGCGCCTTAAAGCCAAACCATATTTAAATTCAATACAAATATAGCTTTACAGATTTCAAAAGACGTCGAAGCTGACGATTCCCGCTTGCCATTCATTTCGGATTTCCGCTATAGGCATTGTTTCTCTGCTGATTTCGAAGCACAGTCAATTTTAAATTCATCGACCCCGAAAAATCTCGTGTGGTTACCCGGTATGGCAATCCTTTATGCATTGGCAGTCCTTGTTGTCTTTTATCTGCTGCTGACCCTGATCTTGACGTATTTGGTCCAGCAGTACCCCCGACGACCGGTGGTCGACAAGCCAGATTGGGGAAGGGTAGAAGACACGGTGCTGTCCGCCATCGATGGCAAGCGTCTTGAGGTCTGGCGAATCCTACCTGACGGGCCTTCACGGGGAATCGTCCTTTTCATGCACGGCTGGGGGCGTAATCGCGATCGCATGGTGGGGCGGGCCCGGGTTTTCGCCCGCTGGGGTTTCACGGCGGTTATTCACAGCGCCCGCGACCATGGCAACTCATCGCCCTGCCGGTTCATGAATGCCTTGAAATTCGCGGAAGATATCGAATCCGTCCTGGACTGGGTTGGTGCGCCGGTCCTGCTCTACGGTCATTCGGCTGGCGCCGGGGGGGCGCTTATTGCCGCGTCCCGCAACCCCGAAAAAATCCGTCTGCTTTTCCTCGAGGGGTGCTATGCCAGGACCCGCGAAGCGCTTCTCAGCCTTTATACCTGGGTTCACCCGGTTTTCGGACGCGGTTTCGGTCCGGCCATCCTGGGATGGATGAACCTGTTTTACAGGGGCGGGCTGGACCGGGCAGACCCCTGCCGGCTGGCAGGCAAGGTGGATATTCCGGTGATGGTGATCCATGGGGCCAACGACCGCCGTTTCCCGGTGGCTTTTGCCCGCCGGCTGGCGGCTTGTTTCCGGCCCGGGCAGGCGTGCCTGTTCATTGCGCCCCAAGCCGGTCACAGTAGTGCTTCCACATCCCCGGATTACCCTGCCGCGATCAAGGACTTCCTGGACCGGCATGGCAATGGTCTAAACAGTACGCTGCGAAGGGGGGCGGCCTGATGCCGAGGCTGCGCATCGCCACGCCGGTCGGCGCGCGCGGAACTTCGCTTCGCTCAGACAAGTCCGCGCGCTTATCCCGCCCGCCGCGTCGATGCCTACAAAGGGGACCAAAACCCTAACCTTAAAAAGAAAATTCGAGCCCCCTTCCGGAGGGTAACCTGAGGCTTGCCGCGATGCCTTCAGAGCGGTGGTCAATCGTCGATGATGGGTACACTCAGGCGGATACGGATGGGGCGCTTGGTGATCTGCCGGGCCCCGGCCGAGTTGAGAAATGCCTTGAGGGCCGCCTTGGCGTCATGGGCATCCTGGTGGCGATCAAAAAAAGCCGCTATATCCTTAATTTCCGGGTAGGTGCGGTCCACGCGCTGCCACTGGTTGGGGCCCAGTTTGGCTTCCAGCACGTAGAGGGCTTGGCTTTTTTCAACCGCCAGCAGGCAGACATTGCCGCTCAGGGTTTTTTCAAACTTCCGGATCGCTTCCAGGTCCTCGGGGGGCAGTTGGGCCACTTTGACATTCAACATGATCCAGTCTTCCTCGTGGGAGCGGTTAGCAGGGTTTGAAACCAGTTCCGGCAGGCTTCAATAAAAATTTCCTGGTGCCGGGGATTGGTGACCCGGTGATCACCTCCCGGATTGATCAGCAAGCGTTTGGGGTCATGACTGGCGCCATAGATTTTCCGTGCATGTTCCACAGGGACGACCTCATCCGCCTCACCATGGATGACGAGGAGATTGCCGAGGTTTTCCAGCCTGCCGGCCAGGTCAAACTGGAAGGCGTCTGTGGCAAACACGGGGGGCAGGGTGCCGGCCGGATTTGCTTGGGCCCTGGCCAGCAGTGAACGGCTGTCCACTGGAGCGGCCAGGGTGACCATTCGATCCGGATTCAGCTCGGAAGCAGCCGCCATGCAGGTGGTGCCGCCCAGGCTGCTGCCGAAAAGCCCCAGCCGGAAAGGATATCCCAGCACATGCTTGAGTGTACGAACGGCCTCGATAAGGTCGCGTACACGGCCATCCAGGGTCGTGACGGTATCGAATTCACCCTCGCTGTGACCGCAACCCCGATGGTCCAGCCGCAGATAGGCGATCCCCATGGCGTTCAGTGTCTCGGCCAGGGCCGTCTGCTTGGGGGAGTTGCCGTTGCTGAAGAGGCCGTGCGAGCCGACCACCACCGGAAATTCGCCGCCTGGCGGGCGGTGCAGGACGGCATCGATGCGCAGCCCGTCACAGGGGAAGCTCAGTTTGTGCTGTTCGAATGTCGATGGCGTTGATATCAGTGGCATTGTGGCATGGCCTGTGCTGAGCGGCGCCGCCGGTCTTTCCGACCAAAGGCCGCGCCTGGGTGGGGATTGATTTCAAAACGCTGGAAGTATATACCCATTCGCGCCATTTGTCATGGTACGTTGGGATTTGGTAAAGGGGCGACGACGCAACCGGGCAAGCCTTTTACAGGGTCGCATGCCCGGCCCGCCAGGGAGCTAGCGAGAGACATATGGTTGTAAAGAAGGGCCAGATCATCGAGACCGAGATCCAGGACGTGGCTTTCGGCGGCAAGGGGCTCGCCCGCATCGACGGTATGGCCGTCTTCGTGGATCAGGCCGTTACCGGCGACAGGGTCGAGGCGCGCATCGTGCGCAAACGCAAGCAATACGCGGAAGCACGGCTGCTGCGCCTGTTGAGCCCCTCGCCCGACCGGGTACCGGCCCCTTGCCCCTACAGCGGCCATTGCGGGGGTTGCAAGTGGCAGTTTCTGCGCTACACACAACAGCTGGTATACAAACGCCGCCACGTGGCCGAGTCGCTGAGGCATATCGGCATGCTCGAGGACGTTCGCGTTCATCCGACGGTGCCGGCGGATCCCATCTTCGGTTACCGCAACAAAATGGAGTTTTCGTGCTCGGATCGCCGCTGGCTTCTGCCCGAGGAGATGCATCGCGATGATCTGGACATCAGTTTCGCGCTCGGGCTGCACGTCCCGGGAACCTTTCACAAAGTGCTGGATACCAGCGCCTGCCTCCTGCAGCCGGATCTGGGCAATGATCTTCTGGGCATGGTGCGCCGCGAGATGCGCCAGTCCGGAAAGCCGCCCTATGGTCTCCGCAGCCATGAGGGTTTCTGGCGTTTTTTGATGCTGCGCCACTCGGTGGCCCACGATCGCTGGATGGTCAACCTGATTACGTCCGCCGAGGACCAGGCCTTGCTTCAACCCATGGCCGAGCGGATCATGCGCGCGCATCCCCAAGTCACGGCTGTGGTCAACAACATTACGACCCGCAAGGCCGCCGTGGCCTTCGGTGAATACGAACGGCCCCTGGCCGGCGACCACTGCCTGCGGGACGGTATCGGACCGTATGAATTTGAAATATCGGCCAATTCCTTTTTCCAGACCAACACACGGGCGGCCTTGAAACTCTACGAAATTGCCAAAGCCTATGCCCGTTTGGGCGGATCGGAACGCGTACTCGACCTTTACTGCGGCACCGGAACGATCTCGATTTTCATGGCAGATGCAGCCCGGACGGTGACAGGCATTGAAATCACGGAAAGCGCGATCAAGGACGCCCACCGGAATTGCGAGCACAACGGCATCGATAACTGTCGCTTTCTGGCCGGTGATGTGCGCACGCTTCTGCCGGCGTTGAAGCACAAGCCGGATGTGTTGATCATCGACCCGCCGCGCGACGGGATGCACAAGGACGTGGTGGCCCAGGTGATGACCATGGCGCCGGCGCGCATCGTATATGTCTCATGTAATCCGGCCACGCTGGCACGTGATATCGCCGTACTGAATTCCACCTACCGTGTGGCCGAAGTGCAGCCCGTGGACATGTTCCCCCATACCTGGCATATCGAATCCGTGGCCCGCCTGGAGATGCGCTGATCAGAGGCTCGGCGCTGAAATCCGACCGGGCGTTCGACGGCCCTCTATCTTCTTGATATTGTGCGGTTAAAAAAATGTTAGGTAGTCCAAATTATTCTTGACTTCCAATTAAGGCTGCCGTATTGACTTAGGCAAGCCGAAAACACCCCAAATCAGGAAACACGGGAAAACGCGCATGCCCACAGATCAAATACCGCTTGCAATGGCCGGCTCCGGCCGCAAAGTTCGCCTCGTATCCGTCAACGGTGGACGGTCCATGTGCTCCCATCTCGCGGCCCTGGGTCTGATTCCCGGCGTCGAGGTGGAAGTCAAGCGCAACAGCCCGGGCGGCCCCTTCATATTGGGGCTCAAGGGGGGGCAACTGGTCATCGGCCGGGGTATGGCGCAGAAGATTCTGGTCAGTTGACCACGGCACGTCGCTGCTCCGATCGATCCCTTCCCCAAGATCCATCCCAGATCCGATCCGCTCATCCGAATCCCGGAGACTGAAAATTTTACCGACAGGTGGTGATCAGAACCAAACGGTTCTTGGTTGACGTGTTGTGCGACGGTGTCCAACGCGTGAAACTGGACGGCCATCCCGGACGGAAATGGCCAATAAGAAATGACCAACCCTCGCGCACCTCACCCGCAGGTGATTGGCGCCGAAGGGTGGATCGGACGCGAACCCATGGCGGACGGCACGGATACGCGTGCGTGCCAGGCACGCCGAAGGGAATCAAGCCTCTGCGGGCCGCCCTTTGAGCGGTCGGTTCGACCCGCAGATGATTGGATGCCGAATCGCCCGAGAGGCTAAATCAAGGCTGTGCTGATAGCGAACTGACCCTGCAGGGCTCGGCATCGTTGATCGAGGTCGAATAGTGCTTGCAGATCGGGCAGAACTTGCGCGGCTTGCCCCGACCGGTCCAGGCCATCTTCACGCGATGTTTGGCACCGCATTTAGGACATGTGCATTCGGTTGATTTTTCGCTGAGACAGATGGTCTGGATGCATTCAATACCCTGCTCGGTGGCGATCATTTCCTTTTCGGTTGGCATTTTTGTGCCTCCATGACGTTAGGGGGAGAAGGTTAAAAGGACCCAGCCATAGCGGTCCACTGTCCTCAAACGGGCCTGGCGCCGATGGCGCTCGGCGTTGCAGCCAACTGCAGGTGTGCGCCTGCTTTGTTGGGCGTCTTTTACCGGCTTCAGCAATATTCGACGCCCGTGCCGTAATGGTAGTCGCTGTCTTCCCGGCCGATTTTGTGTGTCCAGCGCACCTGTGCTTTACACCCGCCCTGGCAGGGCATCGAAAGGGCCGATTCATTCCGGATCTTGAGTACGGTGCCTTTGGCCGCCAGAAAATCCGACTCGAAATACAGACCGTGTCGACCGTAATTGATGACCACGGCGCCCACCATTTCACCCTGTTCGGTCTCCAGAATGACGGGTTCTTCAAGGGGATAGCGAACAGCCCCGCGTTTTTCCTGCCAATCCGACGGATAAACGGTATTTCCTGCAAATGAACAGAAATCGGCATCACTCAATCTGCCGGCGCACGGGGATGACACGCGATCGGTCATGATCGAATTCCTTTCTTTTCGTACTTCCGCACCAGGTCCGTAATGGCCTCCTCAAGCAAAACGCCGAGGGACTTGTCCACATCGACAGCAAGGTGCTTGAGGGCCTTGATGCGGTCTTCGGCAACACGCGTTGAGAAGGTCTTTTTCGCCATGTAAGAATTCTTAAAATAAATAAAAAAATAAATCAATAAAAAATTAAATAATTAAAAATATAAAAACAATAAATTATAAAAAATTAAAGTAAGAAAGCTTACACTCTTGCATGCAAGAAAAAAAGGCGCGTCATTGGACGGCATTTCCAATGCGTTCTGCTGCGCATTGGACGCGGTGGCAGCCGGCGACACGGTTGCGCGCTTGGCATGACATGGATTTCCAATCGGGTTAGGGGGGATGCGCCATCAGGGCGGGATGGGTCCTGCGGGTCAGGAATGCCAACGGCGTCACCGAGCGGGTGTGGTCCGCACGCCGGGCCGGCAAGGTTGACTTAATACGCCTGGAGGGTTAAACGCTTCGGACAGGTCCTAATCGAGGAGGAGAAATGAACGCGATTTTCAAGGCCATTCTGGCCGTCTGCCTGTTTCTGGGCTCCTGGCTGTTCATCTATGGTTACCAGTCTGAAAAGCTTGTAAAGATTTCCATTTTCTGGTCGGCCGTCATAAGCCTGCTCTTTGCCGCCACCTTTGTCTATTTCGCCTTTGTCGACATCAAGAAACAATAGGGCGGAGAATTAAGGGAACAGACGACCATTGCCCAGCAAGTCGCGCTTGGCCGCGGTAGTGGGTGGGCCATGCATCGGAAGGCCACCGGCGCCCGTCAAGCCGGTAGCGGGTTATCGAAACCCGCCCTGCCGGTAAGTGCGCCAGGCCAGAAAGCCGACGGCGATGATCGGAAAGCGCCTGAGATGCGAGGGGACCTCCACCCTGACGCCCGAGTGGCGTTCGATCTTCCATTGAACATAGGCCACGCCCCCCGTAAAGGTGAAGGCGCCTTTCAGCAGCCGCAGGATGGACAGGATCTTGCCCTGCAGGAAGCGCAGGCGCCATATCTGGCGTGCTTTGAAGCGCAGCCCTTTTGAAATGCGGGGCGTATAGCGGAAGTGAGAACCCACCTTGTCGATGGTTACATCGTAGGGCAGGCGGGAAATGGCGGCCTGGGTCAAAACTTCATAATAGTCTTGGAACATGGCGACCAGGTTATGAAGCTTTTCCGGTTTTTCGGCCCGCAATTCCGATCGATAGCTGAGGGACAGACCCTTGAACCAGAGATCCCGCGCCGTAAAAGGTGATTTGGTGCAGGGGAGGGCACGCTGCATGAAGGTTGTGACCGACTGCTTCAGGGCCTTGGTGATGCGGTCGTTGTCCTCCCGGCTGCGTGCATAGGCGATCGCAATGGGCTGTGAGAATCTTCCCCAGATGTAGGAGTGAAACCAGCGCATCGACGATCCCTGCTCAAAATCGTGCAGGGAGAGAATCGCATACTTGGCCCTTACGCGCCGGTTCTCGAAGGGCACTTCCAGATAGAAGACATTGGGTGGCAGCAGGGCATTGAGGGCCGACCAGATGCGGGACTGGCCGGATTCCCGATAGTGGTCCACGAGAACGTAAAGATCGACCATGCCGCCGATATCCTGCCCGGAACGCAGGCAGGATCCATAAAAAAGGATGGCCGCGACATTGGGCGTCTTTTCACGGATATGGTCCGTCAAAGCCTGAATGGCCGGATAAACGGGCTGGCTGACCCTTTGTCCGATGATGTCCGCAAGTGAATCCGACATGGCTAACGGCTCAACTGAAGAAAAGCGGCCTGCCCGCCGGCATCCAGCACCACTTCGCCCTGGCGGGCGTCGGCCTGGAACAGTTCGCCATCCACAGCAAAGCCCCCATCCAGGGCCATACGGATTTCGTGGGCATTATGACTGATGAACCCGTTTTCGGGGCGCGCCAGCCGTGACCGTCGGCCCCGGCATATGGCCGCCATGACCCTCAGAAAATAGCGCGGACTGGCGCTAACGGCGGTTAACCGCAGCGCGCCTTCTTCCTTACCCCAGTGGGGTTGCATGCCGAAAATCAGCTGTTCCAGTGTGTGGGCCACAATCAGCAGATAGCGCGCAGGCGCCAGCGGACGGCCGTCGATGGTGATGGCCGCCCGGGCCGCGCCCAGTTCCTTGAAGTCCCGGGCCGCGATGGCCATTAGAAAACGGGCCAGGATCAGCGCATTGGCCGGATTGCCCTGCAAGCCCATGCCGTGAATGCGTGAATGAAAAAGGTTAATGCCTTTATAAATGCTGGCGGCACCGAAAAAGAGGCCGTATAGGGGGAGACCGCCGGTGGGTTGCCGGACCCTGAGAATGGGGCGCCTGACGATAAATCCGTTTTTGCCGCCCGTCCGCGACCAGGCCAGGATGTTTTCAAGTGACCGAATGCGGGATCCCCGCAGACCCAGATCCTTGGCGGTCATATTGGTGGTGCCGCCGCGAAGAAGTGCCAGCAATGGCAGGGTTTGATAGGGGCGGTGGTGAAAAAGGGCCGTGAGCACCGCCTGAATGGTGCCGTCGCCGGCATTGATGGCGATCAGGTTGACACCCCGACGGGCCAAATCCTCCAGGGCGCGATTCACCTCCTCGGCGTTGGTTACGATGCGGTGCGGCAGGTCATGCTGTTGATCGATATAGCGGCAGATAGCCGGAAATCTGCGCTGATTGCTGCCGCTGATGGGGTTGCTGATGATCCCCAATCGCCAGCGGCCGGACGCCGGAGACGTTTCCGGCATCGGATAGTGGTTCGTTGAAAGTGAAACTTCTTCGGTACCATCGATACCGCAGCGTTGGGTCCTCGACATGCAATCTCCCAATAGGGGTTAGGTCTTCATCAATCCGCCCTTGCATCCAATTTGCAACTATCACCGGAAGTTATCGGGGCTTCATTGGCAATCCTTGAGCAAAATGCTATATATAGGTCCGACAAGGCTTTGTAAAGCCTGCTGCATTGCCCTGCCCGCGATTGAGGCCTTACGACCCCGATAAAGGTATCCCATGCCGCAAGCCCCATTCAACCTGGTGCACCTGACGGATTTTCATCTCTTTCAGGCTCGGGGTGCTTCCTGGCGATCATTTCTCAACAAGCGCTGCCTGAGCTATCTTTCCTGGCGGCTGCATCGCGGCAAGATCAATAGCCCGCAGATGTTGTCCGCGCTGCTGGAATTCCTGCCGTCCCTGGCCTCGGACCAAGTCGTTGTTACGGGAGACCTCACCCATATGGGCCTGCCCGCGGAATGCATGCGCGCCCGGCGCTATCTGGCGCGGATTGGCCCCCCCGACCAGGTTTTCGTTATACCCGGCAATCACGATGCCATGGTGGCATCCGCCCGCAAAGCATGGCGCGATGCCTGGCAGGCATACCTGGCGGCCGATCATCACCGCCAGGATTCTGGCCGCAATTCAGACGCCGCATCGTACCCCGCTGTTCGGATTCGAAAAGGGGTGGCCCTGATAGGGCTGTCATCGGCCCGACCGACACCACCGTTTTCGGCTGCCGGCCGGCTCGGGGAAGACCAACGCCGGCGCCTGGCCGCCATTCTGGATCAGACCGGCCGGCAGCATCTTTTTCGCGTTTTACTGATCCACCACCCCATCGTGCGGGGGCAGGTGAGGCCGCGCAAGAGCCTCCGGGATGCCGAGGCCTTGAGAACCATCCTGCACCAGTATGGGGCGGAATTGGTCTTACATGGTCATACCCACCGTCATTCCCATAAGGATTTGCCCGGTCCTGGCGCGCCGATTCCTGTCCTGGGGCTGCCGTCCTCAACGGCCGACCTTGCCAACCCTGATAAAAAGGCCTGCGTGCGTGTCTATACGATTCTGCCGGTGAAGGACGGCTGGCGGGTTGAAGCCCACGACCATCGTCTGTCCTCACGCGGCCATGGCCGCCCTGCACATGTGACCACCGCATGGTCATTCGGGCATACCCGCCCCAATATTGCGCCCTGATCCTGTTGATATCGGAAGGGTGGAGGGCTGTCCCTGCAGGCCGTCGGCTTGCAATTAGAGGCTATCTCCAAAAAGTCTTGTCTCCCATATCTGTGTTGGGCGCTCGTTTACATCCTTGAAATACCGATGTATTCCTCCGGTAGCGACCCACAAGCAATGAATCGTCCGGAGGGAAGTCCCGCGAAGCGGGATAATTCGCGGCCAGCCGTATCTGGAACCAAAATCCGAATTTTGAGATGGCTTTTAGAACGTGCGGCCCAGCTGTCGAAGGGCGAAAAGGAGGATCAAGCCGACGGGAACCATGGCGGTAAGCACAGGGGGGATATTGAACAGCAGACCCATGTGGACGAAAACCTGATTGAGGAGATAAAGCATGATGCCCACGATGACCCCGGTGGCGATTCGCTTTCCCGCCGAGCGCATGCGCACCGGACCGAAAATAAACGTCAGTGCCAGAAGCACCATGACCGCGGTTGATATGGGCTGACTAATTTTCTGCCAAAACGCCTGATCGTAGGCCTCGACGTTTTGATCACGCGCCTTGAGGCTGCGAATATAGCCATAGAGATCGGAGAGCGACAGGCTGTCGGGGGGTAACTTGAAGATCTGCATCTGGTCGGGGGTAAGGAAATCCGTCAGGCGGTACTTGCCGATCATCTCGTGGTGAATGATATCGTTTTTAAGAACCTGCGCGGAAACACCCTCGAGCAGCCAGCTCTGATCCTCCTGCAGCTTGGCCGTGCGGGCATGCATAAATCGGGCGATCTGACCATCCGGGTCCATTTCATAGAGCTCGATGTCCGCGGCCTGCCCTTTTGAGATCGAGCCCGCCACGTGGATGAAGAGTTGATCCTGCCGCACCCAGAAACCGCTTTTGGACATCAGGGCCTTTTTTCCGTATCGCGCCTCCGAGCGGTGCTGACGCGCGTACTGATCCAATGGCGGGGCGATAAATTCGGATATGAATACGGCGATCAGCATAAGAACGATACTCGTGCCCACCACGGACATGCTGATGCGCCGCACCGAAATTCCGGCGGCCTGCATGGCCGTCAGTTCCTCATGGTCAGCCATCATGCCGAGGGCCACCGTACAACCCAAAAGCGCGGCCATGGGCATCAGGATGACCGCCTGGCGGGGTAGGGTGAGCGCGACATAGACAAAGGCATCCACAAGGCGGAACTGGCCTTTGCCCACATCGTTCAACTGGGAGAGCAACTCGAGAAAACTGAACAGAAATACCAGACCCGCCAGCATCAGAAATACGGTCTGGAGGGTGTTGCGGCCGATATAGCGGTCGATTTTTTTGAGTTGCTTGCGTTCCACCGTCAGGACCTCAACCGCCCCGTACGCCAGAGCATAAAGAGTACCAGGGCCAGCAGCAGTATCGGTACCCACCAGATGCCGATCGCCGGATGCACCGTACCGTTTTCCACATTGGTCTTGGCAATGGTGAACAATTGGTAATACACGGCAAAGATAATCAGGGCTGTCCCCAGCTTGGCATATTTGCCCCGGCGCGGATTCGTGCGGCTGAGGGGAATGCCGAGAAGCGCCAGGAGAAGCGTTGACAGGGGGGTGGACAGGCGCCACTGCAGCTCCGCCACATCCTCCAGTCGATCGGACTGGAGCAGGTGCGATGTCGTGGCCGCCTTGCGCCGATAGCGGCGGGAAGCTTTCGAACCCGAAAGTATGGGGTAGTGGGCCTTTTCAAAACGGATGATATGGCCCCCCTTGCCAGATGCCGGGAATTCCACCCGATACCCGTCGCGCAGAATCAGGACCGGTTGCCCACTGTTGTTGCGCCCGCCATCGGACATCTCTTCGGCTTGAATAATCACCCAGGTGTCATTTTTCTTTTCCCGCAGAAAGACATCCCGGGCGACACCCCTGTCGCGGTCGATTTCTTCGCTGAAAAAAGTGTAGCGGCCGTCTTCAATCTCCAGAAAGCGGTCAGATTCAAGCTGGCTGATGCTGAATTCGGCCCGGGCCTGGGAACGCAACTCGTATATCTGCTGATAGGCCGCCGAGCGGATATAGAGTGAGGCCCCACCGGCCACCAGGGCAACCGGCAAGGCCAGCATCATCACCGGCCAGACGATGTTGGCCGACCCCATGCCGCAGGCGGCCAGGGCTGTCATCTCGGAATCTTTGTAAAGCCTTCCCAGGGCAATAATAACAGATAGATACAACGTGGTGGGGAGTAAGACTTCAAGCGCCAATCCAATGCGCAATCCGATCATCGTACCGACCTGACCGGGTGCCATCATGCCGCCGACGGCATCGGTCAAATACGTGATGGCGGTATAACTGGCAAAAATCGCCACCATCAGAATGAGAATATTGGTGGCCGGTTTGGTGATTTCGGTGATGATATAGCGCCGGATAATCATGATGTCTCGTCTGCGCCGTCCGCAGCGCAGCTGCACCCGTGAGCTGGCGGCCACCCGTGAGGATCCCGTCGGTCCTGCGGTTGGCGGTTGTTACCGTGCAGGCTTCCACGGCAGGCCCTCGGGTTTAACGGGCCCTGATGCCATGGCAGGTTATCCATCCGATTGACGGGCAAGTTCCTCCACGAAATGCCAGTCGGAGGGGGTATCCACATCCACAGCCGCTTCCGGAAAAGGCATCATGACGGCCGCAGCACGAATTTCCAGCAGTTGCGAAGCGCGCTCAAGGGCCTCGGCAAGGCGCAAGCGGCCCAGAAGGTATCTGAAAACCATCAACCATCCGAGTTTATTGACCATTTTCCACGGCTTCTTGCGCTCGTCCTCGACCTGGCGCCAGAAGTCTACGGCCCGGCGGCCGCGGGCGTTCAGGAAAGCGAACAGGTTGCACGCGCAGAAAGGCCCGTCCTGAAACCGGGTGGCGGTTCGCCGCATGCCCGGGTAGGCCCGCATGATGGCTTCATAGGAGGCCAGGGCCACGGTCACGTCGGCCGCGGTCAGGAGGGCCTCACCGCAGAAATGGTCCACCATGGCCGGGGTCAGCAGGGCATGGTCGGCGGTGGTTACCAGTACGGGTGTTTCCGTCTCAATTGTTTGCAGGGCGGCGGCGGCACTTGTGCTTGGTGACTGCCGGCTTGGCAGCCATCGAAGCCCGGGTGACGCCAGAACCTGCTGCAAGAGGGGGTCGTTGTCGATCACGGCCCGGGGGGGGCCGCAAAGCACAATCGCATCAACGGCCTCTGCGGCGCGCAGGGCCTCGAGCACCCGAACCAACATCGGGGTCCCTCCCACCGGGGCCATGGCTTTACAGCTAGCGCCGGATGCCTGGGCAACCGGGTCGGGATGGCCGCGATCGGCGGCCAGAACAATCGCCGAGAATCGTGGGGGCTGGGCCGGCATGGCGGTTGGTATCCTTATTATATAGAAAACTTAAAGGGGCTTGGTAAAAACGCGGTAGCGTTTGTAGGCCGTTCCGCCGATGTTTTCGATCATATTGCGCATACCTGCATTGTCTTCCAGGATCCAGGACATTTCGACCTGCTTGTAGGCGCGCTTGAGGGCCACCTTTTGGACATGCGCAATCAGGCTGAGAGCCAATGCGGCCCCCGTAAGGCTGTCATGGTAGTTGCGGCGGACCCCCATGAGCGGTACCCGCAGGGTGGTGATGCCGCCGATTTTCAGGCGCCATAACAACTTGAGCCAGCCAAAGGGCAACAAACGCCCATTAAGGTCACGCATGGCTTCGTAGAGATTGGGGAACACCGCGATGAACCCCAGCGGTTGGCCGTCGATCTCGGCGAAGGCCACAAACTCTTCGGGCACGAATTGTTTGAGATCGTTCCCCAGATGCTTGAGTTCTTTGGCAGTGAAGGGGAGAAACCCCCAGTTGGCCGACCAGGCGTCTTCGTAGATATCCTTGAGGATGGCGAGATCTTCATTCAGCTTGGAAAAATCGAAAGAGCGAATACGGATCGTGTCTTCATAGCGCCGGATAATGTTTTGCATCGCCGGCGTAAAATTAAAATCCGTTGGGGCCAGATAGGCCAGCATATCGATTTCACCCTGGTATCCCTGCTGGTTGATACGCGCTTCGTAATATGGCCGCGCATGGCCCATCATGATCATTGGCGCGGTCTGAAAGCCCTCCACAAGCATCCCGCATTCATGGTTAATGGAGAGATTGAAGGGGCCCCGCACACGGCGTATGCCCTGCTTGCGCAGCCAGGACTCGGCGGCCCCGAACAAGGCTGCGAATATCGCTGGGTCGTCTTCGGCTTCGAGCATGCCGTAAAACCCGGTGTCATCCTGGTAGCGCTCGAGGTGTAATTCATCTATCTGCGCACTTATGCGGCCTACCGGGCTCCCGTTGCGAAAAGCGATCCAGGCTTTGTGGCGGGCGTGTTCGAAGTAAGGGTTGTGGGAAGATAGAAACTGCTTGCGCTCAAAAACGAGCGGTGGCACCCAGACCGGATCGCGCTTGTAGACGCGGCCGGGGAATTCGATGAACAGATGCTGCATGGCCTTGCCATTAACCGATTCAATGACGATATCTGTCACGGCCCCGACCTCCTGTGTAGATTGCCCATTCTAGCGACCACGCCCGATTGGAGAATTGCCCTGTTTGCAAATAACCGCAAACTTTTTCATAGGTTGCACGGTTTTTCAAGGAATTTCTGTTTTTCAGGAATAAACCCTTGCATTTACCGAGGATTTAGTTTACCAAGTGCCCCAAATTTGCCACCGGCACGGCAAATGATTAAAGGTATACGTCGAAATGACGATGTTATATAAGTGCTTGTATTTGACAATACACTCAAATTTAGATAAAAATGTGGACTGTTAATCTTGCAGTATCGATGCGGTGCAAGCGAAGAATCAATTGCTGCGCCTACAAGCGTGTAAAAAGTAATCAGGCGATCGGCACCGGATAACGATTCTAGCAAAGACATGAAAAGGAAAAGTTGATTAATGTTGGAGGCGACACCTACTAAAAACGGGTTACAGCTGAGATACGGCGATTTTTCAACTTTAACCGAAGCCCTGGACTATGCTGCCCGCGGAGAGACAGGGTATAACTTCTATAATGGTAAAGGGCAGCTTGATTTTGTACTTCCCTACGCCCAGCTCAGAGCAGACGCCGTTGAAATCGCCAAGCGACTGCAGGGGTTGAAAATCGAGCGCGGATCGCGCGTGGCGCTTGTGGCCGACACCGATCCGGGATTTCTCCAGTTGTTCTACGCCTGCCAGTATGCCGGGATGGTGCCGGTACCGCTGCCGGCGTCTTTAAGGCTGGGGGGGCATGCCACCTATGTGGCCCAGTTGAAACGTCTTCTGATGAACTGCCGTGCTTCAGTGGCCATCGCGCCGGAAGCGTATTTATCTTTTTTACGCGAAGCGGCGGAAGAACTTCCCTTGTCTTACATCGGAACCGCAGATTCCCTGCGCGCACTTCCGGAATGCCGCTCTGAACTGGTGCCTTCCGGCCCGGATGAGCTGGCTTATCTGCAGTATACTTCCGGCAGTACGCAGTTCCCCCGTGGTGTCATGATCACGAACCGAACGGTCATGAACAATCTGGGGCATATCGTACGCAACGGGGTTAAAATCAGACCTGGCGATCGAGCCATATCCTGGCTGCCTTACTACCACGACATGGGGTTGGTCGGGTTGGTGCTTTCGCCCATGGCCGCCCAGGTTTCAGTTGACTATTTGCGGACGCGCGATTTCGCCATGCGGCCCCGGCTCTGGCTGTCATTGATAACCAAGAACAGGGCCTCGATCTCTTTCAGCCCGCCCTTCGGGTTTGAACTCTGTATGCAGCGGTTGCGCGAGAGCGATCTGGATAAATACGATCTGAGCTCCTGGCGGGTTGCCGGCGTGGGGGCGGAAACCATTCGGGCGCAGCCTTTATTGGCCTTCTCGGAAATGCTGGCGCCCAGCGGGTTCAACCCCGGCGCCTTTCTAGCCTGTTACGGCATGGCGGAGTGCTCGCTGGCCGTGAGTTTTTCACCTCTGGGGCAGGGTATCCAGGTCGACGAAGTCGAAGCCGAAACGCTGGCAATGACCCAGAGGGCGTTTCCGGCCTTGAAACCGACCACCCGAAACACAGATGCCAGGGAATTTGTCAAATGTGGATTCGCTCTGCCCGGCCATGCCGTCGAGGTTCGCGATGACAAGGGCAATACCTTACCCGATCGTCATGTGGGCACGCTCTACGTCAAAGGCCCGAGCGTGATGTCGGGATACTTTGGCGAGAAAGACCTCTCACGGGAAGTTCTCTCGGACGAAGGCTGGCTCAATACGGGTGATCTCGCTTATATCGCCGACGAAAGTGTGATCCTAACGGGGCGCAAAAAAGATCTCATCATTATCAACGGGCGGAATATATGGCCCCAGGATCTCGAATATCTTGCCGAGAACCAGCCGGAAGTTCGCACGGGGGACGCTTCGGCCTTTTCGGTAATCGGTGATGACGGTGAAGACAAGGCGGTGTTGGTCATCGAATGCCGTATCGCGGATGCAGGCAAGCGGGCGTCGCTTGTGGAAAACCTGCAGGGAATGGTCTGCAACGAGCTTGGTATTGAGTGCTATATTGAACTCGTGCCCCGCAATACCCTGCCCCGGACGACCTCCGGCAAACTGTCCCGCTCCGGTGCCAAACGCGATTTTCTGCGACGCGTCGCGGACGGCAAGACCGAACCCCCTGGTGTTAATGCCCAGGCCTGTAACTACCAGCACAGAATCATCAGCGCAGCGGTGGGCCATCGATAAAGGACGGGGTTTTTCCTTATAATCCACCATGCCCAGAGTTATCGCCCTGACAGGGGCGACCGGCTTTATCGGTACGGCACTGATAAAGCGGTTGCGATCTGCAGGCTATCATGTACGCGCATTTTATCGGGGAAACGGGGCCGGCAGAAACGGGTCGGATCAGACCCTCCGGTGGGTAGAGGGTCGACTCGATGATCCTGAAAGCTTGGCGCGGCTGCTGAGCGGCAGCGATACGGTCATTCACGCTGCGGGCGTTGTCCGCGGCTCCGAATGGCGACATTTCGAGAAGGTCAACACAGACGGCGTGGCGCGAATGGTGCAAGCTGCGAGGCAAATGCACCCCTCGCCACGTTTTTTATTGTTGTCGTCCCTGACGGCGCGCGAACCCCAGCTTTCGTACTACGCGGCCAGCAAGCGTCTGGGAGAAAAGGCCCTCGAATCGGACGGAAGCGCGCTGGAATGGGCTGTTCTGCGGCCACCGGCGGTATACGGCCCCGGAGATCGTGAAATCTCGCCCCTGTTGCGGTGGATGTGCAGGGGATTTGCGCCGCAGGCTTCATCATCACGGGCATCGAGATTTTCGATGCTGTATATCGATGACCTGACGGACGCGATTGTGGCGTTGCTCGAGCAGGATCATTGGCAGCGTTCAACCTTTGAACTGCATGATGGGCACGCCGGCGGTTATGGCTGGGGTGAGGTCGTTCAAACGGTTTCGCGGGTGGCGGCGCGACACGTATTAAGCTTCACGCTGCCCCGGTTGATGATCCGCACCGCGGCGATCGTCAATCTGGGTGCCGCCAGGGTTTGCGGATATGCGCCCATGCTGACGCCCGGTAAAGTCCGCGAGCTTGAACACCCTGACTGGACTTGCGACAACGCGGTTTTTTCAAAGGCAACAGGGTGGCAACCGCACACAGACTTGGCCGAAGGCATCAGAAAAACGCTTGTTTATCTGAACATTATTGCAGATAAAACCAATAGAACGACCAGAGGGACGCAACATGCCGACGTATGAAGATATTGTTTCGCAGGTTATTTCTGCGATCAGGGAAACTGTCTCGCAAGATGTCGAGATTACAGAAGATACCGATCTCGTATCCGATCTTGAATTCGATTCGCTCAAAGTCATGAATTTAATGGAGGATGTCGAGGATCGATTTGATATATCGGTCCCGCTCAACGTTCTCGCGGACATCCGAACGATAAAAGACCTGGCTTTGCAGCTCGAACGTCTTACCGGGGAAAATTAAAATGACCCTCTTCGATAAATTTGAAAGCTTGGTGGCAACACGGCAGGCACTGGCTGAATGCGGGCTTGAATCAGTCAATGTGGTGATGGAAAAGGTCATCTCCCCAACGGAAGCCATTGTCAACGGTCGACACA